>JAGBYW010000118.1 GCA_017628555.1 Bacteroidaceae bacterium | reverse complement strand
TATTTGCGCAAATGCTTTATATACAAGCAGTTAAATAGGGGTCTCTAACGCTGAAAATTATTAGTAACATATTTTAAAAAAGGTTACTAATAATTTATTTTTTCTTACTAATAATTTTTACTACAATAGATATAGTTTTTTTTGCCTCAGAAATAGGGGTAAAAAATAGGGGTTTTGTGCCGAAAAAACGGAAGGAGAAAAACCGTTTGGGGCATTACTCCTCACGGCTTTCCTCCTTTATCAAAAGTTCCCATGTTTCATAGTTCACCGCTCGAGCTCCGAACCCCTCTTTCTGCATCACGAGGCCCTCGTTGAGTAGTGCGCCGCCCAGCTCGGTGCTGATGCCGAAGTCAAACCATTGTTTGTGGGCGTACACCTCTTGAATGAGGTGCTGGAAGAGTCCATCGAGTGCGCCGACTTCGCGTCCGTAGGGCGTTGAGGCTATGTATTGCACGTGGGCGGTGGTGGTTGTTTCAAACACGACGCAACCGCCGTGTATGTTTCCCTCACTATCGGCCGTGCAGTGCAGGTGGATGTGCTCGGGGAAGCGTTCGCGGAGCAACAAAATCTCTTGTAGCGTGTGTACGGGTTGGGTGGCGTGGCGCGCCGCAAGGTTTTCTTTAAGCACCGTCCAAAATGCTGCCCAGTCTGCCGTATTTACGGGGCGTAAACCTGCCTGTAAACACGCCTTTGCCTTACGCTTGCGCAACTGGTTGGGGGGCAGTGGTGCGCCCAAGGGGATGACCGATGAGAGTTTCAGCGACGAGAGTCGCGCGCCGAGGCGGAAGAGGGCGTAGCGGTCTTCCTCCGTGGGGTAGGTGGCGTAAAAACTGGGCGGCGGGGAGTAGCGCAGGGTGTGAATCTGAGTTTCTTCTTTCAGGTAAAGCTTCAAAGCCTCAAAGCATTTTAACGTGCTTACGGCAGTTCCATCTGCCCCTACAATAAACCCTCCGTAGGTCAAGCCGCCGTGAGACGTCAACCATCCCTCCCGTTCTTCGGCAGGAAGCAGGGCGATGAGTTTCTCGTTGCGGTAAAAGAGCAGCGAGTGGTCCGTAAAGCGGTCGGCATGATAATCCATAAACCCGCGCTGCAACAGGAACGTGCCATTGCGTGAGGCGCTGACGAAAGCGTCCCACGTATCGCGTAGCGCTGGAGTGTAGCGCTGGATGGGGTAGGTGGCGTTGGGCACGGTTTTAGTGGGGAGTTAGTAGTTAGTAGTTAGTAGTGAGGAGTTCCTTGCGGGGTGTGCGCAGGGCACAAGACCTTAATGACCTTAAAACCTAAGAGCGAAGCGACCTTATAACCTCAAAACCTCAAAGAATTTCCTTCAGAAATTCATCATAATCATTGATGTAACTCTCAGGTTGGTAGCCGTCTGAAGCAAGTACCAGCAGGACGGCGTCAGGGGAGAACTTCTTGAGTTCAATCCAAGTGTAGGGCGGCACGATAAGCCCTTCGTCTTTCTTGCAGAGCAGGTAAGTTTGGCGCCTCTCCTTGTCTTCTAACACAATCTCTACGCTTCCACTCATCGCCACAAGATATTCGTAGCAGGTGCGACTGGCATGATAACCGCGTTCTGCGCCTTCGGGTACGCTGTGCAACCAATAAACGCGGTCGACAGAAAACGGAAAATCCTTCTGCGCCTCAACGATGGTGAGACTGCCGCGCGCGTCGGTATGAGTAATAAGGTGGTCCATATTTGTGGGATTCGTGGAGGAGGGTGATAACAGTTAATATGCAAATGTACAATTTTTTAGTGAAATGCTGGGAGGAGCGGCAGATTTTATTTCCGACCATCGGGATTGTCACAACGTTGCAAGTGGGGCAGTGTGCCAAATAAAAACAAGGTCCTGGGTTGACGCCAAGACCTTGTTTCTGTCAAAATATTTTGAGCAATGAGCGGTTTTAGTAGACCACCTTCTTGCCATTTACAATATACACACCTTTGCTTGCCTTCTCAACACAGCGACCTGAGAGGTCGTAGATATTTGTATTGGCGTTGAGCGTGGGCGCTCCAATGATGCCGGTTGCATCTCCCTCGGGAGTGCTGTACTTACCCTTGGTGATGGCTTCGATAGTGAGGGGCGTGTAAACCATGCAGTAACCCTTCGCCTGGTCATCACCAAAGCAGGGTGCTTCCTCGAAGAAGAAGGCAATCTTGCCGTCGTCCTGCAACGTCATTGCGCTGTAAGCACTCTGCTGCGTACTTACCTGCAAACCTTCTGTCCAGTTTTCAGCAATAGAAGCAGCGGTGTAGTTTGTAGCCGCCTTCACTTCCTTATACCAAATAGTGACGTCACGACGGTCATAAAGTCCGCTACCACCCTTAGGTTGTGATTGCAACAAGAGTTTCACCGCCTTGCCGTCAGCATTTACGGCGTCAACAAGGTAAGGTTCACCGTTACACGTGTTACTACCACCGTTTCCGCAACCGTTCACATTGTTGTCCCAAGTACCCTTGTTAGTGTCCTTGTTGGTATACGTAAACACGTTAAACTGACGGCCACCGCCACGGCGAATACTCAAAAGAATCTGTCCTCTGGGAAGAATTTCTACCTTAGGTTCGTCTTGACTCGCAACAGGGTCTTGACTACCACCAAGGATGTTCCAAGTGAGTCCGAGGTCATCGGTGTAAATTACGTAGTTACCTGTGCCCGATGCTTTCTTCAACAAAAGGGCGCCGTAGATACGTGGTTTGCCCGTGCCGTTATAGTTTTCATCAACAGCCAAACGTCCGCTGCCGAAGAAGGCAGTATAACCGTTCTTGATAGTAGCATCATCGCCGAGGAAGAGGGTTTCAGAGATGTCTTGCTTAGTCCAAGTTACACCGTTGTCTTCGCTGAACACGCGCACTGCTCTGTTGTGTGCTGTAGCGCTACCGTTGCCAAACATCACGTCGCCCGCAGCTGCCATTACAAGAATCTTTTCGCCCACAACTGCAATCGCTGCGTCGCCGTAAGCACAGTCGTCTGTGCCACGAACACGTGAACCGGCTGCAATCGTTTGCTTGTCGCTCCAAGTCTTACCGTTGTCGTCGCTGGTGCGAATCACGAGGTCGATACCGGGATTTGCTGTGCCGTAATTGTAACGACCGATGTCGTCCAAACTATAGCGGTAGTCGCTTACGGCAATAAGGCGACCTGTAGAAGTCTTGCCAATAGCGGGGATGCGGTAAGAGAAGGGGTCGTTGTCAGAGAAGAGGGTTACATCTTCTGTTGTTGTGAACTTAGCAACGAGGGGATTTTCTTCTGTAATACGCTCCTGAAGTTCTTGAGTCAGTTCAAAACTTGTGCCCAAACTTTCTTCGCCCACGAAGTAACCCTGGAATTCAAATCCGCGGTACGCACGAGTGAAGTCGATAGTCGTAGTCTGTGTGCCGTCAAAACTGAAGAAGGTTGTGCCTTCACCCTTTTGCAATTTTGTAGTGAGAGCGCCTGTTGCGTTAGTAGCTCTTACGCTGCCGAGGTAAATGTTGGGATTGTTTTCTTCGAGTCCCTCAATCACAGTTGTTACGGGAAGTCCCTTGTCGTATGCCTCTACGAGGTCGGCAATCTTCTGAAGCTCTTCCGCGGGAAGGATACCTACAAGCGTTACTTTATGGTTGCTACCTGCATCGTTGGGATTGCTCCAACCGCCTGTCCAAGTGATAAGACCGCTACCGTGGTTGGCGCTATGGTTTACTACGCCGGCGTTGTCGGTAGAGAACATGATGGGATATTCTTCAGAACCGCTCTGCTTGAACGTCAAAGTCTTGCCTGCGGGAGTGCTGACGAAGGGAACGCTTGCGTTGTTCGTGCTCTGAACACCCATAAACTGTTGCTTGCCGATGTTGTAGAGGTAGTAGTTACCATTAAACGACTTGTAAACCGTCCATTGGAAGTTTGCGTTATCAGCAGCAGGAGTTACGTTAGTTTTTGCCGTAGAGATGACATTGCTGTTGTCTGCCGTAGCACCCATCCAACCGCGAGTAGTTACGAAGGTGTAGATACCGCCCTTGATAAATTCTTCAGGACTGCTTACCACACTGTTTTCAGGCACTTTCGCATAGTCAATCATCGAAATTTCTTCTGCGCTGAGCGCACCTTCGAAGAAATGTACGGAGTGAATCTTACCACCAAACTTATCGTGAGCTGTAGTATTGTTTACAACGCCACCACCGATGTAAAGTTTCGTATTCGCGTTGCTCGCAAAGTTGCTGAACGACTGGAGTTCGTAACCCTGTATAGGATAAGTTGCTGTGCTCTTCAGCGCACCATTAACATAAATCTTAAAGGTCTGCGCCGCCTTGTCAATCACGTACACCACCTTGTAGTTCGTGTTGCCTGCAAAAGAATGATCTCTGTAGGTGAACTTATCGCCACTTGCCGAAGAGGGGAGGTATACGGGGTTACTGCCGTTAAGACCAAAACCTACATAGGGCGAGTTAGTCTTCGTTGCACCAGTAACCCCCTTCGTAGGGTCGGCGCCACATACCAAAGCATAGCGTGTATTGTTGCTCAATGAAGCGGGCATCGTCACGTCAATAGCAATGGTGATGTTCTCCTTTGAAAATACTTGTGACGCTACGTTCGCAGGTGCTGCATAGGGGTATGCCTGAAACTCCGTGCCGCCCACAAAGGCAAACGCATTGGGGGCGAGGTCGGGGATAATTTCAATAAAAGCATATTGACAACCGCCGTCTGTCGTGTTCGTACCGTCTCCCCAGTTGTAGAGTTTGAAACTCTGTCCACCGTTGGTTTGGTTAAACTGCACGTTACCGCAAGTTACGATGACCTGACCGATAGTAGCCGCGGGCTTCAATGTCCACCCTTTCGTTGGTTCCGCTGTTACACAATTCAGCGCCGTGTTGTTATTGCTTGCGGGAGAAATATATGTGCCGTCCGCAAGGTTGATGATGTTATAAGAACCATCGGCGCGTGTTACAAATTGCCAGATAGAAGCATTGGTAGAAGGGTTCTGCTCGCCGATAATTGCCTGACCTGCGCCCTTACCTGTGGGGTAGCGGTTGTCGCGCTGGGGAGTGTACATGCGGTAGTAACTGCCACTCACGGGTTGGTTCATGTGTTCCGCCGTGAGGTTTGCCTGAAAGGCAGCCCATGCTGCAGTAAGTGCCGCCAACTGAGCCGCACGTTCTTCTGCCGTCATGGTTGCGCTGTAAGTAGCTTCAATTTCTGCCACCTTGGCGTCCAATTCCGCAGCAGCGGTTTCGCTCCAAAGACCTACCGACGTACCAACATACGCACCGCGGTCGCGCTTGATTTCACTAATCTTTGCTGCTACAGCTTCTGTTGTTTCATCCATGCACTGGTTGGGCGAGTAGATCAAACCGTCCACAGCGTTGACACCTTCGAGGTCGGTGAAGACGCAGGTAAACATCCACTTCTTCAAGCGGTAACCCTTGTTGAAGTAGGGGAGTTTGAGGAACACCTTGTTCCAACCCTGCTTCAAAGTCACCTGAATGGGCTTACGACCGGGGAAGTTCTCGTTCTTCAACATCACTTCCTTATTATTGACACTCACACCCGTGTTGTCCCAAGTGGGCGCAGCGATTTCCTCACCGTTCACCCAAATCTTCGAACCGAAGTGGTCCCACTTACCTGCGGGGGCAGCACCGTCTTGTTCCGAGCGGCTGTAGTTCTGGAATTCAATCTGTGCACCTACAGTCTGTGCTTCGGGAGAATATACATAAGTCCAAGCATACGCCGTGTGGTTGTACTGCGGATTCTTGTAGTAAGCATCGATAATGCTATTGCCCCAAGTGTGCGCCAAGTAGATACCCGCACCTGTCGCCATACCTGTGTAGTAGGTCTTGCCCTTGTGAGTATATACTTCGGGGAGAAGGTCCGTTGCCGCAGTCGTACCCGCAGTTTCAGGACCAAAGGCAGCCGTTTCCGAACCGCCATTGGGGAAGGCATCCGTAATGCGCCAGCGCACGTTGGTTTGCTTAACGTAAGGAATAGGTTCGCCCTTCAACGAGTTTGCCTTGTGGAAGAGGAAACGTGTTTCCCAACTCTTAAATTCTTCGTATTCTTCACCCGAGTTGGGGAGCATCACACCGCCGTGACCACCGTCTACCTTCAAGTTATTGGGCGTGTTGGTCATGTTGTCGATGTAGCGCTTACCGCCACCCATCCAGGCACGTTCTGCTGTAGCAATCACGTTTGCCCACACGTTGTTCTGCGCCATGATGTCCACTTCCGTAGCCACCTTGCGGTCGTTCCAACAACCTGAAATCGCGCCTGCTACTTCAGGTGTACCTTGTGCGTGGTAGTAGATGTTGCTCTTGTAGATACCTACGAGGTCGGCAAATACGTCAAAGTGGTTCGTGTAGTTATAGCGGCAGTCAATGTTTGCCTTACCTGTTGCCAAGTAACCGCGTGTACCC
Organism: Bacteroidaceae bacterium; assembly: GCA_017628555.1. Classification (GTDB taxonomy): domain Bacteria; phylum Bacteroidota; class Bacteroidia; order Bacteroidales; family Bacteroidaceae; genus Alloprevotella. The sequence goes on along the minus strand of JAGBYW010000118.1, from coordinate 27,308 downwards.
CACATTTGTGCCAATGTGTGATGGAGTGCATCCTGACCGATACCGTTAATGGGGTTCCAAAGGCCACCCTTAACATTCGTACCCTTGCTTTCCGCATAGGCAATCATTTCGTTGAGGTAAGCAGCAGTGGTAGAAACTTCGTCACCACCGATGTGGAGGTAGGGAACACCTTCAAACACAGCGACAACTTCATCAATCACCTTCTTGAGCACTGCCTTACCATCTTCTGTCTGCATGCCAAAACCCATAGCGCGCTCAAAGGCTTCACTATGACCGGGCATGTCGATTTCGGGAATTACAATGACACCGTGCTTCTTCGCCACCGCCAGCAAACGCTTGCAGTCATCCTGCGTGTAATACTGTCCGGGGAAGCGTGTCATGCTTGCCGAAGAGGTGAGCTGGGGGTAAGCCTTCACCTCAAAGCGCCATGCCTGATTTTCAGTCATGTGCCAGTGGAAGGTGTTGATCTTAAAGCGTGAGAAGAGTTCTACCTGCTTGATGAGTTCATCGATAGAGATAAACGAACGACCCACGTCGTGCATGTAACCGCGCAACTTAAATGCGGGCCAGTCCTTCATGGTGAGTCCTTCGAGCGCCTTCGCACCTTCGTAACCCTCCGCCAACTGCGCAAGAGTCTGTGCTGCACGAATCACACCCGTAGCCGTCACTGCCGTAATGTTGATTTCGTTGGCAGTAATTTCCAAGGTGTAGGCTTCGTTGTCGTAGCCGTGAAGTGCGTAGTCGTGTGCACCATCAATGCTCTGCACGTAACTTACGTTCACCGCCTTACCGCCAGTAGCAATGGTGCAACCGTTTTCCGTGAACACTTCTTCCAAGAGTTCACACGCAGCCACGCCATCGGCATAATTGATGCTGACAGCACCGCTCAACGCGAACGCCACACCAGGTGTCACCGTCACCTCTTGAGGTTTGGGCAACAAGTGCTCCACCTTCGCCTGAACCGCCGTAGGCAGACACAATACCAAGGCAACGAGTGCCAAAATGATTTTCTTTGTCATGTGGTTGATTATTAGATAATGATAATAGATTTGCGTTGTCACTTTAGGGAATACCACCCCACGATATGCAAAGGTAGGAATATCTTTGGATATGGGCAAGAATTGGGGTGTGTAAGAGTGAGTAGTGAGTAGAGAGTAGTGAGTAACCCTTGCGGAGTGATTGTCCGGATTGGGTACAGACCGGACGGCGCTCTCCCCCTGTTTATAGGGGGAGGGGACCGCCTTGGCGGTGAGGGGGTGCAGAATATAGTGAGTAGTTAGGAGTGAGTAGTTAGGAGTATGCCATGCGGTGCGTGTTCAAGCACCCCCTCACCAGCAGAGCTGGTCCCCTCCCCCTATAAACAGGGGGAGAGCGCCGTCCGGTTCTTCCACGCCATCCGGTTTTTCCACGCCATCCGGACCTTTTCCGCCGTCCGAAGTTTCATTCCGCAAGGGTTACTCACTCCTCACTCCTCACTTAAAAAAAAGCAGTCCCAGCGTATTGCCAGGACTGCTTTCATTATGCCTTAGTTTATTCTTCCCAGGGAGCGGGGTTTGACCAACCCGGCTTTTGTGACCAATTTTCTTGGCGCTTATTTGTTAAAATTTGGTCCTCACCGCCTTCTTCATTCATATCCATACGACTCAATGTAGCAATGTGTTCAGGCTCGAAATCAAAGAGGTCGAGAGAGGGAACTATATATTTTTTCTTCATATTTATAGTGGATTTATGGTAACCATTTATGAGTTGCAGTCAACTATGAAATGGTCGCAATTAGTAATAATCTGCAAATCCCCCAAAGGGAGAAGAGGGGCAACTTGCTTGAATCGACGCAAGCAAGTTGCACTCCTAAATTTACTTCACCACAATCTTCTTACCGTTAACGATATAGATACCCTTGTCCATGTTTTCTACACGGCGACCTGAGAGGTCGTAGATAGCCTTAGCGTTTTGAAGTGTAACGAGTGACTCAATATCTGTTGTAGTACCAAACTTGAAGCGGAATGATAGAACTGGTGAGTCATTAGGAAGTTCCAACCAAGAACGGAAACCTGTAATGGCTTTTGTGCCATTAAAGAGATAGAATCCTAAATCCCTACCTGTAGGTTTCTGCAAAGTATACACTTTCACATCTGTTCTCATATTAGATGTTTCACACTTACCAGTAAGTACATTTTCTTCTGCGCCAAATTCAGTAACCTCTTCATCTGTCACCTTGAAATCATAAGTGCCAGCCTCTGCCTCAAGGATAACCCCAGTGTTAGCAGGGATGTAACCCGTTTCTACCAACTGCAACTTCAAGTATGCAACATTATTTTCTTCCTCCTGAACCGCAGTATATACATTCACATCTGCAGGAATTTCAAGCGCCACGGGAGTGTACAATGTAGCCACACCAACGCTGCTTACGGTTACGGGGAGGGTAGTTACTTCTTCAACTGTGAAGTCGTGTGCTGAATTGTGTACAGTTGGGCAATGGTCAATGAAACGAATACCATTTGATTCATTCGCGTGGAAAGAGTCACCCGCAAAGATACCAAGCTTACCGCCAACTGTACCAGCCTCAAATTTAGCAGTACCAACTTCTGCACCTACACTTTGAAGTCCTCTTGTATCTCCTGATTCCTTTACATACAAACCTTGAGAGTAAGAGAGCAACTTAGCATCAGCATAATAGAAGATAGAAACCGCATCTTTGTCCCCACTCATCAGCATTGCATTTCCCTTTCCTGAAGCATTAGAAACCTGTGCTTGAACATACAATTCACCGACTTCACCACCATAGTTATGCTTGAAGCGGTAGAACTTACCAGTTTCAGGTACGTTAAGACTGAATGTCTTATCAAATTCCTTTAAATCATCAGTGATTTTATTGATGTTGCTCAATTCAGTTTCCTCTGTAACAGCGTTCTTGCGTACTTCAAGGGCTGCAAATGTTTCTGTTGGATTAGCGCTTGTAGTTGAATAATAACCAAGTGCTTCGTTGAGATTCGCAATTTTGAAAGCAACCTGATTGTAAGCAACCACTAAAGCATCATAAGCTTCAGCCTTTGTAACTGTAGCAGCGATTGCATTAAGAGTTTCATCACTAATCTTGTTCACGATTGCAACCTTGTGGTTGCTACCTTCGTCATTGAGGTTATTCCAACCTCCAGTCCATGTAACAACTCCATCTCCATGATCAGCGCTATGATTTACTACTCCGCTGTTATCGGTAGAGTACATGATGGGATATTCGGCAACATTACTCTTCTTGAAAGTAAAAGTAAGACCTGTAGGGAATGTTACGAAGGGAACCGATGTGTTGTTCGCAGTCTGCAACCCCATGAACTGCCCCTTACCAATGTTGTACAAGTACTTGCGACCACTTTCAGATGTGTAAACTGTCCATTGGAAGTTAGCATTGCCCTTTTCGCCTGTTAGATTGTGCGCAGCTTTTGCTGTAGAAATGACATTGTTATTACCTTCCTTAGCACCCATCCATCCACGCTTAGTTACAAATGTGTATACATAACCATTTTGGAATCCTGTAATTTCACGTACATATTTTACGCTATTAATTGCATTTGTAAGGAGAGTGATTTGTTCATTCAACTCGTCTGCGGTAGGAGAATCCTGAGCAAGTACGTTTTGAGCTGCGGTTACTGCTGCGGTTAATTGATCTTGAACATCTTGATCAAATAAGAGTTTCAGTTCATTCGCTTCCGTAATAAGGTCAGTCAATCCAGATTTGAGCGTAGTTTCTATCAAATACTCCTCAATCTTAGTTACCACATCTGTAAAATCATAGTCATCAACTTCACGAATTTCAACGGTATTGCCAGGGTCGTCCAAGTCATTCCAATATGTAATGATAGGGATATCATAGGTGTTAGAGATTGCTATTTGATGTTGGTTTTCACCATCAACAAATGCTACCACGAAGGGATAGAACTTGCTGCCCTGACCTTTTAAAAACACTACTTCCTGTGTGGGGTCGTCAGAATATGCAGTATTGTTTCCCGACTTCACCACGAACTTCTTGGCGCCAACACTATACAAATAGGTCTTTTCTGCAACCGTGAGGAATGCAAACTGCAATGGTTCAGGATCTGAGTTATTAACATCAACACCAGCCTTTACCGTAGACCACATAGCGTCCTTCCCTTCAAGGTAATACCAATAACCGCGGTCGTAAGTAGAAACCGTATATACCTTATCGTTTCTCAACTGACTTCCTTCAGTAAGCATGCCCTCTGCACGTTCAATACTTGTAAATATTGACATGTCGTTTTCCCAATCAAAGGCCTTCTGTGCATCTACGATTTGGTAACGCTTACCGTCGTCATTAGCAGGAGTTTCTACATGATACACTTTGTTACCATCTGTACCATTGGCGCCGGGAACCACATACTTGTCGTTAATCTTCACAAACCAAGGGTAGAGCTTATCGCCCGAAGGTTCAAATGAAAGTATGGGTTCAGGGAAATCTGTGAACGATAAGTCTGCGCCTACAAACTTTTTCGCCCCCATGCTGTAAAGGTAATAGTAACCTTCAGGAATGCTGCTGGTGCGAGCAATAATGAATTGCTGATTGATGTCATCAACATTGTGGGAGATGCCATCAACCATACCTGAACTCAATTTTGTTGTTTTCCCTTCTGTGGTGCTGTAAATCAATGGTGAGCGTTCTGCGTTAAGAACATAGTACGACAAATTGTTCCAATTGGTAAGTTCTGTAACAGATGTGCTTAAGACTCTGAATGCAGAGCCAGCACCTTGGGGAGATGAGGGGTCCTTCCATATCTTCAATTCATCATTGAAGTCATTAAGACATTCATCAGCTCCTTGACGAATTACGAAACCACCGTTACCCTTTTCAATAGTCCATAATTTGTCCTCCTCTTTCATCTTCGCCACAGTTCCATTGGCGACAGTGCCGTCAAAACTCAAAGTTTGATTTGCTCCAGCCGTTTTGTTGAGAATCTTGAATCCATTAAGGGCGTCACCTACAAAAGCCCATTGGCAACCTTCATTGAGGTCTGATCTGTTCGTGGTATTTGTATAGGGGGCTTCACCATTGTTTCTCACAAATTCCCAACCACCACTATTAATTTGCATGTAATACCATGTAGCAGAATTGAAGTCTGTTGAAACTCTAAAGGGCAATTCTTCCTTCAATGTTACAGTGATCGTAGTAGCATCATTGATTGTGGTAACAAACTCGCCATCAACTGCTTCCAAGGGAGTTCCGTTAACATCACACTCGGCAATAGTGAGGTACTTGTTTGAAAGAGGATTCTGTATTGTGTAAGGAGAACCTTTCACCAAAAATGTATTCACATTATATTCCTCAAGCACTTCATCGTTGAATTTGTATATTACCTCAAGGTCAGCAGGTTCAAGTGAAGTAATCTTAAAGAATTGTGCACGAATAGAAGTTCCGTCAGGGCTTGTGCTTGGCCAGTAACTCAAGTTGGGATAACCTCCAGGGGTATTCGTATGAATGTAAGTGGTTGCTGCTGGTTGTCCATCAACTGAGTGCGGATAATTGGTTTGTGAAATATACCATTCACCCTCAATAATGATGCCCTCATTTACAACCTCAGTCAATGCAAGATTGGCAGTAGTCGTGCCTTTCATATTCTGATTCGCGCCAGCATCTGCAGGAATATAAACTCCTTCGTTCAAACACTGTAAAGTGAATGTGTCATCTGAACCGTTTTGTAACTTCCAAATGTACATCGTTTCATCAGCGGGAACACCGCTCTTGAAGTCCTTGTCTGTAGCGACGCGGAATTTTCGATCAAGACTCGAGTCATAATGCACCCAACCTTTCCCAGAACTACTTTCTGAATAAATGACATAATAACCATTCGTAGGTTTGGTTGTTTGTTTTTCTACCGTGTACGTCTCTGTCTCTTGCGCCCACGCCACATTGCACACCATTCCTAAGAGGAACAGGCACAACATGCTTTTTGATAAGATAAATCTTTTCATTTTGTGAATAAGTAAATTATGTTGATATTGTTTTGTTTACTAACCAGCAAAGGATAGAATCCCATTATCAGGCGAAGATACTAATCTACTTTGAGTTATTGCGAGGTTGAGGGCGCATTGTTGAACTATGGATGTAAAATAGTATTATCACCCCCCCGTTTGAAATATAGAGGTTGCAAAATGGGCATTTAATCTCCTGCATTTATATACTTAAATTGTAGTTCGTGTATGACAACTTTTTACGTTTAAATTTGTCACATTTTTTCGCCCACGTATTGTGGCGAAAATTATTAGTAAGATAATTTAAATTATTAGTAACATATTTTAAAAAAGGTTACTAATAATTTTCAGAATTTGAGACTTAATTTTTGATGCTTCTCAAGCTGTTGATAATTAGAGGGTTGCGGGAGTGAGTATGAGAGGGGCGCGCTTGCGAATTTTGGGGCGAAAAATTGTGACAAATGGGGGCGCACAGGAATACACAGAATTTGCTTCGCAGTTTTTTAGACATAAGAACATAAGGGCATATTTGTTTTCACGTAAAGGGCGCGGAGCATTATGTACTTTTGTTCTTATGTCAAAAATCGTTGCACGCAGACGTCGCAGAACTTTGCGTCCGTACTGGTCGAGAGAATTTCCGTTTGGTGAAATAAAAAATGGGGGGAAAGGGGTTTTGATTGTAGGTATTTATTTACTTTTGCCATAAACAGAATTTTGAGTAATATGTCTGACAAGCATTTCTATAGTCGAAAGTCCCCACGAGCACAATTTGCTCAGTATGATGATGGGGATTATTTTGTGACCATCTGCACGCAAGATATGGCACATTATTTTGGTTATATTTCATATGGGGAAATGCATCTCAATGAATTAGGAGAGCATTGCTGTCAGCAATTTGAGGAACTTTCTCTGCACTATCCCTATGCTACAGTGGTGCTTTATGTCGTGATGCCTAATCATGTCCATGCCATTTTGCGTATTGCTTCGGACGAAACTATGAGGCGTACACAACGTGCAATGCTGGGTATAGTTGTGGGCGGACTTAAACGAGAAGTGAAATTATTTGCTAAACGTCATTGCATACAATTCGGTTGGCACAATCGCTATCATGACCATATTATTAGAGGAGCGCTCGACGGTAACCGTATTGTGGATTACATACGGACGAATGTCGAAAGGTGGGATAAAGACTGCTATAATCCAGAGCGGATTTAGTAGGTATTCTGCTCGGGACACGATTGGGATTTCGCTTGACTGGTACGGACGCACGGTTCGTGCGTCCTAAATGCAGATGAGATTGTCGATTGAGGGTATGCTGGAATGACGATTGTTTAGGACGCACGCGCCGTGCGTCCGTACCGTTCAAGTAATTTCCCCACATGGCATTACTCACTCCTCACTAATATGTTCTTATGTTCTTCTGTCAAAAAACTCTGTCATTAACCAAAAAGAGCCTCGGCATGCGCCGAGGCTCTTCTCATATTCTAAGTGTTATTTAAAACACCACCTTCTTGTCATTTACGATATATACTCCCTTGGTAGCTTTCTTTACGCGCTTGCCAGAGAGGTCGTAGATGGTTTGGGGTTTGTCGGTGGTGGGAACGTTAGAAACGCCAGTGGTTTCGTCGCCCGTGTAGGTTACGGTGATTTTGCCGTTTGCCTTGTCCACCACTACTTCTGCAGTGTAGTGTTCAAACGCCTTTGCTGCTACGTCGGCTGCGGTGAGGAATTCGGTAGAAGTGAAGGATTCACCATTGGCATAGTCCTTACCTTCGAAGGTGAGGGCGCCTTCTTCGTAACCGAGAATTTCAACGGCATATTCGAGGGTGTAGACGTTGGGGTTTTCAATGATCCAGAGTACAGAACCATGGTCACTCCATGTCCAGTTGCGCACTGCCATTGTTGCTTCATTGGTTACGATGCAGGCGAAGTTGGTAGAACCATCGCTGTAACCGCCACCTGCGTGGATACCAAAGGTACCTGCATGTTCGCCTGTGTTTGAACGGATGCCGTCTAAGGCTGTCTTCGTTTCCGTAAACTTATAATCACGACCGTTACGTGTTACATACGCCTTTCTTTCGGGCTGGTAGAGGTAGTACTTGCCGTTTTCTTCAATAATCTGCCACACTACTGTAGCGTCGAAGGGGTCAACTTCTTCTTGATAAATAGCCTTTACGCTTTCATTACCGGGAAGATTGTTGAAAGAAGCATTGGTTACACCGCGCAGACTCACATACTCATCCGTAATGCTGCTGTTAAAAGCCCAGTAACCTTCACCGCTCTTTGCAGAAAGCTGATAGAGCTTGTAGTTCTTCACTTCGTCGAGCGAAGCAATCTGCTTGCAGGGTTGAGGACCTGCACTGTAAGTCACCACAATCACTCTGTCTTCAATGCTAATAGAAGCGCTGCAACCATCTACGGCAATAGGTGCAACTTGGTCGGCAGAGAAGAACTGCGTAGCACGAACAGTGCCGCCGTCAAAGGTTTCGATGTTTGCATAAATCACACCGCCCTTGCCTTCAACGCCTACCACCTTCACGGTGTAGAGTTGTTCCTGCTGCATGTCACCCTTGATGCTTACCTGAGCACCGCGAATGTATTCTGCGGGGATCGTGTAAGTACCGTCTGCTGCAATTGCTGTGTAGGGAACGTTTACTTCAATCCAGTTGGGGTTACCATTATCGTCGAGTTGCTCAGATGCATTCACGTTGTAACCATACTTGAGCAAGAAACCGTATTGCACGAAACCGGGAGCGGGAATGTCCTTCACCTTCAAGGGAGAAGCATAGTTCAACACGTAACCCTGCAAGGGACTTTCGTCAGATGCAAGCACGATGTCACCGTTGAGCTGTGACGCATTTACAGTTACCTGGTCGCCATGCACGTCAAGCATTACGTCAATATAACCACCACCGTCAGAAATAATCGTATTGCCACCAGCGGGATTGAGGTTGTCCCAATCTACCTTATAACGCATGCGGTAGAAACCTTCAGGAGTGCCAGCTGGAACTGTAAACTTAGGCATAGGACTGCCAATCGTGTTACCATTTCCTGAAGTTGTACCGTCACTCTTACGCCAAGTGCCGTTTACCTGAGCAGCGCTGTAACTTACGATTTCACTGCCTTCAGCGGGTGTGCCATCATCGTTTACGGCAAACTCAAACTTACCGTCGTTGTTCCAGTCAACATACACGTAACCGCTCATCCAAGCGCCGGTGTAGTTAAATGTAGGTTGTACTTCTTCACCTGCCTTTGCTGAGAACACGCCAAGAGTGGTGTTGTCGGAATAAACTTTACCCTTAGTACTGGGTGATGTATAGTTTCCAGCAGATGTTGTAAGACCTACGCTATTCAATTTGCGGTCTGTGCGAGTGCTTGCTGCGTCCTTGTCATAAGTGAGCGCATACTTATCAGTTGTAAAGCGCTTGTCGGGATTGTTGTCCACAACGATTTCGTCAAAGTAAGCATACCAGTCGTTAGCATCAGCATGAGGCGAGCGTACGTCGGGAACAATTACCAAAGCGTAAATGTCGATACCGCTATTTTCCTTTTCTTCCTTTGAATAAGAGAAGCCCTTGAAACTAACAACAACGTCTTGCCAACCTTCCTTGGGTTTTACGTTAGACGTAGTTACCGCCCAGAACTGTTCGTCTTCGCCAGTCTGCCAGTTCCAACTTTCTTCAAGGCGCTTACCGAGACCAATAACCATCATGCGGCTGTCCGTAGGTTTGTCCTTGAGATAGGTCATAATGTGAATGTACTGCAACTGCTTTGTCACACGGATAGGTTCCTTAAGGTCGATGCGCACACCAAAGGTGTTACTACCGTAGCGACTACGACGCAACTTCACAACCTTTTCCGTGCCGTTGGGAGCAACTCCCATTACAGCATCCACCTCAGTGTCGGGATTTTCTACAACGGCTGCATCAAAATCAATCGTTGGAGTTGCAGCGCGGAAGGGACTTTCAGCCCAAGAATCGTAAACGCTGATGGCCTTATAGTCTTCGTTTTCGAAGGATATTTTGGTCTGTGCCTGTGCGGTGAGTCCGAACAACATCAACGCAGCAGAAAGGATGATATTCTTTTTCATAAATTTCTGATTTTTTGATAAGTGTTGATGTTCTGTTGATTAATACACATTCAAATTTGAGAGCAAGGGACAAGCACGACTGTCAAGGATAGTGATGCGCAACTGCTTTGCGTTGTAACCATTGCCATAGCTTTCGCTGGTTTTACCATTGAGAGGAATAATGCGCTTGTAGCCTACAGTAGTAGTCTGCATGTTGGGGCAGAGTTCTGTCCAAGTTGTGCCGTCTTCTGTATATTCAATCTTGAAGTCCTTAATGCGCTGACCCAGCTTCACAGGTTCTTGCATCACAAGGTAACGGATTACCTGGGGAGTGTCCCATGTGAGGGTGATTGTTGCATTGAGGCTACCATCATTCGTACCCCAGTAAGTTTCCTTATCACCGTCGGTGAGGTTTGTCAATTCATACTTACCGCCAGTGCGTGTTTCGCTCACTTCAATAGTAGCAGACTTTGCAAAGTCAGTAGCAGGAGCGTCACGTTCATATACAGGAACAGCGAGGCGTTCGTGGAGCATCTTACCCAACTTCTTCAATTCATTCACAGTGTTTGTGGGAAGTACACCATGCTGGTTAGGAGGACAGTTAAGAATGAGCGTTGCGTTGCGACCTACAGTTTCGAGATACATTTGGAAAAGGCGTTCTGCGCTCTTCATAGATTCGCCATTGTGCCAGAACCAACCAGCACTTGTAGCCTTAGCGTCACTTTCACCAGGATTCCAGAACCATCCGTGAATATCGCCTTCTTCGCGAACTACTGTTTCTGACAAGTAGTCAGTCATGGCCCAGTTGGTTTCGCCAGCATAACCTGATTCGTTACCAATCCAGCGCGCTTCACCGCCTACACCCCACATCACACAGTTAGGAGCGATGCGGTGTACGCGAGCACGGAGGTTGGGAATGTCGTAATAGATTTCGGGGTCGATATCGCGGTTGCCGCCTTCACCACCATAGTAACCGTCACCGCCACGTGCGCCGTCAAACCACATTTCAAATTGGTCAGAACCGTATTCTGCCAATTCTTCACACTGCTTGATGAACACTTCAGAGACGTAAGTGTCCTTACCATAATGCGCCGAGTTGCGGTCCCAAGGTGAGATGTAGAAACCATACTTCATCTCGTGCTTTTTACTTGCCTCGGCAAAGAGTTGAGGAATATTTGCCGTACGGCCGTTTTCATTTCCCGCATTCGCAATGCTGTGGGTAGTTGTAGCCGTAGGCCAGAGGCAGAAACCATCGTGGTGCTTCACCACGGCGATACCACCGTTCATACCCGCAGCCTTCACTGCTGTTACCCACTGTTCGGGGTTGGGAAATGACAAGGGGGCATACTTAGATTCGGGTTCGTTACCGAAGCCCCATTCCAAACCAGTGAAGGTGTTCATACCATAGTGGAAGAACGCGTAGAACTCTGTTTCGTTCCACAAAAGCTGGCGTTCGCTGGGAACTGGGTGACAAGGCGCGGGCGCATTGTCGGGGTTGGGCAAGTCGTAATTCTGAGCAAACCCAACTGCTGGCAGTGCCAAACCAAGAAGTAAAGATTTTACTTTCATAAAGTTGTGATTAAAATTAGTGATTTGTTTTCTTACTTTGGTGAAATAGTTTTGCGCGAAAATGCCTTTCGAATACCCCATCTAAGGAGCTAAATTTCAGGGTGTAATACGCACATTGCAAAATTAAAAAAAACATTGATATTGGCAAATAAAATGGGGAGAAAATGTGGAGGAAGGGGGCAGTCCGCATGGCGCTCTCCCCCTGTTTATAGGGGGAGGGGACCGCCTTGGCGGTGAGGGGGTGCAAATATGCACCGCATGGCATACTCCTAACTACTCACTCCTAACTACTCACTATTCTTGCACCCCCTCACCAGCAAAGCTGGTCCCCTCCCCCTATAAACAGGGGGAGAGCGCCTCCGGACTTGGTTCTACAAAAAAGGGTGTGCTTGTCGGCACACCCCATATTATTATACTATTGTCTATGTTCTAAAAAAAACTACTCCGCACCGGGGCGCTGAATGTAAGCAATAACATCGCCCTTCTGAACGTGAGCACCTTGGTCGGCATTGATTTCCACGATCTTGCCACCCATTGCTGCGGGAAGTTCGTGAATCTGACCGTAGTTGTTTTCAATGTAGCAGAAGAATTCACCTTCCTTATATTCCTTGCCGATGTAAGGAGCGATAGCCTTTACGCATTCGCCGTCACCGCCAATCTGCCAGAGCACAGTGCCTGCTTCGGGCGCCACGATGGCATCTGCCTTAGCGTGCTTGAATGCTGCTGCTTCTTCGGGGGTCATGTTTCCTGCGTTAGCCTTATCCTTTGCAGCCTGGAGGTCAGCAAGGAAGCGCTTCTTGGCAGCACCGCTCATGTAGTCGCGATACTGTGTTTCGTGCATCGCAAATTCAAAGAGTTCTTCTTCATCTTCGCCGAGGGGCCAGCCGTTGGCTTCCATTTCATCGCGGAAGCGGTCGAGGTCGTCGGGATAGAAAGTCTGAGGATCTTCAGTTGAGAATTCAAAACCCTTTTCCTTGGCGAGCGCAATGATTTCGGGATCCAATTCGCCAGGGAGCTTACCGCTCTTACCGAGAATCATGCCCCAGATAGAGTTGTCCATCATCGAGTAACGGGGCTTACCCATTGACTCTGTGAGGAGGTTCATGAGGGCAATGTTCTTCACATATTGCGAGAAGGGAGTTACGAGGGGAGGATAACCTACGCGGGGCCATACATAAGCCACTTCGTCGAAGAGGCGTACGAGGAGCGCATCTTCAGAAAGTGCTTCTTCACCCTTTGCTACGCGGTTGTTGTTGATAGCTGCCATGACGCCAGTAAGGTCTGCCATCATAGAACCCATCATACCACCGGGAAGACCGCAACCAAGAAGCAATGAACTCATCAACTTATTACCAGAGTTCATGAAGTAACCAAGGAAGTCGTCGATAAACTCTTGTGTCAACTTGCGCGCCTCCATGTAGGCTTCCATATTGATTTCGGGAACGTCGAAACCGGCATTCTTCAACATGCTCTGCACAGAGATGATGTCTGGATGCACTTTACCCCAAGAGAGCGGTTCGATAGCGGTGTCGATAACGTCACAACCGTTGCGGCACACTTCGAGAATCGTAGCCATAGAGAGACCAGGACCAGAGTGACCGTGATACTGGATGATGACTTCGGGATGCTTGTCCTTAATCATCTTACAGAGTTGACCGAGCATCGCGGGCTGACCAATACCCGCCATATCCTTCAAGCAGATTTCGGGCGCACCAGCTTCGATGAGTTGGTCGGCAATGTTTGCATAATACTCTGCCGTGTGGATGGGAGAGGTAGTGATGCAAAGTGTTGCCTGAGGCGTCATGCCACCTTCAAGAGCGTACTTGATAGAAGGGATGATGTTGCGCACATCATTCAAACCGCAGAAGATACGCGTAATGTCAACGCCCTGAGCGTGCTTCACGCGATACATCAACTTACGAACGTCGGCAGGCACGGGGAACATGCGGAGCGCGTTCAAACCGCGGTCGAGCATGTGGGTTTTAATACCAACTTCGTTAAAAGGTTTTGTAAAGGCGCGAACTGCCTTGTTGGGGTTTTCACCATAAAGAAGGTTCACCTGTTCAAAGGCACCACCGTTAGTTTCTACACGTGAGAAGCATCCCATCTTGATGATGACGGGAGCAATGCGTTCCAACTGGTCCTTACGGGGTTGGAATTTACCGCTTGACTGAAACATGTCGCGGTAAACAAGACTGAATTGTATTTTTCTTGCCATAATTCAAAACTCGTGGGGATAGCCCACTTTGCAAAATTACGCTTTTCGGGGGAATTGAGCAAAAAGGGGCACGAGATTTTGTAGAGGGGAGAATTTATAGAGGCTATAGAGGGAAATTTCTATATGGTATAGACTTTCTATGAGGAGGGGGTTATTTACTGCTTTTCTTAAAGGCGCGGATGCCGTAAATCGTGATGATCAGGAAGCAGATGAAGGGGAGGATGAAGGAGAAGTTTACGGCGGGGTGATTCATCACCGTGCCGAGGTCAATGATGGCGCCCTGGAGGGGAGGCATGATGGCGCCGCCCACAATGGCCATGACGAGGAAGGCAGCGCCGAGAGAGGTATCTTGCGACTCTACGTTTTCAAGGGCTATTCCGTAAATTGTGGGGAACATGAGCGACATGAATGCCGATATTCCCACGAGGCAGTAAAGACCTGTCATGCCCACGAGGAGTATTGCTCCCGCCGTGCAGAGCATGGCGCCGATGCCGAAGATGGCGAGCAGGCGGCGCGAGTTTACATACTTCATCAAGAAGGTTGAGATGAAGCGGCTGCAGAGGAACATGCCCATGGCGAAGATGTTGTAATTCTGTGCCGTAGCCTTGTTGATACCGAGGTTGTCGGCATACTGGATGATAAAGGTCCACACCATGATTTGCGCCGCTACGTAAAACATCTGCGCCACTACGCCCTCACGGTAAATGCTATTGTGCCACAGGCGGCGGAGTGATTGGCGTGCGCTGTCTTGCTTTACGTCGGTAGCCGTCTGGGGCATTTTCTTAAATAATATAATGAGGAACATGATGACTACCACCACGCCGAGCGCCACGTAAGGGTCGCGAATTTCTGCAAGGTCGTGCAGGCGGATGTCAGCCTTTTCCGCTTCCGAAAGGGTGTGGAAGAAGGTCTCGCCAGCCGCATTGCGTCGGTCGCTCCAGAGTTGGGGGAGCACGATGAGCGAAGCTACCGCCATGCCTGAGAGTGAACCCATGGGGTTGAATGCTTGGGCGAGGTTGAGACGGCGGGTAGACGTTTCCTTACTGCCTAACGAGAGGATGAAGGGGTTGGCTGTAGTTTCCAAGAAAGCCAAACCGAAGGTCAGGATGTAAAGCGAGAGGCAGAAGAAGATGAAATTTTGCATCGCTGCCGCAGGGATGAACAGGAAGGCGCCGATGGCGTAGAGCCCAAGTCCGAGGAGGATGCCGCTCTTGTAACTATAGCGGCGGATGAAGAATGCTGCGGGCAACGCCATCGTAGCGTAGCCACCGTAGAAGGCGCACTGCACCCACGAGGCCTCAAAGGCGGAGAGTTCCATCACCGTTTGAAACGCTGCCACCATGGGATTTGTGATGTCGTTGGCAAAGCCCCAGAGCGCGAAGAGCGAGGTGATGAGTATGAAGGTAATGAGGTATTTTTTTTCTACGAGTTTGTTCATGGGAGGGGAGGTTTTTTATAGATACTATAGACACTATAGATGCTATAGAAACTATAGATATTATAGGAACTTAATACAAATGGAAAATGCGCTCCATGAGTTGCCATTTTTCGGCAGAGGAGAGGCCTTCCTTTACGAGTTGAAATTCCGCCATGTAGTCTTCCCACTCCGCTTGGCGGGGAAGGGTAGAGAGGCGCGCCATAGCGCTGTCCCACTCGAAGTCGAGCGGCGTTTCGACAATCATAAAGAGGCGCGTGCCGAGGAGGTAGATTTCCATTTCAAGGATGCCCACTTCGCGGATGCCGGCAATGATTTCCTTCCACGCATGCTCCTTGCTGTGGCGCTTGCGGTATTCGGCAATGAGTTCGGGATTGTCGCGCAGGTCCAAGGTTTGGCAGTAACGCTTTACGGGACCCTGATATTGCTGTACGGGATAACCGTTTTGAGGTGTGTTCATGTGAGGTGTTAGGTTTTGAGGTTGTGAGGGGAAAGTGAAAGGGCGGTTTTGCACACAATGGCGCGCGTGCAACCTTCAGTTTTGATGCGAAAAAATGTTACAAAAATGAGGTTTTGTAAAGTGCTGATAATCAGCGACTCTTAGGTAGTGAAAATTATTAGTAACCTTTTTTAAAATATGTTACTAATAATTTTTTTTAGGTTACTAATAATTTTTACTACAAGTGGTTTAGTTTTTACGGCAATGGATTTTCTGTTTTCCAACAGGGGTTAATCCTTGCGCGGTTCAAAGATTGCGGGCGTTACGCTGCTTCTCACCACTTGGCGGAGCGCTGCAAGGTCGGCAATCTCTCCCGCCGCCATGGCTTGCACAAGGATATTGCCCATGGCAGTAGCCTCTACGGGACCAGCCCATACGGGAATGCCCAGTGCGTCGGCGGTGAGTTGGTTGAGCAGTGCGTTTTGCGAACCGCCGCCAATGATGTGCAGGCGCTTCAGGGGGTTGGGGAGCAGCCCCGCTACGCCACTGATGGCTTCACGGTATTTTGCCGCCAACGACTGAAGCACGCAACGCGTGATTTCCGCCTTCGTCTGTGGCACGGGTTGCCCCGACTCTTGGCAGTAACCGATAATCGCTGCCTCCATAGATGCGGGATTCATAAACGCGGCATCTGCCACGGGGATGATGCTCGAGATTTCTGCCTGCTCAGCCGCAGGGAGCAATTCGCTAAAGGTTTGCTTCTCGCCGCGCTCTTCCCACTCCGCCATAAGGCGTTGCAGTATCCACAGACCTGTGATGTTTTGCAAGAAGCGTATTCTGCCGCCTACGCCGCCTTCGTTGGTAAACTGCGCAAGGCGAGCTTCCTCGGTAAGGATGGGTTCGGGGAGTTCGAGGCCCAAGAGCGACCACGTTCCGGAACTGAGGAACGCTACGGCGCCGTCGCCTTCAACGGCGGGAACGGCTGCAACGGCAGATGCGGTATCGTGAGAACCAACGGCTACTATCTTTACGGCGCCAAGGCCTGTTTCTTCCGCCACTTCCTTGGTCAGCGTGCCGCGCACCGTGCCCGGCATAACGATTTTGCCAAAGATGCGTTCGGGCAGGTCGAGCACCTTGATGGTTTCCCAAGACCAGTTGCGGCGCTTCGCATCCATGAGTTCAGAGGTTGTAGCGATGCAATATTCATTGTTTGCCACTCCGGTGAGGAAGTAACTGAAGAGGTCGGGCATGAACAAGAGGTGTTCCGCCGCCTCTAATTGCGCACTGCCCTTCAGGCTGTAAAGCTGGGCGAGCGTATTGATTTCCATCACCTGGATACCCGTCGTGGCATAATGGTCGGAGGGGTTGAGGATTTTGGCGACCTTTTCGGGCACTCCTGCCGTACGGGCATCGCGGTAGCATACGGGATTTCCGAGCAGGTTGCCGTCGCGGTCGATGAGTCCAAAGTCTACGCCCCAGGTGTCTACCCCAATGCTTTCCACCTCATACCCTTTGGCTGCCGCCTTTTTAAGGCCGTCTTTCATGTCGGCAAAGAGGGCGGGGAAGTCCCAATAAACGTGTTTGCCCAGGCGCACCTGACGGTTGGGGAAGCGGTGTACTTCCTCCATAACGAGACGTCCGCCGTCGAGCCAACCGGCAATGACGCGACCGCTGCCACCGCCGAAGTCGGCGGCGAGATATACTTTATTCATAAGGGGAGGGGTTGAGGGGTTAAGGTGATGAGGGTTTAGGTTCTATAGAATTTATAGATGTTATAGCGACTATAGAAGTTCTATATATTCTAAAGAACCTAAACCATATAATATAATTATTGCTTATTGCTGTAAAGGCGTCTTCTTGCCAAGCACGTAGACGTCGAGGTCCTCAATTTCTTGAGGCGTAAGCACAGAGTAATCGCCACCGCTCTGGATGATGATGCGGCAAGCCATTTCAAAGAACATGGCGCGCTCAAAGGCTTGGTCGAAATCCTTACCGCATACTACCTGACCGTGGTTGGTGAGCAGGATAGAGTTATGTTCCTTCATGGCTTCCACTACTGCTTCTGCCAATTCGGGAGAACCCGGACGGAGGTAGGGGATAATGGGAATTTCACGTCCCACGTGGCAAGGCACTTCTGCCGTTACGTTGAAGTTTTCAGGCTTCTTCTTCATGCAAGAAACCGCCGTAGCGTAAGGAGATTGGAAGTGGAGCACCACATTTACGTCGGGGCGCTGACGGAGTACGCCAAGGTGGAAACCGCTTTCCATTGAGGGCTTCACGCCATTGAGCACTTCGCCCGTAGCAACGACACATTGCGAAACTTTCTCCTTCTGAATCGTAGGCACCCAAGAACCTGTGCCCGAAACTAAGGCTTCGTCGCCAATACGCCAAGAGAGGTTGCCGCTACTGCAGACTGTGAGACCGGCATCACCCACACGGTGCGCCTGCTTAATGAATTCTTCGATATGAAGTGGGGTAATCATTGTTTTAGGTTAAGAGGTTATGAGGTTAAGAGGTTATGAGGGGGGAAGGTCTTTAGGGACTTTAAGGTCTTTAGAGTCTTTAAGGTCATCAAACCGCATGGTCTTACAACCTCATCACCTTACCCCCTTATAACCTTAGGGTTAAAGCACCTTCTTATAAAGGTCGAGAATAATTTCCTTATTTACGTCGCGGGGATTGCCGGGTGTGCAAACGTCGGCAGCAGCTGCGGTAGCGAGGCGGTCAAGGTCGCCCTCGTTAATGCCAAGTTCTGTGAGGTGTTGAGGAATGCCTACGCGAATGGCAAGAGCACGAACGGCATCTACAGCAGCTTGAGCTGCTTCTTCCTTACTCATGCCGGCGCTGTAAACGTCCATAGCCTTGGCAATCTGTACATATTTATCAACGGCAGCAGGCATGTTGAATTCCATAATCGTGGGAAGGAGCAACGCATTTGCCACGCCGTGAGGAATGTCGAAGATTGCGCCCATGGGGTGTGCCATGCCGTGAACCACACCGAGACCTACGTTTGAGAATGCCATACCTGCGATGTACTGAGCTACAGCCATGCCGTTGCGCGCCTCTGCGTTTTGAGGTTCATTCACTGCAGTTTCCAAGTAACGCGCAATCATTTCGATGGCCTTGAGTTCGAACATGTCGCTCATCTCCCATGCGCCCTTCGTAATCAAACCTTCGATGGCGTGAGTGAGGGCGTCCATACCCGTTGCGGCAGTTAAGCTCTTGGGAAGGGTATACATGAGTTCGGCATCCACAATTGCCATCACAGGAATGTCATTGGGGTCAACGCACACCATTTTCTTTTCGTTTGCCTCGTCAGTAATGACATAATTGATGGTTACTTCAGCCGCCGTACCCGCAGTTGTGGGCAACGCAATGATGGGCACAGACTTCTTCTTGGTATCTGCTACGCCTTCCAAAGAAACTACGTCAGCAAATTCGGGATTGTTGGTAATGATACCCACAGCCTTTGCGGTGTCCATGGAAGAACCGCCACCGAGAGCGATAATAAAGTCGGCGCCAGAGGCAGCAAATGCCGCTACACCCGCTTTTACATTTGCCGTAGTGGGGTTGGGCTTGATGTCGCTGAATACTTCGTAAGGAATACCGGCATCTGCCAATACCTTGAGCACTTTGTCGGCCACGCCAAACTTAATCAAGTCTTTGTCGGTAGCAACAAATGCCTTCTTGAAACCGAGGCGTGCAATTTCCTTGGGGAGCACTTCGCGTGCACCAGGACCAAAATATGAAACTTCGTTGAGAATAAAGCGGTTAATCATAGGGGGAGGTTGTTAGAGGTTAAGGTTATTAGGGGGGGGGGTTAAGGTTTTGAGTTTGTAAGGTCTTTAAGGTCTTTAGAGTCGTTAATCCGCAAGGCCTTAAAACCTCAAAACCTTACAACCTCACCCCCTCACATATTACTTATAGATAGGACCGTAAGTTTGGCACGCACGGTAGTCTGCGCCTTCCTTATCCATGCCGAAAGCATTCCAAGCAGCGGGACGGAATATTGCGTCCTCTGGCACGTTGTGCATGCAAACGGGGATGCGGAGCATAGAGCAGAGCGTAATCAAGTCTGCACCGATGTGGCCGTAGCTGATGGCGCCGTGGTTAGCTCCCCAGTAGTTCATTACAGAATAAACATCCTTGAAAGGTGCCTTTGTTTCATCCAAACGGGGCACGAACCAAGTTGTAGGCCATGTGGGGTCGGTGCGCATATTCAAAACTTCGTGGATTTCAGGATCTACGTCAGCCGTCCAACCTTCTGCGATTTGAAGCACAGGACCAAGACCCTTAATCAAGTTCAAACGAGACATGGTTACAGGCATACCACCCTTAGAAAGGAAGTTAGAAGAGAAACCACCTCCGCGGAAATAGTCGCGGTCAGCAGGCATCCAATTTGTATTCTTCAAGCAACCTTCAACGTCAGCTTCTGTCATTTCCCAAGCGGGTTTCATACAGGGTTCGCCTGCAGCATTTGTGCTGGCACCTGTAGCGTCGAGCGTTGTAGCGCCAGAGTTAATCAAGTGAATCATACCGCCTGAAGCCAAACCTGTAAGTTCCTTGCCCGTAACGCGCTTCACGGCTTCGGGGCTCCAATATGTGCGTACGTCAGAGAACATCTGTCCGCAGCCCGTGAGGAGTTTGCCAAAGAGCATTGCCACAGCGTTGCACGCATCGTTTTCAGTAGCCACCACGTATGCTTCGCGAATGCCGTTCCAGTCGAAAGTAGAACACATGAGTGCTTCGGTGAAGTCGCCATTAGGCTTCCAGTCGGTCCACTGACGCTGTCCCTGGAAACCTGCAGCGATTGCGTTGTGACCAATTGCTTCTTCGAGATAACCAAGTTCGCGGAGTTTGGGATTGCCCTGCATCAAGTCGCGCACGATGAGGGTCATCTTCACTACAAATTCCCAGTCGGCATCCTTGCCAGCGCGGTCCTTTTGTTTTTCGGGGCGGTTCTTGTCCCAGCCCTCATTTACCTTACAATATTTTTCTGTCCACGCCATTGCCTTGGCATACTCTTCGTGGTCGTAAATACCTTCTTCCATACGGCGAAGAATTTCCGTTTCGTCCACGCTTTCGTTGCGCATGCCCAAGTATTCCTGGAAGAAGTTTTGGTCTACGATACTACCCGCGATACCCATGCACTGGCTACCTACAGAAAGGTAACTTTCACCGCGCATAGAGGCTACAGCGAGGGCAGCACGCGCCCAGCGAAGAATCTTTTCAGCTACGTCTTCGGGGATAGAGTTGTCGGTAATGTCTTGCACGTCATGGCCGTAGATGCCAAAGGCGGGAAGTCCCTTCTGAGCGTGACCCGCCAACACGGCTGCGAGATATACCGCACCGGGGCGCTCTGTGCCGTTGAAGCCCCAAACAGCCTTGGGCCAATGGGGGTGCATGTCCATCGTTTCAGAACCGTAGCACCAGCAAGAAGTTACAGAAATCGTAGCGCCTACGCCTTCGCGTTCAAACTTAGCCTGACACGCAGCAGTTTCTGCCACGCGGCCAATTGTTCCATCAGCAATGACGCATTCAACGGGAGTGCCGTCGGCATGCTTTACGTTTGCAGAAATCAACTCGGCAACAGCCTTTGCCAAGTTCATCGTCTTTTCTTCAAGACTCTCACGAACGCCACCCTGGCGTCCGTCAATTGTGGGACGAATCCCAATTTTAGGATATTTGCTCATGAGTATTAAATTGTTAGAATGTTAAAAGTCAAGTTGACTTTACAAAGTAACACTTTTTTTCTGAGATACAACAAATTTTAAGGCAGAAAAATGTACCTCCTGCACTCCCGCGAGGCGAAAAATTGTTACAAAAAAATACCTCCTCTAAAACGCTGAAAATTATTAGTAAGATAATTTAAAATATGTTACTAATAATTTTTTTTATGTTACTAATAATTTTTACGAAAATAGATATAATTTTTAGGGAGTGCTTGTGTTCTCGTTTTCAGCGAGTTATGAGAAAGAAAAAGAGGCAACTCCATCGCGGTGGAATTGCCTCTTGATTTTTTAATAAAGGAACCCGAAGAGCCAGAGTGGAATTTCGTTTCCGTGGCCCACTTCGGTGTTGTAACGTGCGTAGATCATGCCGGGCGTAGTGCGGAGTCGCTTTGCGCGGTCGCACACGCAGATGTCCGTCGTACCATTGATTTGGTAGCAACCCGGGCGACGCTTTCTGCGCACCTGATGGTGGCGCCAGAGGGTATTGACGAAGAAAGTCTCCATGATGAGCTGGTCGTCCATGTTTGGCGAGTACAGCGAATAGAGCATATTCGTGTTGTGAATCATCACGGCTGCGGGCTTCTTGGCCTGCGTGTCGCCTTCGCGGTACACCATGTTGATGAGGCGCGCTTCCTCAAGACACTTCAGGTAATTCATAACCGTAGCGCGGCTCGTACCGATCTCTTCTGCCAACTTACTCACATTGGGCGCTGAGTCTTCAGACACGGCCAAAAGGTAGAGCAACTTTTTGAGGCGTGAGAGGTATTTCAACTCGATTTGCTTGTTGAAGAGCACGTCCACCTCAATCATGTTGTTCATTGCCTTCAAAAGCGCTTCGGTAAAGTTGCGGTTTTCAAGGAAGAAGGGGAAGTAACCGTGGTGCAAGTATTCCTGGAAGTACTGCCAGGGGCGCACCTTGGGCAGAATGGTCTTGAGAATCTGCTCGTGATTGTTTAGCAAGTCATCAATAGAGTAGGGGCGGAAGTCGTTGCCCGTCTGCAAATTGATATATTCACGGAACGAGAATCCGTGGAGCACGTAGGTGCGTGCAGTTCTTGAAAGTTCGTCCTCGCCTTCGCAGTCGGGCACAGAAGTAGTGGTATAGACAATGCGTAAGCGGGGATATTTGTTGTAACACTCCATGACCTGCTCACGCCAGTTGTTGAGCTTAAACGCTTGGTCGAGCAGCAACACCATACCTCCCTGTAACACGAATTTTCCAGCAAAGTCTACGATACCACAACCCTGGAAGTAAAAACTGTTACAGTTGATGTAGAGGCAGTTGCGCATTCTGACATCATAAAACTCTTTGGCGTACTGCAAAAGGAAAGACGTACGCCCTACACCGCGAGGCCCGCGGATGCCGATCAGACGATACGTCCAATCAATAGAGTCCATCAGGGCACGACGAACGGGGAGGTTCGTGTGCTCAATCAGGTAAGCATGGGTTTGAAAGAAGGTTTCCATAAGATTTGTGAGTGCATTTTCCTTGCAAATTTACGTTAAAATTTTAAATTTGCCACATCTAAGTGTCAAAAAATAAAGATTTTTTTTTAGTAAATTACAGAAAAGCAGCACATTTGCTGCTACGCACGGGCGCGAGAGTCCTGGCGCGCGGGGCAAGTGATGGCGGTGTCGGGCGGTGAGGTTCGGGCGGTCGTTTTACGCTGAGCGCGGCGTGTTGCGGTGGGGCGCTCGCTTGAGTTGGGCGGGTGCGCTACACATTATTATATATATTCCCAAAAATCTTTGGCGTAATCCGAAGAATAATTGTATTTTTGTAAAATCTTTCCCTTAGGAATCAATAAATCTTACATAAATCTTTACAGCTTATGCATTCATTCATTCGAATCAAGCGCTTCGTGATTGCAGCATTACTCCTCGTTGCTACAATGTCGGGCGCAGTGGCGCAAAACTATGTGAAGGGTAACCTTTACAACGTGGAAACGGCTACAAAGGCTGGTCAGGTATTGACCTACACGAAGGGCGGTGACGTCCAACTCGGAAAGGCGGACCAATCTGCCGCAGAACAGCAATGGACAGTTACTGAACTGGCTGGCAGTTGGCGCATTATTAACCCCTTCAGCAACCTTGCTGTGCGCTGCACGGACGATGGTCGCGTGGAAATGGGTGAGAACAACGGTTCTGACGAATTTCAGTTGTGGCGCACGGAACCCGCAGTCGACGGACTCGTTTACTTAATTCCCAGTAACCAACCTGCCAAGGCGGCTGTGATGGGCGCGAACGGTAAACTCGCCCTTACCGACAAGGCTAAGGCAATGAACAACCGCAAGGCGATGTTTAACATCAAACCCTCGGTGGTTTCTGGTTTTGACGACAACTTGACGTACCGCATTCGCAGTGTGGCACATCCCGAACTCGTACTCGGCAACGGCGATAGCGGCGAAAATAATGCGCGCATCGTGGGTGAGGCAGTGGACAAGATGAACCGCGGTCAGTATTGGAGCATTAAGATGCTCGACTTGAAGCAGCGCGTGGTGGGTGGTGCGTTCTACACACAGCACTTCGACGATGGTGGCGACAACATGGGTATCAAGCAACTCATTCAGTGGACTGCACAGGAAGGTGTGTGGAACAATGCCCGTTGGGAGTTCCAACCCGTAACTGAAATGCCTGGTGCTTACCGCATTCTCTCAGCAGGCGTTAAGGGTAAGGACGGCAAGACGATGTATGCACTCAAGGACGGCAAGATGATGCTCACAGATTATGACGCCAACGATAAGGCGGCGTGGTTTACCTTCGAACAGGTAGAAAAGCCCAAGATTCAGTCGCCCATTTGGGAAGACGAAGCCGTCTTCGGTATCAACAAGGAAGTAGCCGTTGCGACATACATGCCCTATGCTACCGAAGCCGACATGCTTGCCGACGCTGCGTATTACGCAACTCCCTGGACGGAACCTGTGAATAAGCAGTACATGACGCTCAACGGCACTTGGAAGTTCCACTTTGTTCCCGAACCCTCACAGCGTCCGCTTGACTTCTTCAAGGAAGGTTTTGACGTGAGCAAGTGGGACGAAATTCCCGTGCCCTCAAACTGGGAAATGCACGGATACGACCGCCCCATCTATTGTAACGTAGAATATCCCCACGGAAATACACCTCCCTTTATCAAGGCGCGTCCTGGTTATAACGACGGTGGTAAGAACTATGGCATCAATCCCGTAGGTTCGTACGTGCGTACGTTCTCCGTGCCCGCTGACTGGAATGAAAAGCGCACGATTCTCCACTTCGGCGGTATCTACTCGGCAGCAAATGTGTGGATCAACGGAGAATATGTAGGTTACACGCAGGGCGCCAACAACGTGGCGGAATTTGACATCACCAACTTCTTGAAGAAGGGCGCTGAAAACACCCTCGCTGTAGAAGTGTTCCGTTGGAGCGACGGTTCTTACTTGGAATGTCAGGACATGTTCCGTATGTCGGGTATCTTCCGCGATGTCTATGTATATAATGTGCCTACGGTGAGTGTGCGCGACCATTATATTACGTCACAACTCTCTCCCGACTACAAGAATGCCACCATGCAGGTGGAAATGCGCTTTGACCCCATCCAGGGACACCATAGCGAGAAGAAGAACCTTACGGTAAAGGTGTTCGACCCCCAGGGTAAGGAAGTGGCACAGAAGGATGTGACCTACGGACTCTTTGACGCGGGCTTCACACGCTATCGTGCTGCCGTAGAATTCGAACTTCAGAACGTGCAAGCGTGGACGGCTGAAACGCCCAACCTTTACACCGTGCGCATTATCCAAAAGGACGGTGCGGGCAAGGAAGAAATGGCGTTCTCTACGAAATACGGTTTCCGCGATATCAAGATTGAAAATTCAATTGTCTATATCAACGGCAAGCGTGTCTTCTTCAAGGGCGTGAACCGCCACGACTCGCATCCCCTCTACGGACGTGCGGTGACTACAGAGTCGATGTTGCAGGACGTACTCTTGATGAAGCAGAACAACATCAACACCATCCGTACGTCGCACTATCCCAATGCGGCACGTATGTATGCGATGTTCGACCACTACGGTCTCTACACTTGTGATGAAGCAGACTTGGAAGACCATGCCAATCAGTCTATCTCCGACCGCGAAAGTTGGATCCCCGCTTTCGTAGATCGTATCGACCGCATGGTGCTTCGCGACCGCAACCACCCCTCTGTAGTGATGTGGAGCTTGGGTAACGAAGCGGGTGCGGGTAAGAACTTCAAGGATTGCTACGAAGCGGCGGCAGCGCTCGACTCTCGTCCCATCCACTACGAAGGAACACGTATCGACAAGCCTTATGGCGGTAGCAAGTACAGCGACTTCTATTCAAAGATGTATCCCGGTATGGATTGGATGGCACGTTACACCAACGACCTCGACAAGCCTATGTTCATCTGTGAATATGCGCATGCCATGGGTAATGCTATTGGTAACTTGCCCGAATATTGGGAATCTATTGAGAACAGTAATTCTACGATCGGTGGTTGTATTTGGGACTGGGTGGACCAAGCTATTTACGAACCCAAGGAAATTAAGCAGGGCATCTATCGCCTCCACACGGGTTATGACTTCCCTGGTCCTCACCAAGGTAATTTCTGTTCTAACGGTATCATTCCCGCAACACGCCATGAGAGTGCAAAACTCAAGGAAGTGAAGGCGGCGCACGAATTTATTAAGTTTAACTTCCTCGGTGTGGATAAGAAGGCCAACACGGTGAAGGTGGAACTTAAGAACATGTACAATTTCACACCGCTCTCGGATTTCTACCTCGTGTACGAAGTTGTGAAGAACGGCCGTGTGGTTGCCAAGAAGCAAGTAGCGCTTACCGGTGGTGGTGAAGGCGAAAAGGAAGTTTTGACTCTCAAGGTGCCCAAGGTGAACTTGGCGAAGGCAGAAAAGAAGGGCGAAGAAATCCTCTTGAACCTCCGCGTGTGTCACGCTACAGAGCAAGTGTTTGCTGCAGCTGGTCACGAAGTGGCGCTCAAGCAGTACGAACTCGTGGCGCGTCCCGCTCTCGCAGCAATCAAGGGTAAGGGTGCGTTTGAAAATGGCATTAACCAAAACGGTAAGGTGCACCTTGGCAACGACAAGATTAAGGCAATCTTCAACGAAGAGAATGGTCAACTCATTGGTCTCCTTCTCGATGGTCGCGAAATCATTAAGGATGGTCAGGGCTTCGTTTACGACAACCACCGCTGGATTGAGAACGACCGCTACGGCAATACCAATAACGGTCTTCAGGAACGTGGTACGTTCAAGATTGAAGAACAGGCAGACCGCATCGTTGTGACTACCTCTCGTGACGGTTCACTTTGTAAGACCGACATTGTTTACACCCTCTATCCCCAGGGCGTGATGGACGTAGATGCTACCTTTACTCCCAAGCACGGAGAGTTGCGCCGCGCAGGTCTTGTTTGTCACATCGACTCGGCGTTGAAGCAAGTAGATTACTATGCGCTTGGTCCTTGGGAAAACTATTCTGACCGCAAGGCGGGTGTGATTGCTGGACGTTACACTTCAAAGGTGGGCGAAATGCACGAACGTTACGTGAAACCCCAATCTACAGGTCAGCGCGAAGAACTCCGTGAACTCACCCTCACAGATGCTACAGGTTTCGGCATTGTTATTGAAACCGAAGGCAACGTAAGTTTCAGCGCACTCCCCTGGACGGATGCTGACCTCATGAATAAGAACCACCTTTGGGAAATGGAAAACCGTCCTTACACTGTGCTCCACTTTGATGCCTACCACCGTGGTGTAGGTAATGCTTCTTGTGGTGGTGTAGACACTATTGAAAAGTATAAGGTGCCCAACAAGAAGATGAACTACAAGTTGCGCATCAGCGTAAAGTAATTATGGCTATAC
>JAGBYW010000117.1 GCA_017628555.1 Bacteroidaceae bacterium | reverse complement strand
CTTCAGTAGGACATGTTGCTTTGAATCTTGAATTCATTTCTGCAATATCATTTGTCATACCCCAAATTTTGAAAAATAAGATTACTTGCAAAATTCCAAATACAAGTAAAATAATAGATAATAAAATGTCCATAACTTAAATTTTAATGTTGTTTATAAATGATTTGATTTACTTTGATAATCAATATCCATACTCCTTAAAAGGTCTTTCCTTTGTAGGTGGTGTTATTCGTAAGAATGTTAAACCATCTTCTGTAATTCTATATCTGCCACGAGATACTGTTTTAAGCATTCCTATATCTTCTAAATTCCATTTTGCCCAACCTACCCTGTCTTTTGATTTTAATAATGCTTTATCATCATTTGATAGCTTAAAAACTCTTGAAATATATTCTCTACATTCCTCTGCTGAATGAACTTCTTTATCACTCATATATTGCAAAAGAGGAAACATGCACTCTCTAACTTTGGGTATCATAAGCCTATCTTATAATATTATTTACAATTATTAGCAAAGTTACTAATTTTGATAAAGTAAATTATCAATTTAATTAACTATTTAAGCAAGTTATCTAATTCACTCCTACAGTTAAATTGATATATCTTTCCTCTAATTTTAATAAACCCCTCTACAGCCTCATCGCCCATAGGTTCAAAAAGGGATTTTACGCTTACACCAAGAGCAACAGCCATCTTTTCAATGGTGTCTAAACGAGCGTTGCCATACATCGCCCTTGTTAAACTTGAAGCATCTATATCCATATCTTGCGCTAAATCTTTCAACTGCTTGCCTTGTTGCTTGCAAAGGCGTTTTACATTTTCTGCCAATATCTTTTCCATGTCTATCCTATTTTGGGTGCTAATATACTAAAATTATCATAAATAACAATATATTTCAAAATATTTGCGATTTTTGCTAATTAAAATTTGTTTATTAATTTTCTTAAATGTATATTTGCATTGTGATAATTGATTTATAAAACAAATAGAGTAGAAAAACATGAAAACTATAATTTTTGCAAGGGTTTCAACAAACATACAAGAGTACGACAGACAAGTGAATGAATTGACAGTACTTGCCAACAACAAAGGTTGGAGCGTAGAGGCAGTTTTTGCAGAGAAGATTTCAGGTGCAAAGGCAAACGCAGAGCGTACAGAGTTGCTGAATATGGTCGCTTATGTAGAGGCAAACGCCATCAACAAGGTGCTTGTTACCGAACTCTCTCGTTTGGGGCGTGACACCTTGCAAGTGCTTGAGGTTATCGAAATGCTGAACAGCAAGGGTATTTCGCTGTATATACAGAACTATAACATCGAAACAATGACAGCAGAGGGCAAGGTAAACCCAATGAGCCAATTCCTTATTACCATACTCGCAGAGGTGGCAAGAATGGAGCGTAAGACCATTCGTGAGCGTGTAGCGAGTGGTTATGCCAACTATCGTAACAATGGTGGCAAGGTTGGTCGTAAAGAGGGTTATCGCAAGAGTGATGAGGCTATGCGTGAGGAATACAGTGAGGTGTTCAAGTTGCTGAAAAAGGGAATCAGCCTCCGAAACATCAGCAAGATTACGAATGTGAGTGTAAATACAATAAGAAAGTGTAAAGAGTGTGCAAGTGTATGAGAGGATAGGACAAGAGCAGACCCATCGCTTGAGGTAAGTAGATTGTTGGCAAATCGAAAGGTTGTAATAGAGGTTTTTAATCTTCCATGTTGTAAGATTTTTTATTACAGTTCGATGGGTAAAAACCAAAAATAAGCCACAGAGCGTTGTGGCAAGGAAAATTTTGAATTTTAATGATAAGTTTAGAAGTATGTAAACGAATTTTAGGAAACAACGACAATGAAGAAGTTAAGATGATTAGAGAGTACCTTTATCTGTTGGCAACTCTCCAAATCGAATGTGAAAATAATGTTGAAAATCAAATTTTAGATTAGTTATGAGAGTGATATTATATTGTAGAGTAAGTAGTGATGAGCAAGCAGATGGTACAAGTCTTGACTTTCAAGAAAAGACTTTGCGCTCATATTGTGAGCGTATGAATTATGAGGTTATACATTGCTGTAGAGAGGACTTTACAGCGAAACACCACGATTTTCGCCGTCCTCAAATGCAATGGTTGAGGGATTACTGCCGTAAGCATAAGCGTGAGGTGGATATGATACTTTTCTTGCGTTGGGATAGGTTTAGCCGTAACACAGAGTTTGCTCATGTTTTCAAGCGTGTGTTTATGGATGAAATGGGGATAAAGTTCAATGCTGTTGAAAACCCCATTGACTTTGAAGCAACAGAGTGGAGTACTCTTTTCAACCTATATGCAGGTATAGCGCAGACAGAGAATAACAAGATTTCTCGTAGAACTCGTGATGGTATAAGGGAAACGCTTCTCAAAGGCAAGTGTGCAAACAAAGCCCCAAGAGGTTATAAGAATGTCCGTACAAGCAAGCACGATACCCATATTGAGATTGATGAAACAGTAGCTCCGCTCATAAGGAAACTGTTTACAGAGGTTGCAAAAGGTATTGAAACGCCTAACTACATCCGTAGGAAATATGCAAAAAGGTTTTCCGAAAGCTCATATTTTGCTATGTTGAGAAATCCTTTCTATATAGGTAAGATAAGGGTTCCAGCGTATAAGGATGAACCCGAAAGGTTGGTAGATGGTGTGCACGAGCCTCTAATTGATGAGGCTATATATAATAAGGTACAAGATGTTCTTGATGGCAAGAGGCGTAAAGCACCTAAATTATCCAAGCCTCAAGACCCAATGCTGTTCTTGCGTAAATTCCTTATTTGCCCTATCTGTGGGCATTGCCTCACGGGTGCTACAAGCAAGGGTAATGGTGGCAAGTACACCTATTATTTTTGTTGTAATGATAGTAAACACATAAGGGTAAGAGCAGAAAGGGTAAACGATACTTTTGTTCATTACTTGTCTGTTTTGAAACCTTATAACACTGTTCTTGACCTCTATAAGGAGATTTTGAACGATATAAGGAAAGAGGATAGAGTGGAGCAGACAAGGCGTACAGAACGCCTTAAAAGCGAATTGAGCACTGTTATCAAGCGTATGGATAGTGTTCAAGACAAATATATTGATGGAGAACTCGACAAGGTGTCTTATAATAGACTGATGGAGAGGTATTCCAATGAGGCAGAAAGTCTAAAAGAGCGTATCGCTCTTGTTGAAACCCCTAACAATGTCAAGGTCGAACCAAAGTTGGGCTATGCTATCTCCTTGATAAGTAATATAGATAGGTTTATTCTAGATGCTCCCGTTTCGCTTAAAATAAAGTTGCTTGGTTCGATGTTTCCTCAAAAAATAGAGTTTGACGGAAATAAATATCGAACCAATGAATATAACAAGGTGCTTGATTTAATATATCAGCAAACCAATGAGTTACGGGTGGGTAAAAAAGAAAACGGAGAGAGTTTTTCAACTTTCTCCGTTTCAGTACCCAGAGCCGGGGTCGAACCGGCACAGGTTTCCCTACTGGTGTTTGAGACCAGCGCGTCTACCGATTCCGCCATCTGGGCGCATACTCTTGAAACTATTCGTTTCAGATTTGCGGTGCAAAGGTAGGGATATTTTTTAGAATAGCAAAATTATGGGACGTTTTTTTATGGGCGTCACTTAAGAATTTAAGAAAAAGTGAGTGCGCGCCACTACTTACGCTTGTGCGCCCACTATTTTCGCTTGATACACGCCAAGTAATCGAAGTTGTCACCCTTACAAAGGAGCTCGGCGCGGTAGCCTTTCATCTCGGCACAACTTTGCAATCGAGGGAAGTCTACATACAACCAATTAAAGCGCTCACCCCTGACTTTGCCGTAAACCATCTGGTAATCCACCTCACCATAATAGTTGTCAAAATCTTCGGGATAGAAATTGCCCTCCTCGTCTTCGAAGACGTAACGCAGGTCTGAGGAATCAACCAACAGTTGTCCGCCCGGCGCGAGCAAGACATCAAGGCGGTCAAAAAGCAGTGGGAGGTTGTCGAGCGTACCCACAATGCCCGTGCCATTCATCAGCATGAGGATGGTGTCGAAAGTAACGTCGGGCTGCATGGTAAAGAAATCCTCTTGACGGGCATCAATAACGCCGCGCTGCTGCATGGTTTCTACGGAAAGGGGTGAGATGTCGATGGCCGTAACATGAAGACCGCGCTCCTGAAGTGGGAGGGTGTGACACCCCGCTCCGGCTCCGACGTCGAGCACTCGGCCCTCGGCACGATTGAGCGCCACCTGCTCCATACGGTTCATCTCTTCGACCGTGCGAAACAAGGTGGAGACGGGAAGAACATCGGTGTCGAACATCGTAGAAAGCACACGCAGGGGTTTGGCACTGCCCTTCGTGAAAAAGTCACGGATGGCGGTGCCCATAGGGTCGCGGTGGGGAGAGAGAAGAGGCATGGTGGGAAAGGAGAAATTGAGAAAGGAGAAAGGAGAAATGAACGACAAGATAAGGGGTAAAGATTAAAGACTTTGCGAAGTTCCTTTTTAGTCATTCGCAGTTAGCCGCTAATCCTTCGACGCCGCCATCATCACAATTTTCTGTTGCAAGTAACGACGAAACTCCTCGCTACCAAGCACTTCTATATCCTCGTAGAGCCCAAGGACGAAGCGCGAGGCACCCTTGTAGTCGCAAACGTCGGTTTCAAGGAGGTACGTACCCCCAGGTTCGGCGGTGATAAAAGGCGCTGCGTAGGGATGCTCTTCAAGCAAGACGCTGTAAGAAAGTTGCCCGAGACGCAAGGCGATGGGATAGACCTCCTCGCCCGAGAAGTGGAAAATGTCGGTGTGGAAAGCACGATGCTTATCGCGATGCGACCAACGGAGGTCGATGAGTTCAACACTCTCAGCACGCCCCACCTTAAAGGTCTTGTTCTCCCCCGTTGAAATTTCGTAGCAACGCACTTCCGTATTACCAGGCAGGAAAATGTAAGGTTCAACAATGCGGTCGCTAACTTTGCCGCTGTGTGGCGAGGCATAGTTTCTCAAACACACCATCTGCTCACAGGTTATAGCGGTAAAGAGCACCGATAAATTCTCAGCCACACGCTCATCTACGCCATATTCCTTTAACACCTCGGAGTCGTGAAGGCAGGAAAGTTTTTCGCGCAGGTGGCGCACCTCAGGCGTGCGGTCTACAACGGAATTAAGGACGCGCAGCATGGTGAGCGCCTCATTTTGATTGAAGCGAAAGTCGTGAACAATGTCTTTGTAGAAAGGCGATTCGGGGTCGATGCTATACGCCGTGCCCTTCTTTAGAATGTTAAAACCCGCCTCTCGAAACTGATCGAAGTAGCGGTATATCATGCGCACGTTTATTCCCATCTGAGTGGCCAGCCCGTCTACCGTTTGAGCACCGCCCCTGGTCATCACGCGCAGCAGTTGGAGTTGTCGTTTTAATGACATGGAAAAGTTAAGGTCTAAGTGTTTAGTTTTGAAGCAGCAGACATAGTCGTAAATCAGTGATTTACTGACGATTACAACTTTGTCAAAATCTGTCAAAATTATTAGTAACATATTTTAAATTATCTTACTAATAATTTTTTTTAGGTTACTAATAATTTTTACGAAAATAGGTTTAGTTTTTACGAACTCTATTTGGGGGGGTCAAAGGGGCGAATTAGGCGCACATTTCCGTCGCGCAATTCCACACATTCTTGCCCCACGAGCAAGTCCCACGCCTGCCGCTTTACAGCCGAAGGCACGTCGGTACACAACAGCGTGAGTTCGCCCACATGATGCGCCTGTCCGTCGGCAAGATGTTGGGCAATAGCCTCCGCCACATGGTGCGGGTCAATATTCCGACGCTCCTCGCCGCAACAAACGTCGCAACCGCCACACGGCGCTGCGCCCGTTTCACCAAAATAGTCGAGCAGGTAGACGCTGCGGCAGATGTCGGTGCGCGTAGCGTAGTCAATCACCTTGCCAATGCGCTCGATGTAATGCTCCTTGCGGAGGGCATAAACGATGGGCGGGAAGTTGAGGTGGTGCCCCATGATGCGGCGCGTCGTGTAAGTGATGTAAGAGGCGCGCTTCTTGGGAATGTAATTGAGGATGCGCATGTGTGTGAGCGCCTTAAGGCGTTCGTACACCTCACGCGAGGTGCAGCCACACGTTTTTCCGACCACCTCTTCGTCAATCATGACGTAGTCAGAAAAGAGTCCGCAATAATGGCGCAGGAGTGCGTTGAGCACAGCGTCGAGCGAGGGTGTCAACCCGCGGAAGCGGTAAAGGTCGTCGCGCGTAGCGAGGAAGATGACGCGCGAAACGTTTTCCTCCTCCTCACGATAGTGCAAGTAGCCCGCAAGTTCGAGCAGACGTATCGCGCTCTCGGCCTGGATGGGAAAGCGGCGGAAATTGACGCAAAACTTATTGAGGTCAAACTCGCGCGTAATGCCTTCGCCCTCGCCCTCTGGCATTTGGAAGAAATTTGCAAGGTCGTCGTAAACGCTACGTACGTAGTCGAGTTCGGGATAATTCTCACCGACCGTACGGAGCATGCGGGTGGTGTCGCCACTGTCGCGTAAGAGCACGGCATACGAACATTTGCCGTCACGACCAGCACGCCCCGCTTCCTGGAAATAGGCTTCGATGGAATCGGGTGCCTCAAGGTGGATGACCAGGCGCACGTCGGGTTTGTCAATCCCCATGCCAAAGGCATTCGTAGCCACCATGATGCGCGTATCATCCTCCTGCCACGAGCGCTGGCGCACGTCTTTCTCCACATTCGTGAGTCCGGCGTGATAATGCAGGGCGGTGAAACCCTCGGCCGTGAGCGCGGCGGCTGTATCTATCGTGCCTTGTCGGCTACGCGTATAAACAATCGCAGGACCTTCTACGGCGCGGAGGATGTGTACGAGTTCGTTAAATTTATTCTCCGTCGTGCGCACAATGTAGCGCAGGTTCTTACGCTCGAAACTCATGCGGAAGACGTTTTTCTCGCGAAAGGCCAGACGCTCTTGGATGTCGTCAACCACTTGCGGGGTAGCCGTAGCGGTAAGTGCCAAGAGGGGCGCGTCGGGAATGAGTTTGCGCAGGTCAGCAATCTTCAAGTACGCAGGACGGAAGTCGTAGCCCCATTGCGAAATACAGTGTGCCTCGTCTACGGTAATGAAACACACGTTCATGCCCCGCACCTTGTGCTGAAAGAGTTCTGAAGCGATGCGCTCGGGGGAGATGTAGAGAAATTTTACAGCTCCGAAAATGGCGTTGTCAAGGATGCGCAACACTTCGTCCCTACTCTGCCCCGTGTAGATAGCCTCAGCCTGAATGCCGCGCCGCTTGAGGTGCATCACCTGGTCTTTCATCAGCGCAATCAGGGGCGTAACGACGATGCAGATACCCTCCATTGCCAGCGCGGGAACCTGAAAGGTGATACTCTTACCACCACCCGTTGGCATCAAACCAAGTGTATCCCGACCCTCGGCAATGCTGCGGATGATGTCCGCCTGAATGCCGCGAAAGTCGGGATACCCCCAATATTGCTGTAAGATGGAACGGTGGAGCATAAGGATTCTGTCGAGTGGGTAAGGGACTTTTTGTTTTAGATGCTATAGAGATTCTACAATTTCTATAACGTCTAAACCTATCTAACTACGCCTGCTCCAGCGGACGGATGTCTTCAATCTGAAGTTGCACCTCGCCGCGCTTATGCGTATTCTCTTCTACCGAATAACAGATGTCAAACGCCTGTTTTGTCTTGATGTAACGCGCCTGTGAGCTTTGCCCGAAAGCAATGCCGTTCATGACATTGCTACTCTTGTTATCGACGAGTTCGAGCTTGATGTGTTCTTGCCCACGACCCACCACCTTGCTCGTGCCGTAGTCATACACACGCGGGGTAAAGAAGATGGGCTTGGGATTACCCGGTCCGAAGGGCGAGAACTTCTTCAAGTCTTGATAAAACTTCATATTGATGTCGCTGAAGTCGAGCTGCGCGTCAATATCCAAGGTGGGCTGTGTCTGTTCGTCAAGGATGTGCTCTGCAACGTAGGCCTCAAAGCGTTGCTTAAAGGCTTCTACATTCTCAACCTTGAGCGAAAGGCCTGCGGCATAGGTGTGACCGCCAAAATTTTCGAGCAAGTCTGCACAATGTTGCACCGCGCTGTAAACGTCAAAGCCCGAAACCGAACGCGCAGAACCTGTGGCGATGCCCTCACTACGCGTGAGCACCACAGCTGGGCGGTAGTACAATTCCGTAAGGCGCGACGCTACGATACCAATGACACCCTTGTGCCAAGCCTCGTTGTAAATCACCACAGAGCGGTGGTCGTCAATGCCGGGCGTAGCCTTTGCCATCTCAATCGCCTCTTCGGTCATCTGCTTGTCGAGGTCCTTGCGCGCATCGTTGTATTGGTCAATCAAATTTGCCAATTCGAGCGCCTCAGGGTAGTTGCGCTCTACAAGAAGTTGCACCGCCTCTTTACCATTCTGCATTCTGCCCGAAGCATTTAAGCGCGGTCCGATTTTGAAAATGATGTCGTTCATCGTCACCTCACGTTCGCCCACGCCACACACCTCACATACAGCCTTGAGTCCCACAGAGGGTTTGCTGTTTAAGATGCGCAAGCCGTGATATGCCAAGATGCGGTTCTCACCCATGATGGGCACAATGTCGGAAGCAATACTGATAACGCAAAGGTCGAGCAACTGATGCAGTTGGTTAAACTCGATGCCATTGCTCTGCGCAAAGGCCTGCATAAATTTGAAACCCACGCCACAACCTGAGAGGTCGGTGTAAGGGTAACGGTTGTCCTCGCGCTTTGGATTGAGAATTGCCACTGCACAAGGGAGTTCGGCGTCGGGAACGTGGTGGTCGCAAATAATAAAGTCGATACCCAACTCCTTGGCATAGGCAATTTCCTCTACCGCCTTGATACCGCAGTCCAAAACAATAATTAAGCCCACACCCGTTTCGGCGGCGAACTCCACACCCTTCTTTGAAACGCCATAACCTTCGTCGTAGCGGTCGGGGATGTAGTAATCAATGTTTGGATAAAAGTCGCGCAAGAACTTATACACCAGCGCCACCGCCGTACATCCGTCTACATCGTAGTCGCCATAGACCATGATGCGCTCCTTTCGGATCATCGCCTCATTCAGTCGGTCAACGGCTTCCTGCATGTCGTTCATCAAGAAAGGATCATGCAAGTCGGCAAGCTGAGGTCGGAAAAAGCGCTTTGCCTCGTGCGGCGTGGTGAATCCACGTTGGACCAGCAGGTGCCCCAAAGCAGGATGCACACCCGCTTCTTGCGCCAGCTGCTCCTCAGCACACTTCACCTCGGGAGACGGCAGTTCGTAATTCCATTTGTATATCATTGTAGTATATTTTTGTCTGAGTCAAGGGCGTGCCAAAGCGACACTATCCCAATTAGCGAGTAAAATTACAAAAATCCCTCGGATTTACCCTCGTCTTACCCCCACATTTTTGCCACACACTTATATATTTATAGTGCGGGCGCGCTACTGCCAAAAACAAAGTGTATCTTTGCAGAATGTTTAATTAGTTTTCGAGGCGCAGAACCACTACCGTTTTCAAATTTAAGAGTCGGAAGAAATTTCGAGTCTATCACCGACACCTCAAACTACCACCTTTTAACCCCGACCTCTCACAACTTCACCAGTTTCTCCAATATGCAAGCAATTATCTTAGCAGCCGGCATGGGACGCCGACTTGGCGATCTCACAAAGGACAATACAAAGTGCATGGTAAAAGTCAATGGCGTGACGCTCATTGACCGCCTGCTCACGCAATTATCGAAACTTCAACTCAACCGCGTAGTCATCGTCGTGGGGTATGAGGGCGAAAAGTTGCAAGCACACATCGGCACACGCTACGATGATACGCTGAAGATTGAGTATGTCAATAATCCCGTTTTCGATAAGACAAACAACATTTACTCTCTTGCCTTGGCAAAAAAGCAGTTAGAGGAAGACGACACGCTCCTCATTGAGAGCGACCTTATCTTTGACGATGCCATGTTCCCCCTCTTGCTCAGCGACCCCTACCCTAACTTGGCGCTCGTGGCCAAATATCAGACGTGGATGGACGGAACTATGGTGCGCATTGACGAAGACAATAACATCGTAAACTTTGTTCCGAAGCAGGCTTTCAAGTATTCGCACGTCGATTCGTATTA
Source organism: Bacteroidaceae bacterium (assembly GCA_017628555.1). Classification (GTDB taxonomy): domain Bacteria; phylum Bacteroidota; class Bacteroidia; order Bacteroidales; family Bacteroidaceae; genus Alloprevotella. Next base: position 17,651 of record JAGBYW010000117.1, on the reverse strand, counting down.
CAAGACGGTAAACATCTATAAGTTCAGTAAGGAATTTGCGCGCAACAAATACGTTCCCTTCCTTGAAGCCTACACCAAGGCACTTGGCAATAACGAGTACTACGAACAGGTGCTCCGCGTCATTACCTTCCTGGACAAGTCGGAACTCAAGGCGCTCCCCATCTCTGATGAGAAGTGGTATGAGATTGACGACATCCAAGACCTCGACATTGCGGAAGCCCTTTTCGCAGAAGGCGAAGAGCGCTTGAAGAAGTACATGAAGCGCTTCGGTGGTTATTGGCGCTTCCCGGGATTGTTGGATTACTGCTACTTGGTAAATCCCTACTACCCCTCAGCCCGCATGATGGATGAGATGCGTGCGAACTTCAACATCTTGCTTACCGAATACCCCTCGGGCATGTATGTCAATTCGCTCCTCGCGGGAAAATGCTTTGGGGTGAAGCAGGAGTATGTTGTTCCCGGCAACGGAGCCGCAGAACTCATCAAGAGTCTTATGGAACTGCTTCCTGGGAAATTAGGTGTATCCTACCCCACTTTTGAGGAGTATCCCAACCGCCGTAGTGCCGAAAGTTTAGAAATATTTACGCCCAACAACGCCGACTTCCACTATACGGTCGCAGAACTTAAGGCGCATTTTGAAGCACATCCCGTTGATACCCTCCTCCTCGTCAATCCCGACAATCCTTCGGGCAACTTCTTGACACGCGATGAGGTGTTAGACCTCGCAAGTTGGTGTGGCGCACGTGGCATGAAGTTTGTGGTGGACGAATCTTTCGTGGATTTCAGCGAAAATTACGAGCAACACACCCTGCTTGCCGACTCCATCCTTGAGGCTTACCCCTGGATGATGGTGATGAAGAGTATTTCGAAATCCTACGGCGTTCCCGGTCTGCGCCTCGGCATTCTTGCCTCTGCAGATAAGGAACTCATTGCCACACTCAAGAAGGACGTAGCGATTTGGAACATGAATTCGTTTGCAGAATTCTACATGCAAATTTTCACCAAATATGAGGCGGACTACCGTCGTGCTTGCGTGAAATTCCAAGAGGAACGCCAACGCTTCCAAGCAGACTTGCAAACGATACCCTACCTGCGCGTCATCCCCTCTCAGGCAAACTACTTCCTCTGTGAGGTAACAGCGAAATACACCTCTCACGAACTCGTGCTCCGCCTGCTTGAAGATTACAATATCTTGGCGAAAGATTGTAGCACAAAGAAGGTGTTCGACGGCAGAAGTTACATTCGCCTCGCCATCCGCAACCGCGCCGACAACCAGCGCCTTATTGAAGCGCTGAAGCAACTCTAAAGACACATTCCTACTATGCAAATTTGTATTTGCGGGGGCGGATCGCTGGCGCACGTTTGTGCTGGAGTCCTTGCCTCTGACACAAATAACCGCGTGAGCATCCTGACGCGCCGCCCTTCTGAATGGCACGATTCCATCGAGGTTTTTGACCCTAACGGACGTACATTCACAGGGCGTTTGGCACAGATCTCCGCCAATCCCGCCGAGGTGGTTGCAGGTGCAGAAGTCGTATTGCTCTGCCTACCTGGTTATGCCATTGCTGAGGTACTGCAACAAATCAAGCCCTACCTTTCTGCACAAACTTACGTTGGCAGCATCGTGTGTAGCACGGGCTTTTTCTTCTTCGCCCACGAGATTCTCCCGCCCGACGCACTCCTCTTCGGGTTCCAACGCGTCCCCTTCATCGCCCGCACTATTACTTACGGACAGAGTGCCAACCTCTTGGGGTATAAGAGCGAAGTGGCAGTGGCCATAGAAGCGCCCGCGGAAAATGTCGAACACTTGCGTCAATGGATCGCACAAGCATTCCTTACGCCCACGCGTTTGCTGGGTCACTACTACGAGGCAAGTCTCACAAACAGTAATCCCATTCTCCACACCAGCCGACTCTTCAGCATGTGGAAGGATTGGGACGGCACGCCTTTCCCAACCAATACGCCCTTCTACCGAGAATGGACGCTCGAGGCCTCTGAGATTCTCATCGCCATGGACGAAGAGTTCATGCGCCTGCTCGACCACCTGCCCGTAGACAAGAGTCAAATCCCCACGTTACTTGACTATTACGAAAGCACCGACGCCGCATCGCTCACACGCAAGATTTCTTCGATTCAGGCCTTCAAAAACATCCTCTCGCCCATGACTGAAACGCCCGAAGGGTGGATGCCCGACTTCAAAAGTCGCTACTTCACCGAAGACTTCCCCTACGGTCTTCAGTTCATCAAGAATCTTGCCGAAAAACATCAGGTTTCTACCCCTCAAATTGACCAAGTTTTAACCTGGGGTTTATCTAAATTAAAACTAAACCTATTTTCGTAAAAATTATTAGTAACATAAAAAAAATTATTAGTAACATAATTTAAAATATCTTACTAATAATTTTGAGGGGTATAGAGCAAGTTTCAAGAACGCGTATAACGCGCTCATTTACAATAGATAACAACACATTTATATCAACTCCATTTTGAGTGCCTAAAGCAGGCTGACAAAACAAGTTGCAACCACACCTTTTTGATGACCAAAATTGACTCCATACAAGAATTGCGCCAGCTGCAAATCGACATTCTCGACACGGTGCACCAGTTCTGCCTGGAACGAGGAATCACCTATTTTATATCCTGCGGCACCCTCCTGGGCGCCGTTCGCCATGGGGGGTACATTCCATGGGACGACGACATCGACCTTTACATGCCCCGCGAGAGTTACGACCGATTTGTTCGAGAATTTGTGGGAGTCGTGCCCCACTTAGAAGTGTATGCCACGGGCAAGGAGGGATATTTTTACACCTTTGCCAAGGTTGTCGACACGCGCACCAAGTTGGTGGAAGACGAATTCCCCGACCTTTCGTTGGGCATCAACATTGACATCTTCCCCGTCGATGGTGTGGCGGACGCCATGTGGCTAAGGAAGTTGGAATTCAAGTTCAAGGAGTTTTTGGTGAATTGGTTGCGCATCCGTCGCAAGAAGGAGCGCGAGTCCAAGGGATTCCTGCGCGACATGGTGGCATGCTTTTTCAAAAAAATGCCCATTTCATCGGGGAAAATCACCGCTTTCTTCCACAAATTCTGCGCCCGTCATGAGCAGTCGGAATATGTATGTAACCTTTCCGAAGTGGGTCCCAGCATTAAGGGATGCATTCCCCGCTCTTGCATAACCAGTAGCGTTGACATCCTTTTCGAGGGCAAGCCTTACAAGACCATGAACGGCTACATCGAATACCTGACGGCGACCTACGGCGACTATATGAAATTGCCGCCGAAAGAGAAGCAGGTACCCCATAATTGCACCGCGTATTGGTTGGATTAAAACTATGAAATCTCATACTCTAAAAGCTGTCGCCCTCATAACCTTAAAACCTCAAACCTCATAACCTCAAGAAACAAATGAAACGCTTTTCCAGTCTCCTCATTATCCTTTGCATCGCACTCTCAGTCGTTGCGCAAGGCAAGGCAAAATATGTATTCTACTTCATCGGCGACGGCATGGGTGTCAACCAAGTGAATGCTGCCGAAACCTATCTCGCTGCCCTTGAGGGACGCATTGGTATCAAACCGATGCAGTTTGCTTCATTCCCCCATGTGGCGCTCGTACATACGGAATCTGCCACGAATGGTGTGACCGACTCAGCAGCTGGCGGGACAGCCCTTGCTACGGGTGAGAAAACGAAGAACGGTGTTATCTCTATGACGCCCGACGGACAGACTTCCGTCCTCAGCATCGCTACTGCAGCCCAAGAAAAGGGCATGGCGGTCGGTGTGGCGACCTCTGTAAGCCTTGACCACGCCACTCCCGCAAGTTTCTATGCTCATGAAGCCTCTCGCAATAACTATCACCGCATTGGACACGACCTCTTGGAGGCAAAGTTTGACTTCTACGCAGGTTCTGCGTTCTTGCAACCTACGCACAAAGACTGCCCCAACGAAGTACCCCTTTATCAGCTCTATGAAAATGCAGGTTATACCCTTCTCAAGGGGAATGTGATTGACAACAAGAAGGTTAAAAAAGCCAAGCGCTTGATGCTTTTGCAATCCGACGAAGCTAATGCGTTTGACAATACTGCCCTGCCCTATGCCATCGACCGTGGCGAGAACGATCTTACACTTGCAACCATCGTAAGCACGGGGATTGATTTCTTGATGAAAAAGAACAAGGACGGTTTCTTCTTCGCCATCGAAGGGGGTAAGATTGACTGGGCATGCCACGCCAATGACGCCGCCGCAGTTATCCAGGAAACGCTCGACCTTGACGAAGCGGTAAAGGTGGCTCTTGAATTTTACAAGCAACACCCCGATGAAACGCTCATCGTTGTGACTGCCGACCACGAAACGGGCGGGATGTCGCTCGGTACTGGGGCTTACGAACTCCGCCTCCAATTGTTGCAGTATCAAAAAATGAGTGCGTGGAAATACACCAAGCATATTTCGCAACTCCACACCACGCTTGGCGACGGATTTACCTGGGAAGTTGTCAAGAAAGACTTGACCGAAAACTTTGGTTTCTGGGAGCACATCGCCATCAGCGAACGCCAGGAAGCACGTCTCAAGAAGGCGTACGAAGCCCTCGTTGCTGGAAAAGCAGAAGGCAGCAAGAGCCTCTATTCTCAGGAAGACGCCCTCGCAACCACCGCTAAGGAGATTATCAATCGCTATGCCCTCGTAGGATGGACCAGCGGCGGTCACTCAAATGGCTATGTCCCCGCCTTTGCAATCGGTGTGGGCGCAGAACAATTCTCTGGACGCATCGACAATACGGACGTAGCGAAGCGCACGCGTAAAGCGTTCACACTTACTCAAGAAGAACGCAACGCCAGGGTTAAATAACAGTCTTTTACCAGCATTGTCTAACCCTTAAAACCTCACAACCTAAAAACCTCAAGACCTCATAAATGAAAGAATTTATACAATCAGAAGCTAAAGCCGAGACCGCCATCCTCGTAGCCCTTATCACGAAGCGACAGGACGAGCGGAAGACGAATGAATACTTGGATGAATTGGAATTCCTTGCCGAGACGGCAGGAGCTGTTACGGTGAAGCGCTTCACGCAACGCGTGGACGGTCCCAGCAGCATTACCTACGTCGGAAAGGGTAAGTTGGAGGAAATCCGCCAGTACATCGAGATGGAAGAAGAGGCGGAGCGCGAAATCGGTATGGTGATTTTCGACGATGAACTCTCCGCAAAGCAATTACGCAATATCGAAGCGGAACTGAAGGTCAAGATTTTGGACCGCACGAGTCTCATTCTCGACATCTTTGCCATGCGTGCGCAGACGGCAAATGCCAAGACGCAGGTGGAACTTGCACAATACCGCTACATGCTCCCCCGCCTGCAGCGCCTTTGGACTCACTTGGAGCGCCAGCGTGGTGGTGCCGTAGGACTTCGTGGTCCTGGGGAAACGCAGTTAGAAATGGACCGTCGTATCATCCTCAACCGCATGTCGCTCCTGAAGGAACGCTTGGCGGAAATTGATAAGCAGAAGACTACGCAACGCAAAAACCGCGGACAGATGGTGCGTGTGGCGCTCGTGGGTTACACAAACGTGGGAAAATCTACCCTCACCAACCTACTTGCCAAGAGTGAAGTGTTTGCCGAAAACAAACTCTTTGCCACACTCGACACTACCGTTCGCAAGGTCATCATCGAAAACCTCCCCTTCCTGCTTACCGACACGGTAGGATTCATTCGCAAGCTCCCCCACGACCTTGTAGATTCCTTTAAGTCTACACTCGACGAGGTGCGCGAGGCAGACATTCTCTTCCACATCGTTGACGTGAGCCACCCCGAGTTTGAAGAACAAATGCAGGTGGTGAACCAGACGCTTGCAGACTTGGGTTGTGCCGACAAACCTACGGTCATTGTCTTCAACAAGATGGACGCTTACCGCTGGACCGAAAAGGAGTCCGACGACCTCACGCCTGCGGGCAAGGAAAACGTATCGCTCGACGACTTGATGAACACGTGGATGAGCCGCGTAGGCGATGATTGCATCTTCATCTCAGCGCGTCAGAAGACCAATATTGAAGAACTCAAGGAGTTGCTTTACAAGCGTGTGAGAGAACTCCACGTGCAGAAGTACCCCTACAACAATTTCCTCTTCCAGCAATATAATGCGGAGGGTGAGGCGGAATAGCGTTTAAGTTCCGCAATTCCATCAATACACGAGAGGCAGCGCCCGCGGGTGCTGCCTCTCGTGCGTTTATGCTCCTCAAAGGTTGCCGGGAGGGTGCAAAATATTTACGCAAAACCGTAATTAAACCATTGGCGCAAGTGCATTCACACACCCCAAACCCATTGCGCAAAAAACTATATCTATTGTAATGAAAATTATTAGTAACCTAAAAAAAATTATTAGTAACCTATTTTAAATTTTCTTACTAATAATTTTAGGTATGTCTAAGCTACTGATTATCAGGAGTATTGCATAGCGAAAAATTGTTACATTTTTAAGGCGCAAGAGTGTATGTCTTGCCCCTCGGAAAGTTGCGACCTAAAAAAAGGGTGCGCCACACGCGTGACACACCCTTATGCTATCTTGCATTCAAAGTTTATGCTGTAAATCATTAACGCTGGAAGAAGCGCTCCTGCACATTCTCGAAGTTACCCCAAGGCGCCGTTTTCATATAAGCATCCATCGCACCTTCTGGAATATAGAGCGTAGCATCTTCAAACTTGTTCATGTCAAAGAGGTTGTTCTCACAGATGATAGGCACCATTGCCAACGCACTGACATCCTTCAGGCGAACGCAACGAGCGAAGGCGTTGCTACCAATCGTCTTCACGCCGCTACCGATAGTGATTGAGGTCAAGTCAGAACACCAGAAGAAGGCGTTTTCGCCAATCTCTGTAACATTGTTGGGAATAATCAACGAGGTCAAACCGAAGCATTCGCTGAACGCTCTATCGCCGATGGTAATCACACTGCTGGGAATTGTAATTGAAGACAAACCTGAGCAATGGAAGAACGCCCAATCCCCGATACGCTCTACGTTGTTGCCCAACGTAAGTGCGTTCAAACCTGAGCAGTGGAAGAACGCCCAACCGCCAATATCAGTAACGCTATTGGGGATACTTAACGTAGTCAATGAAGAGCAGTTGTAGAAGGCAGAGTCACCAATGCTCACCACGCTCTTGGGGATGTTCACCGACGTGAGGTTAGAACAATCGCGGAAAGCCGACTTGCCAATACCCGTTACGCGGTAAGTGGCATGCTTGTAGGCAACCAACTTTGGGAAAACTACCGCACCTGCATAGCTTGCATACTTTGTGCTGGAGTAAGTTACTTCAACGGTCTTGTCTGCCTCAGATGTGATGCTGTAGTAGATGCCATTGTCTTCAAAATCATAGGCACTTACAGTTAAGCCGCACATAAACATAAGCATTGTAAGCAGCAAGGAGTTCAGGTTCTTCATTGTTGTTTTTAGTTATTAGAATTGAGTCGTTTAAGTCTTATTTATCAACGATTTATTTAGTGATGCAGGTCAAAAACGGCGTAATTTTTGAGTTCTGAGAGTACCATTTTTTGAAATTCTGCATACCACCTGCAAAATTAAGAAAATAAAATGAATCCGTAAAAAATTGAGGGGGCGTTTTTTCAGAAAATTACAAGACTTTTCTACTACCTTTTACGAAAAGAAAAAGCACCGAGTTTTTACGTCATTACTCGGTGCTTTCAAGGGGTTAGAGGGGGCAAAAATTAGTAGTAACCTTTTTAAAAATATGTTACTACTAATTTTAATTAGGTTACTACTAATTTTCACGAAAATAGGTTTGGTTTTCAGCAATCCTTGAAGGCAACTGAGCACTTGGGGTATATTGCTGTGTTCCAAACTTTTACTTTCAAGTAATCGAGACCCGCGCTTTACACAAACTCTTCGCCGAGTTTCATCTGTGCTTCCGTTACGAGGCGGCGCACTATAGCGGCGTCGTGATTGGGACAAATTACGAGCACCCCGTCTTTCTCTGCCACGAGATACCCTTCAAGTCCCGCGATGACGGCTGCCTTTGCTTCGGGCAAGCACACGAGGTTGCCGTACGCCTTATCAAAGAGCACGCGGGTGGAAGAAATTACGGCGTTGTCGTCACCATCTTTCTGCTCCACCTCATGCAGTTCGGGCCACGAACCGATGTCGGCCCAGCCAAAGTTGCATGCCATCGCCACCACGTTCTTCGTTTTTTCCAACAAAAGGAGGTCGATAGATTGGTGCACCATTGAGGGGTACGTATCGTTGAAGAGTTGCTGCATCTGTGTCTCGGTGGCTCCCGAACGTGCGGTTGCTACGCACGTAGAAAAGGCGGGCAACTCGCGTTCCAACATGTCGAGCATCGTTGGCAAATTACACATAAACATGCCTGAGTTCCAAAGAAACTCACCACTACTTACGAACATCTCGGCAAACTGAAGGTCGGGCTTTTCCGTAAAGGATTTCACCATAGGATAGTCGCCGTCTTTCACATCGTCCATCTGAATGTACCCATATCCCGTGTTGGGCGTCGTGGGGCGCACGCCGACCGCTAAAAAGTTATTGTGCGTATCAACATATTCCAATCCGCGCGACACTTGTTCGATGAAGCGATCCTCATGGATGATATATTGGTCGGCAGGCGTAATAATGAGGTTACCACTTCCAAACTGGTGGGTCAAATAAAGCGCCGTCCACGCTGCTGCAGGAGCTGTAGAGAGCTGAACCGGTTCTACCAAAATCTGCTCTTCCTTCAACTCAGGAAGCTGTTGCTTTACGATGTCCACATAATCCTCGAAGGTGGAAACGTAAATATTTTCAGCAGGGATAAACTGGATGTAGCGGTCGTAGGTCTGCTGGAGGAGCGTGCGCCCCGTGCCAAAGAAATCTACAAACTGCTTGGGCAGGTATTTACGACTATAGGGCCACAAGCGACGTCCGACACCGCCGGCCATAATCACACAGTAGTTTTTATTATTCGTCATGGCATTCATTGTATTTAGGTCAGTGTAAAGCACATACGGCATCTGCGCCAACATAGGAGTGACAGTGCCGTTGCTTCTCGGTTGCTAAGATAACGAATAATTCTCATATTTAGTACCTCCCGCCGAAAAAAGGAGAAACGAAAAAGGAGAATTGATTTTTTCTTCATCCCTCGAAACCGCCCCTCCCGTTTGAAGGGCAAGCGCTGAGATGAAGAAAATCTCAATTCTCCTTTCTGGTCTCCGCCGCCTCACTTCGTCTTCTTGAGTATTCTAAAGCCCGTGGCGGCAATTATAATAGAGAACAGGGGGCATAGGTAATTGAACACGGCGTAAGGCAGGTACGTCCACGTTGATACGCCCATCACCGTGGCTTGAGTCATGCCGCACGTGTTCCAAGGGATGAGGGGCGACGTAACTGTCACCGCGTCTTCTGTAGTGCGACTCAGCAGGCGCGCCTCGTAACCTTGGTCGTGGTAGGTCTGCTTATACATGTTGCCGGTCAGGATGATAGAGATGTACTGGTCGGCCGTCACAATGTTAAAGAGCACACCTGAAAACACGGTGGAGGATACAAGGCTGAGCGTCTTTCTGACGAAGCGCAAGAATACGCGTGAGATGCCCGCAAGGAAGCCTCCCGACTCCATGACGCCGCCAAAACACATGGCGCAGAGGATAAGCCAAATCGTGTCCATCATGCCCGCCATGCCGTTAGTACCGACGAGGTCATTGAGTGGCGCGCTGCCCATTTCTAACTGTGTCGCTCCGAAGATGGTTTGCATTGTTCCCTTAAAAAGCGCCAACGCTCCGGCGTCTGTGCCTGCTACTTCTAAGAGTACATCTATTTGAAAGAGCATTCCGTATAGCGCCGCCAAGAGGGTGCTTAAAAAGAGGGTGATGAGCGAGGGGATGCGCTTGTAAATCATAAAGGCGGTGACGGCGGGAACTACGAGCGACCAGAGCGTAATGTCGAACTTGGCAGACAGGGTTGAAGCGTACACGGCGATGGTCGTATCTGTGCCCGACGTGAGCGAGAAACCGGCAACGAGGTAAACCACGAGCGCCAGCAGAAGTGCGGGAATCGTGGTGTAAATCAAGTAGCGAATGTGGGTGAATAAGCGCACGCCGACGGTAGAAGATGCGAGCACGGTGGTGTCGGAAAGCGGAGACATCTTGTCGCCAAAATACGACCCTGAAATAATTGCTCCAGCAACCCACCCTTCGCTAAAACCTTGCGCCTGACCAATTCCAATGAGGGCAACGCCGATGGTGGCAACCGTGGTCCACGAACTGCCCGTCATTAGCGACACGATGGCACAGATGACACAACTGGTGATGAGGAAAAACGAGGGGTGAATCAGTTGCAGTCCGTAATAAATCATGGAAGGCACGATGCCACTCACCATCCAAATGCCCGAAAGCGCTCCAATTACCAAGAGGATAAAAATAGCTTCAGTGACACGCTTCACATTCTGCTCAATGGCATGCTCAAAGGTTTTCCACGCAATGCCATAACGCCACATGCCAATAGTTGCACACACCGCAGACGCCACGAGCAAGCAAATCTGACTACCGCCAGACAAAGCGCCGTCGCCGAAGGTGTAAATCGTGACGGAAAGCAATGCCACCAAAATGAGGAGGGGCACAAAGGATATGAGGGGAGAAGGAATACGATTTTCCTGCATAAAAAAGAGGACTTTTGGGAGATTCAGAAGAGCGAAATTACGTGGCTGAAAAACTAAACCTATTGTAGTAAAAATTATTAGTAACCTAATTTAAATTATTAGTAACATATTTCAAAAAAGGTTACTAATAATTTCAGCATTCTTAACTACCTGATTTTCAATGTTATTTTCGCGACGCAAAATCCTTGAATCCGCGCTTGCAAAACAACACAAAATTTTCACTTTTACAGTCTAAAAAAAATCCTGCAAAAGGAAAACTTTTGCAGGACGTTATTCTTGATTCGCACAGTCTGTCGGTCGAAACCGAAACTGCTTTGAACACAAGTCAAAGTCTAAAAACTACACCTTGATTTCTACTTCAACACCGCAGGGGAGTTCGAGCTTCATGAGAGCATCAACAGTCTTAGGAGTAGAGCTGTAGATATCGATGAGGCGCTTGAAAGTAGATACTTCAAACTGTTCGCGTGACTTCTTGTTAACGAATGTAGAACGGTTAACAGTGATGATACGCTTGCGAGTAGGAAGAGGAATTGGACCGCTAACTACTGCACCTGTAGCCTTAACTGATGCCACGATCTTAGCTGCTGACTTGTCAACGAGCGTGTGGTCGTAAGACTTCAACTTGATACGAATTTTTTGACTCATTTTATTTTAATGTTTTAAGCTTTCCGAGCAGCACAGGCTAAGAGTCATTCGTTAGCCTGCCTGCGCGTAAAGTAGTGATTGTTTATTAGGATGTGAATTACTTCACGAGGTCAACACGACCCTTAACTTCTTCGAGAACTTCGCGAGCGATGTTAGAAGAGAGTGCGATGTGGCTGTGGTAAACCATTGAAGAAGTAGCACGACCAGAAGTGATAGTACGGAGTGCAGTTACATAACCGAACATTTCTGCGAGGGGCACCTTAGCCTTCACGATACGTGCACCAGAACGACTGCTTTCCATACCTTCAACCTGACCACGACGCTTGTTCAAGTCACCGATAACGTCACCCATGTTTTCTTCGGGAGTAACAACTTCCAACTTCATGAGGGGTTCCATCAATACGGGACCAGCCTGAGCACATGCGTTCTTGTAAGCCTGGAGCGCTGCGATTTCGAAAGACAACTGGTCAGAGTCAACGGGGTGGAATGAACCATCGAGCAACTCAACCTTGAGGCTGTCGAGGGGATAACCACCGAGCACACCGCTCTTCATAGCGTTTTCGAAGCCCTTCTGTACAGAGGGGATGAATTCCTTAGGAATGTTACCACCAGTTACCTTGTTTACGAACTGGAGACCACCCTGAGTGAAGTCTTCATCAACGGGACCAACGTTTACGATGATATCAGCGAACTTACCGCGACCACCAGACTGCTTCTTGTAAACTTCGCGGAGGTTAACTGTCTTCGTGATAGCTTCCTTGTAGTTAACCTGGGGCTTACCCTGGTTACATTCTACCTTGAATTCACGCTTAAGACGGTCGATAATGATATCGAGGTGAAGTTCACCCATACCTGAGATCACTGTCTGACCAGACTGTTCGTCAGTCTTAACTGTGAATGTGGGGTCTTCTTCAGCGAGCTTAGCGAGACCGTTAGAAAGCTTATCGAGGTCCTTCTGAGTCTTGGGCTCAACTGCGATACCGATAACGGGATCGGGGAAGTCCATAGATTCGAGTACGAGGGGAGCATCTTCAGAAGAGAGCGTGTCACCAGTACGGATATCCTTGAAACCTACACCTGCACCGATATCACCAGCAGCGATCAAGTCAACAGGGTTCTGCTTACTTGAGTGCATCTGGAAGAGGCGAGATACACGTTCCTTCTTACCAGAACGAACGTTGTAGATGTAAGAACCAGCTTCAACCTTACCAGAGTAAACACGGAAGAATGTCAAGCGACCAACATAGGGGTCAGTAGCAATCTTAAACGCAAGAGCTGAAGTCTTTTCGTCTTCAGAAGGCATACGCTTTTCTTCTTCACCAGTTTCGGGGTTTGTACCGATTGTAGCACCGCCGTCCATGGGAGAGGGAAGGAACATACAAACGTAGTCGAGCAACTTCTGTACACCCTTGTTCTTAAATGAAGAACCACAAGTCATAGGAACGATATCCATTGCGAGTGTAGCCTTACGAATAGCAGCAACGAGTTCTTCCTTAGTGATAGAAGCGGGATCTTCGAAGAACTTTTCCATGAGCGCTTCGTCAGTTTCAGCAGCTGATTCAACGAGCTTAGCACGCCATTCTTCTGCTTCATCAACGAGGTTAGCGGGAATTTCTTCTACGCTATAGTCAGCACCCATTGTTTCATCGTGCCAGAAGATAGCCTTCATGTCGATGAGGTCAACGATACCCTTGAAAGTTTCTTCAGCACCGATAGGAATTGCGATGGGAGCAGGATTTGCACCGAGCACCGCCTTCATCTGGCGTACAACTTCGAAGAAGTCAGCACCAGAACGGTCCATCTTATTTACGTATGCAATACGGGGTACGTTGTACTTGTCAGCCTGGCGCCATACAGTTTCAGACTGAGGTTCAACACCACCTACTGCACAATATGCAGCAACAGCACCGTCGAGCACGCGGAGTGAACGTTCTACTTCAGCTGTGAAGTCAACGTGTCCCGGAGTATCGATGAGGTTAATCTTATACTGAGTGTTAGCGTAGTTCCAGTAAGTAGTTGTAGCAGCAGAAGTGATAGTGATACCACGTTCCTGTTCCTGCTCCATCCAGTCCATTGTAGCGCCACCTTCGTGTACTTCACCGATCTTGTGAGTCTTACCAGTGTAGAAGAGGATACGCTCAGACGTTGTAGTCTTACCGGCATCGATGTGAGCCATGATACCGATGTTACGCGTCAAGTGCAAATCATTTTTTGCCATGTCTTTCAGTATTAAAGGGGATTAGAATCTGAAGTGAGCGAACGCACGGTTAGCTTCAGCCATACGGTGCATATCTTCCTTACGCTTGAATGCACCACCCTGTTCGTTGTATGCATCCATGATTTCAGCTGCGAGCTTGTCAGCCATAGTCTTACCACCACGCTTACGTGCGTAACCGATCATGTTCTTCATAGAAACAGATTCCTTACGGTCGGGGCGGATTTCTGTGGGCACCTGGAAAGTAGCACCACCGATACGGCGAGACTTTACTTCAACCTGGGGAGTAATCTTAGCAAGCGCGTCCTTCCAGATTTCGAGAGCTGACTTTTCAGAGTCCTTCATCTTTTCACCTACGATAGCGAGGGCGCTGTAGAAGATTTCGTAAGAGATATTCTTCTTACCATCGTACATAAGGTGGTTAACGAACTTAGAAACCTTCTGGTCTCCGTAAACGGGATCGGGAAGAACCAAACGCTTTTTAGGCTTTGCTTTTCTCATTGTAGAAAATTGGTTTTAATAGGCTGCATCATACGTCTTCAACTCCACGCTTGGAGTTTACTCAACCCTTGTGCAAACCAAATGTTTATAAATTAGAAAAAGATGCAGGGCTTGAGGCCCTGCTAATGTGTTTTAGTTGGATGTAAGATTACTTCTTAGCAGCCTTGGGACGCTTAGCACCGTACTTAGAACGACGCTGTGTGCGGTTAGCAACACCTGCAGTATCGAGTGTACCGCGAACGATGTGGTAACGTACACCAGGAAGGTCCTTTACACGACCACCACGAACGAGAACGATTGAGTGTTCCTGAAGGTTGTGACCTTCACCGGGGATGTAAGAGTTAACTTCCTTAGAGTTTGTCAAACGAACACGAGCAACTTTACGCATTGCTGAGTTAGGCTTCTTAGGCGTAGTAGTGTACACACGAACACAAACGCCACGACGCTGAGGGCATGAATCCAACGCAGGAGACTTAGACTTGTCTGCAGCTACGCTTCTGCCCTTTCTTACCAATTGTGAAATAGTAGGCATTTTGTTTTAATTTTTTTGTTTGTTATATATTATATTTTGTATTCAAATAGAGAGAGTTTCGCAGTGTTTTCCGCTTGTCGTAAGCGCACACTACACCTTTTGGGGTGCAAAGTTACAAATTTTTCCTTAACAAACAACACAACACATACCTAAATTTTACATTTTTCTGTTGTTTCACCCACAAACTATAGTTTACGAGAAGCGCTTCGGCACTATAACGAGCACTTTTGGCACCAGCAACTACCATTTTGCACAGTTGCTATAATACACATAAAAAAATAACGGGGAAACTTGCAAGTCTCCCCGTCACATTATCGTTCCACCCCAAGTCGCCAAAGATACAGCCACACACGGAAGGGCAAATCAAAAAGAATTTCCTGGGGGTAATGGGTAAGGTATCTCGCCTTTCGCTTTACCGACTCCCACAGGCGTGAGGACAAGCGATTGTAGTGCGTGCGGTCAAAACGCTCATCGTGATGTCCAAAGTTGCCCGCCAGCCAAACCTCTTCCAGCAAGAACGCACCCTCCTTCGCATCAGGCGCACATAATATATATTGTGTCTCCAAGCCAAACACTTCCTGCATCACCCACATCGTTGCCGCCACAAACCGCTCCATCCCCAACTGCTTGAACAATTCCATAGTGCGCGCCCTACTCTCTTCGTAGCCCCCTTGTTTCAACACATAATAGTAATCCAGCAACTGGCGGAAGCCAATTCCCTCGCCAAGCAGATGCCCGTAGATATGCAGGAGGATATAGAAGCGGTCAAACTCAAGCGTAGGAGCACTAATTTCACCGATTCCATCAGGCAAACTTCGCGTATGGGCAAACTGTTCCATGGCGGTAGTCTCAAAGAAGCGTTGCACACGGCGGTTGTGCCAAAAGTTATAGAACGACGAGGGCGTAATGTGCACCTCAACGCTCGTACCCTTAAAGAAGTGGCAGTGCACGTGCTGATAATTCATCCCCTCTAATTCGCCATGACTCCGCATAAAATCATAGATGCGCCGGCGGTTTTCATCCAACCACCCCTTGCGCTCCTTGCAAAGAGCTTTCGGCGCCATCCACAGGTCAATATCCCCGCTGATTCGCGCATAAGGGTTGGGGTAATACATCGCCACTGCCTGCCCCTTCATCACCGTGCAATCAAACCCCTGCTCTCTGAAAAACTTACACACCTTCACCGCCTCAGCATTCATGCGCTTATTCTCAGCAGCAATCTCCCCCACTCGTTTGTACCACTTAAAGAGCACCTTCTTCGGAGGCTTCTGCGCATCGGGCAACCGCTTGACGCCCTCAAACAGCACCCCTACAAGCGTCTGTTCACGCGCCATTTTATACAGTCCCTCCCATTCCTCCGGCGTGGGGATACAAGAAAGCATCTCCCTGTGGTTCAAGGAGATGCTTATGAGTTCTTTGAAATATGTTCTTAACATACCCTCTGCGAACAATAAACTTTGGTCAATAGTCTACAAGTGCACTTACTCACCCATCATACGCTTCTAAAAAAACGTAAAACCCCACCTCGTAAAAACTAAACCTATTTTCGTAAAAATTATTAGTAACCTAAAAAAAATTATTAGTAACATAATTTAAATTACATTACTAATAATTTCCACAATTTTATACATCTGATTTTCAGCAACATACCAAGCACTAAAAATCAGGTTTCACGCGGGCGATTTTCACCGCTCACACCTAACTCACAATCGCCTCCTTGATGCAATCTACAATGTAGCGCACATCGTCATCCGTCACATAAGGACCAGCGGGGAGGCAGAAGCCCACCTTGAAGATTTCCTCTGAAACGCCGTTGATATACGCAACACTCTTAGCAGAAGTCTGGCGAATAATACCGCCAGGCAAACTACTCACTTCTAACTCCTCACTACTAACTCCTGCATACACCGGCTGCTTGTGCATAGGTTTCCAAACGGGACGGCATTCCACCTTCTTCGCGAGCATAAACACACGGAGCGCCTCAACATTATCATTGGGTTGGCAGTCTGTCGTAGCCGATTCTACCGCCTTGATCACACCAGCAGCACCGCCCACAGCACTCTTAATCACCTCCTTATACGCATTTTCCTGCCCTACAATCTTCACCGAAGGATCCAAAGTAGCCGCACAAAGCCAGAAGTTACTATCATAGCGCGCATCCGCAGGATGATCATGGAGCGTCACGCCCTTCACATCCTTCAGCAACTCACGATACAACTGCTGCACATGCTTATGGTGCGCAATATGCGCATCAAGCACCGTCATCTGTCCGCGCCCGATACCCGCACACACATTACTCATGCGGTAGTTATAACCAATCGCCGTATGCTCATAATAAGGATACGCATCACGCGCCTGAGTAGCATACCACATAATCTCATTGGCATCTTCTGCAGACTGACAAATCAACGCGCCACCACCTGAAGTGGTAATCATCTTATTGCCGTTGAAGCTCAACACGCCAAAGCGTCCAAAAGTTCCGAGCACTTGACCGTTGAAGCGCGAACCCATACCTTCAGCAGCATCCTCAATCACGGGAATACCATACTTTTCAGAGATTGCCATCAACTTTTCACAGTCGTAAGGCATACCATAGAGTGCCACAGGAATAATAGCCTTCGGATACTTACCCGTCGCCTCCTTACGTTCAACAATCGCCTTCTCCAAAAGTTCAGGGTCCATATTCCAAGTATCACGCTCCGAGTCAATAAACACAGGTTTCGCACCGAGGTAAGTAATGGGGTGCGAAGAAGCACAGAACGTAAACGACTGCACACACACCTCATCACCCGCTTGAACGCCACAAGCAATCAGCGCCAAATGCACAGCCGCCGTACCCGCAGACAAGCAAACCACTTCATTATTCAATGCCGTAGTCGGTTGACCATTGACTGTTGTCTTAGCATTTACAAATGCTTCCAAATCCTTTTCAAAAGCATTCACATTGGGCCCCATAGGCACCACCCAATTCGTATCAAATGCTTCCTTCACATATTTCTGTTCCATTCCGTCCTCGCTCATGTGCGCAAGACAGAGGTAAATCATTTTTCTTTCAGACATGATATTTTGTATTTACTTTTGGTTTTCTTCTTTGACTATCAAAGTTAACACCT
>JAGBYW010000116.1 GCA_017628555.1 Bacteroidaceae bacterium | reverse complement strand
CTTACTAATAATTTTTTTTAGGTTACTAATAATTTTTACTACAATAGATATAGTTTTTTTCGCAATGGGTTTCGGGTGCGTTTCAAGTGTCCGATGGCGTCCAAACTCTCGAAATAAACTGCATTTCTTCCTTCTAAATCTCCCGCTCTATGAACCTCAATATAGCAGTTCTCCCCGGCGACGGCATAGGTCCCGAAATCTCCGTACAAGGTGTGGCGGTGCTTGAAGCCATAGCCCAGAAGTTTGGGCACGAACTCACGATGCAGACCGCATTAGTGGGTGGTGCTGCCATTGATGCCGTGGGCAATCCCTTCCCCGAGGAGACGTATGAAATCTGTAAGGCTGCCGATGCCGTATTGTTCTCCTCCGTGGGCGATTTGAAGTTTGACAACGACCCCAATGCGAAAGTGCGCCCCGAGCAAGGACTCCTGGCGATGCGTAAGAAACTGGGACTTTTTGCCAACATCCGCCCTATTGAAACCTTCGACTGCTTGGTGCACAAATCTCCCTTGCGTAAGGAACTCGTTAGCGGAGCGGATTTCATCTGCATCCGAGAACTGACGGGCGGAATGTATTTTGGGGAGAAGAAAGAGGGGGATGACCTCGCTTACGACACCTGCGTTTATACACGTCAGGAAGTGGAGCGCATCCTTCACGTAGCTTATGCCTACGCTATGCGTCGCCGTCGGTTGGTAACCGTAGTTGATAAGGCGAATGTCATGGCGTCTTCGCGCTTGTGGCGTAAGGTGGCGCAGGAAGTGGCAAAGCAATACCCCGAAGTGACTACGGAATACATGTATGTGGACAATGCCGCCATGCGCATGATTCAAGAGC
This sequence comes from Bacteroidaceae bacterium, assembly GCA_017628555.1. Classification (GTDB taxonomy): domain Bacteria; phylum Bacteroidota; class Bacteroidia; order Bacteroidales; family Bacteroidaceae; genus Alloprevotella. The sequence continues at coordinate 6,054 of JAGBYW010000116.1, read as the reverse complement.
CCACGCACTTTGACGTGATGGTGACGGAAAACACGTTTGGTGATATTCTCACAGACGAAGCGTCCTGCATCACAGGGTCTATGGGCTTGCTCCCCTCAGCTTCTACGGGCGAAAGCACTCCCGTCTTTGAACCCATCCACGGCAGTTGGCCACAAGCAAAGGGTAAGAATATCGCCAACCCACTTGCGCAAATCCTTTCCGTAGCCATGCTTCTCGAACACTTCAACCTTCAGGCGGAAGCGCAACTCGTGCGCCGCGCCGTCACTGCCAGCCTTGACGCCAATGTGCGTACGCCCGAAATTCAGGTAGAGGGTGCTCCGCATTACGGAACGAAGGAAGTCGGCCGCTGGATTGTGGAGTGGATTAAGCAACATGAAATGTAGTGCTCGCTAAATAGTATAGATTAACAGTGTAAATGTTCCGCATGGCGCTCTCCCCCTGTTTATAGGGGGAGGGGACCACGTAGTGGTGAGGGGGTGCCTTGCAACGGTGTAGTAGTGTGCGTGAAGCACAATATATAATACCTTGTTGGGTGTACAAATAGGCATCCTTTCTCCGCACCCCCTCACCGCCTTTAGCGGTCCCCTCCCCCTATAAACAGGGGGAGAGCGCCGTCCGGTTCTTTCTCCTTTCCCCAAAATGCCCATCCTCTTTCCCTCCCCCATATTCGGCCCCATTAAGAGCCGCCGCCTCGGCATTTCATTGGGTATAAACCTGATGCCTGCCGATGGAAAGATGTGTACATTCGACTGCATTTATTGTGAATGCGGATTGAATGCGAATTGTCGCACACAGACAAAGCGCCCCACAAGAGAAGCGGTGCGCGAAGCCCTTGAAGCGCAACTTCAGCAGATGCAGGCGAAGGGCGAAGTGCCTAATGTGCTGACCTTTGCGGGAAATGGCGAACCCACGGCGCACCCTGATTTTTCGGGAATCATTGATGACACTATCGCGCTCCGCAACCGCTACTTCCCCGAGGCAAAGGTGAGCGTGTTAAGCAATGCTACGATGCTCCATCGCCCACAAGTGGTGGAGGCGCTCCGTAAGGTGGACAACAATATCTTGAAACTCGACACCGTTTCCAATGACTACATCCACCGCGTGGATTGTCCTGCCCCCAATTACGATGTGGCGCGCATCATTGACCAACTCTGTGCCTTCGATGGCAAACTCATTATCCAAACCCTCTTTATGAAGGGCACGCACAACGGACTGTCGGTAGATAATACGGGAGATGCTTATGTCCTTCCCTGGCTTTCTGCCCTCCAACGCATTCATCCCGAGCAGGTAATGATTTATACGATTGACCGTGCTACTCCTGTTGATGGTTTGGAGAAGGCTACGCCCGACGAACTCAATGCCATTGCTGAAAAAGTAAAAAAACTCGGACTTCAGGTCTCAGTGTCTTATTAGAAAATCTCCCGCATGGCGCTCTCCCCCTGTTTATAGGGGGAGGGGACCACGAAGTGGTGAGGGGGTGCAAGAAATACACCGCACGGTATCTCCTAACTACTCACTCCTAACTACTCCCTCTTCCGAATGTTCCTCAAACATCTCCATTCCTCCCTCCCCCAAACGCCCCTCGGCTCCTTGTCCATCGTCGCACTCTCCGGCGGTGCCGACTCTGTTGCCTTACTCTTGGGATTGCTCTACCTCGGACAACCCCTCGTTGCTGCGCATTGCAATTTTCATTTGCGCGGCGAGGAATCAGATGTCGACGAAGCATTCGTGCGTCAACTTTGTGAGGAACGAGGAGTGAAACTCTACGTCGAGCATTTCGACACGGAGGCCTACGCCAAACAACAGCGCATCAGCATTGAGATGGCAGCGCGTGAATTGCGGTATGATTTTTTTGAGCGCCTCCGCCAACAACTCGGTGCCGACACTATTGCCGTTGCACATCACCGCGACGACAACGTAGAAACCCTATTGCTCAACCTCGTCCGCGGTTCAGGACTCAAAGGTCTCTGCGGTATGCAACCTCAAAATGGTTTCATCGTGCGCCCCATGCTCAACATACCCCGCACAGAAATTGAGGCGTTCTTAAAAGAATCGCAACAACCCTTCCGCACCGACTCCACCAATACCGACACCGCCTTCAAGCGCAACAAAATCCGCCACGAACTCCTCCCTCTCCTCCGAGAACTCAACCCCTCCATCGACCGCACCCTCGCCGAAACCATCACCCGCCTAAACGAAGCGCAATCCCTCCTCCAAAGCGCTCCCTCATCCCCTCGTCCCCTTCGCAGCGATAGTATCGCTGCGCCTGCCCTTCCCCTGCGCCTCCCCCTCGCCTTCCTCCAATCCTCCTCAGCCCCCCAAACCCTCATCTTCAATTTCCTCTCCCCCTACGGTTTCACCCCCTCTCAATGCCGCACCATTGCCCAAGAGTGTTCCGAAAGGGTAGGGGCAATGTATGAAACTGCTGAATACCTCTGCGTCAGAGACCGAGAAGCGCTCATCGTAGGCAAACGCCCGCCTTTTATTGAGCACTTGGAAATCCCCATCGAAGAAGGAGAAATCACACTCCCCAACGGCGCCACCCTGCGCCTACACCGCTGTACTCGCACGGAACTCACAGAAATTCCCAAGTCGCCTAACATCGCCTGTCTCGACCTCGCCCAAATAACCTTCCCCCTATTCGTGCGTACCCCCCAAGAGGGCGACCGCTTTGCTCCCCTCGGCATGAAAGGTACACAACTCATTTCCGACTACCTTACCAACCGCAAGCGCAACCGTTTGGAGAAACTCGCCTCGCTCCTCCTTTGCGATGCCCAAGGTCCCCTTTGGCTCATCAACGAGCGCCCCGACCGGCGCGCAATGATTACTTCAAACACCCAAGAGGTACTCATTGTGGAATGCGAAGTATTCCCATCCAGTTTTGACATTAGACAAGAATAACCAACAAGAATGGTGAGGACTCAACCCGAGCTTCACCATTCTTGTTGGTTATTGTGATAGCGCGATTTGGGGAGTAAAGGGAAACGTAAGGAGGGTGCTGAGGAATGTGAAAAATGTAACAATTTTTCGCATAGCGATATACTTGAAAATCAACGTGTTAGACTTGCTTAAAATTATTAGTAACATAATTTAAAAAAGGTTACTAATAATTTTTACTACAAGTAGTTTAGTTTTTCGCACACAGAATTTTGTTTTGACAGAAGAACATAAGGACATATTTTTTTCATGCAAAGACGCAAAGGTTGCGGAGCGATGTACTCTTTTGTTCTTCTGTCTAAAATATTATTGCACATAGAATTTTGTTTTGACAGAAGAACATAAGGACATATTTTTTTCATGCAAAGACGCAAAGGTTGCGGAGCGATGTGCTCTTTTGTTCTTCTGTCTAAAATAATTGCACACGAAAATATTACGCGCGTCGCAGACGGAAGCAGAGGTTTTGCGAAACTTTGCGCCTTTGCGTGATAACATTTGTAGACATCCACTATATTATTACCAAGATAAATATGTAATTTTGCTGCTGTGCTACACATGAAGAGTCCCACTGTAAAGTACATTTGCTTCTGAGTCGGTTCAATTCTGCTGTGGCACAGCCCCTTCGCCGAACGGTTTTCCTTCAAGGAAAAAGGGAGGGTGGGGCAAGACATATATAAAAGGCGTTTACTACGCTTTGGTTTTGACACCTTGAAATCGTAGGAAAATTTCAATATTGTCTGTCAAAAACAAAGCAACGGTGAATGCCCCGTGGTGTGTTATAAACATGCCCTAACTATGCCGTACTGCCGTTGGTGTATCCGTATGCCAATCTGCGTAAGGTGCGTTAGGCGTTTTAACATATCGGCGTGGGGCTTTCGGCGTTGCTCGTTTCGACAGACAGGGCAATTCCTACGAGCCTCAAGGTGTGAAGCGAGCAATAGCAACTGAGCTTCACGTCTTTTTTGTGTCTATACGGTAGGTGATTCTAACCGATGTAAAACAATAATATTCACTTAAATACATGATGTTTTTATGAACAAAAACAACTCAAAATTACGGACGTATGTACGCCCCGAGGTTAAGACGCAGCTTCTTGACTTCCAATCGGTGTTAGCCTCCAGTGGTAATCCGTCAATTACAAATCCACCTATGGAGTGGGAGACAAATGGTAATCCCTCTATCTCTAATCCCACTTTGCCTTGGGAAAGTCAGAAGAAGGATAGTCCTTGGGATTCGGGTGAATAATCCGGATGGGCTCCCCCCCTGTTTATAGGGGGAGGGGACCACGAAGTGGTGAGGGGGTGCGAAGATGTTTTGCACGGCATAACTCTCACTCCTAATTACTCACTGCATTCTGCACCCCCTCACCGCCAAGGCGGTCCCCTCCCCCTATAAACAGGGGGAGAGCGCCGTCCGGAATAGTTTCGCAATAGTAATCAACCTTTTAATAAAACAATTATGAACAAATTTTTCAAAACCACAACAGCATTGCTGACACTCTCCGCCCTTGTAGCGTGTGGTGAAGACGCAGCGATGGAAGAATCTTTGAGTCTTAGTAATGGTAAGACGCTGGAACGCATTAGCATTACGGGTAAGGATTTTCAAATTGACGGCGCAACGCGCTCGTCTGTAGTAATTGACCACAATGGTGTGAGTTTCCTTTGGGCGGCGAACGACACCGTGGGTATTTTCCCTAACTCGGGAAGTCAGGCAGAATTTGCTATGGAAGAAGGCGTGGGCATGCAGACAGCAACCTTCAACGGTGGCGGTTGGGCGCTGAAGCACTCCGCTACGTATTCTGCTTATTACCCCTACAACTTCTACAACCGCGACTTGACTAAGATTCCCGTGAAATACGAAGGCCAAACGCAAGATGGTAATGCGGCTACATCTCACCTCGGTGCTTACGACTATATGGCAGCCAGCGTAGCCACTCCCTCTAATGGTGCCGTTGCTTTTGACATGCAGCACATGGGTGCGTTGGTGATGCTTCAAACTAATTTGGACGAAGCGAAGACACTTACGAGCGTAGCGTTAAAGGCAAACGATGAAGTGTTTACTGCGACTGGCACTATGGACTTGAGCGTAGTCAATCCCGCTATCACTACTACTAAGACGACGAATACCTTTACGATTGCCCTCTCCAACTTTACGGTTGCTAAAAACGAAACCAGCACCATTTATTTTATGTTGGCGCCCACGAACCTCGTAGGTGAAACGCTTGAAATTACCTTGTCGGATGAAGACGGTGAGTATATCAAGTATGAAGTAGCGGGTAAGAACTTCGTTGCGGGTACGGCGTATGCTTATACTTTGACGGAAGGTGAAAAGTTTAAAACCATTCCTGAATATGCCGTTGACCTCGGCTTGCCCAGCGGTACATTGTGGGCGGATCGCAATGTTGGTGCTGATGCTCCCGAAGCTTATGGCGATTATTTTGCTTGGGGCGAAACGGAACCCAAGGATTACTACGATTGGGACTCTTACAAATGGTGCAATGGCTCTGAAACTACAATGACCAAGTATTGCACTAATAGTTCTTGCGGCACTGTTGACGGCAAGACTACCCTTGAACTCGAAGATGACGCTGCTTATGTAAACATGGGCTCTGAGTGGCGCATGCCAACAAATGCAGAATACTGGGAACTCATGAATAATTGTACCACAACTTGGACGACTCAAAACGGTGTCAATGGCAGAAAGGTGACTGGCCCCAACGGTAACAGCATATTCCTCCCCGCTACGGGGTATTACGACAATAGCGATCTTGGCTGGATTGGTATTATCGGTTACTATTGGTTGGGTTCTCTTGGTGAGGGGCACCCAGCCAACGCGTGCTACTTCTGCTTTGATTCGGACAATTGCAATTGGTACGACAACGTCCGTTATTTCGGTCGGTCGGTGCGTGCTGTGGTGCGTTAAGCATTTAAGGTGAATATACAATAGATTCACAAACCGTGGGTGCGCCAAGGCGTACTCACGGTTATTTTTTTGAGTTGCGAATCGTATCTGCGGGGTACAAAATTGGTGAGGAAACATCCCGAAATCCATTGCGCAAAAAACTAAACTACTTTTCGTAAAAATTATTAGTAACATAATTTAAATTATTAGTAATGT
>JAGBYW010000115.1 GCA_017628555.1 Bacteroidaceae bacterium | reverse complement strand
TCGTTGTCCTTAAATTCCTCGTAGGGAATATTCTTGATAACGGGTTTCTTTGTTACTGCCATTTGAGCGCTCCTTTCCGCCAAGCGTAAGCCAAGCCCAGCACTAAGATAAACAAGAAGAAGAGCACGCTAAACAGGCCGGCAGGACCGAGCGTGTTCATCACTACTGCCCACGGGAACAAGAACATTGTTTCCACGTCGAACATCAAGAAGAGGATGGCCAAGAGGTAGTAACCAATGCGGAACTGCATCCATGAGCGTCCGCGAGTGGGCACACCACACTCATAAGCCTCTTCCTTTTGCGCATTGTAACTGCGGGGCGCAATCAGTTTTGCCAAGATTGTCACCACGCCTACAAAGGCAATACCTGTCACGATAGCGGTGACGAGTAGGGTAAAGTTCATAGTTATAGGTTTTTAAGTTTTAATTATTTCCTTCAGGTAGTGAATGTAGAGTAGGGCATTACTCTTTTTAGGGACGTGAAGTGGGCGCTGATTAAAAAGAAAATAAGGATAACATCCATGTGCCGTCGACGTGTGTCGGGCTGTGGTGTTATCCTTTTTGTGTTATAGAGTTATGGGGTGCAAATAATGCACTTTATCTGTTTCATACCCATACGCAAAACAAGCGCCGAACTTGCGTTCGCCGCTGCAGAATCATCTACTACGCACAAAGTTAGGGCGTTACAACGCCCGGCGTAGTGTATTCCTGTGTTGCCCTTGTTCACAATACCTATATTTTTCCGCAAAAGTAACACTTTATATTTTATATGCAAAGCAGACTTGGCAATTTTTATTATAAAATTTAGTGGCGTTATGATTGCAGCGACAGCTCATTTTGCAGCGCAACTCGTTGCTGCTTGATTTTTTCTGACATTTTTTGTGAGCGACTTTGTTTTACGCAATGAAATGTTCTAATCGCTGAAAACGAAGGGCTTAAGTTTTATTCCTGTTTCGAAAATCGGTAGAAAAGTTGAAATAATGGCTCGTGGTTCGTGTATTTTAAGTCGAGCAGACCTTTGCTTGAGAATTTTAAAATCTCAGGTCAAAAAATGCGCCCTCAAAGGCAAATTTTCGTAAAATTACGACCGAAAAATTTAAGTTTATTTAAGGAAAATTAACACTCAAAACTCACGCAGAAAAATCTACAAGTAACCTATTTTAAAATGTTAGTAACCTAATTTGAAAAAGGTTACTTGTAGTTTTCACCAAGTCCCATATTCTCGATGAAAGATGTGGTTTGAATATTGTTGATAATCAGATAGATAAAAGAGAGGTATTACCCGCGTGGATAACACCTCTCTTTCTGCTATGCAAAGATAATACGTTTTTGAGCGAAATGCAAATGCTCGATTTTTAGGCAGGGGCGTCGGGGAAAGAAAATGCGGTAAGAATTTGAGACAAATTGGGCGTTTGAAATAGAGCGGAAAATCAGTTTTCTAACTCATTTCTGAGTGAGCGGATGAGGAACTTTGTCGTGTTGTTTTGTTGGGGTGGCGTGTGAAAAAATTCTGAACCTTTTGCCAAATAGCAAATATCCCCTTTAACTTACCCCTTCATTTATAAAAAATATATTATCTTTGCTCCGAAATAGTGGGGAGGCGTAACTGCTCCCCATGATGGAACCCGAAAATGACGCTTATAAAAAAGTTAGACCTTTTTATCCTCAAGAAGTTCTTGCTGGTGTTCGCCGCAGCCTTTTGCATCACGCTCTTCGTGTTTATGATGCAGTTCACTTGGCGCTATGTGGATGAGCTCATCGGCAAGGGACTTACGCTGGATATTTTGGCGCAATTCTATTGGTACATGGGCATCACGCTGATGCCTCAATCGCTGCCCTTGGCGATACTGCTTGCTTCGCTGATTACCTTTGGTAACATGGCGGAGCAGTTGGAGTTGTTGGCAATGAAGGCTGCGGGCGTGCCGCTGATACGTATCATGCGCCCCATCTTGATGGTGGTGATATTGCTGACGGGAATTTCTTTTTACTTCCAAAACAAGGCTGCCCCCGAGGCGCAGGTGAGTATGCGCCAGTTGTTGTTTAGTATGAAACAGACTTCGCCAGCCTTGGAGATTCCAGAAGGGCAATTCTACAATGGCGTACCGAAGGTAAATCTTTTCGTGCAGCGCAAAACGGCAGAGACGGGGATGCTTTACGATGTGATTATCTACAAAACCGACCGTGGTTTTGACCGTGCACAAATCGTGTTGGCAGACTCTGGTAAGTTGGAAATGTCGGCTGACAAGATGCACCTCTTCTTGGAACTTTGGCAGGGCGAACAGTTTGAGAGTCTTCAGGGGCAAAGCGGATTGGGATTACAGCAGTCTGCCGAAGCGCCTTTCGACCGTGAAAGTTTTGACTATAAGAAGTTCATCATTGACTTTGACGCCAACTTCAGCATGATGGATGCTGAGGCGCTCCGCAATATGCCTGAGACGAAAAACATGCGAGAGATTGAGCTGAGCGTAGACTCAATGAATCTTGTGATGGATAGTTTGGGCACGTCTTACTACGACAATATGCGCCGTGCATACTTACGCAATCCCGACATTCTGCGTCGTGACTCGGCGAAGTATATTGCGGCGGTAGAGCACGTAGCACACTTTGATACGATTCTTGCCAAGCAGACGCGCCGTAAGGTTTCTAATGCCGTGCAGGGCGCGCGCAATGCCGTGCAGTCGTATATATTTGACCTTGATTGGAAGTCAAAGACCATAGATTACAATGAGGGGCAAGTGCGTCGCCACTGGTTGGAGTGGCATAAAAAGATGGCGCTGGCGCTCTCTTGCTTACTCTTCTTCTTCATCGGGGTTCCGCTGGGAGCGATTATCAGTAAGGGCGGTTTGGGTATGCCTGCTGTGGTGAGCGTGCTAATCTTTATTGCTTACTTCATCGTAGATACTGCCGCCTTCAAAATGGCGCGTGATGGTAGCATAGCCGTTTGGCTTGGCACGTGGATAAGTCCGTTGATACTATTGCCTTGTGGTGCGTACCTCACAATTATGGCAAACCGCGATTCTGTCGTGTTCAACAAGGACGCTTATATTCATTTCTTCCGTCGTCTGTTGGGTATCCGCACGAAGCGCAATCTCTGGCGCAAGGAGGTTATTATTTACGAACCCGATTACGCTGCGCTTTATCCGGAAGTGGTACGCCTCAGTGAGGAATTCCAGTACTATCGTGAACGCAAGAAACTCTATCGTGCTCCCAACTATAAGCACATCTTCTTCCGCCGCCGTGTGGATCACACGATGGAGGATTTGAACGAACGCCTGGAAGCGGTGGTAGAGCAACTCTCAAATTCGCGCAACCAACAGATTTTGCGTGAAATCAATAAGATACCTCAAATCTATGTCTATGCACACACGCATCCCTTTGCAAGAAAGCGTTACAACATTCTGGTGGGACTGTGCTTCCCCATTGGTGTCTTAATGTGGTTCCGTATTTGGCGTTTCCGCTTACGTTTGATGAAGGACATTAAACAGATAGTGAAGCGTATGGATCGCTTACACGGACTCATCGAACAGGAACTCCAGCGCACCAATCCCGAATTTTTGCGCAATGCTGAAACTAATGATAATTTGACAAACCCTTAACCTCTCATGGAAGATAAATATACCGTAGCCTCAATCGAAGAGGCACTTGAAGACTACAAGCAGGGGAAATTCCTTGTCGTAGTTGATGACGAAGACCGCGAAAACGAGGGAGACCTTATTATGGCGGCAGAACTCTGTACGCCCGAAGCGGTAAATTATATGTTGCGTCACGGTCGCGGTGTGCTTTGTGCGCCCATCTCATTGGAGCGTTGCAAGCAGTTGGACTTGGAATTTCAGGTGCAACGCAATACCAGCATGCTCGGTACGCCTTTCACTGTAACGGTGGACAAACTTGAGGGTTGCTCAACGGGTGTGAGTTGTCACGACCGCTGTGAAACCATCAAGGCGCTTGCTAACCCCAACAGCAAACCCGAAGACTTCGGTCGCCCAGGCCATATCAATCCACTCTATGCGCAAGACCGTGGCGTCTTGGCTCGTGCGGGACACACCGAAGCGGCTGTTGACCTCTCACGTCTCTGTGGTCTTCAACCCGCAGCCTGCCTCATCGAAATCTTGAACGAAGACGGCACGATGGCGCGTATGCCCCAGCTTCAGGAATTTGCAAAGCGCGAGGGTTTGAAGATTATCACTATCAAGGACCTTATTGCGTATCGCTTGAAGCAGGAATGCCTCGTAGAAAAGGGGGAAGAAGTAGATATGCCCACCGCCTACGGTCATTTCCGCCTCATTCCCTTCCGCCAAAAGAACAATGGTCTTGAACACGTAGCCCTTATCAAGGGAACGTGGGAACCTGGCGAACCTCTCTTGGTGCGTGTGCACTCGTCTTGCGCTACTGGCGACATCTTCAGCAGTGCGCGTTGCGATTGTGGCGAACAGCTTCACCGCGCCATGAGTATGGTGGAAGCAGAAGGAAAGGGCGTCGTGCTCTACCTCAACCAGGAAGGTCGTGGTATCGGACTTATGGCAAAAATCGCGGCTTACAAGCTCCAGGAACAGGGCATGGATACCGTTGATGCCAATATCCATCTCGGTTACGACCCCGACTTGCGCGACTATGGCGTAGGTGCACAAATCCTCAACCTTCTTGGCGTTAGCAAAATGCGCCTCATGTCTAACAACCCCGTAAAGCGCGTTGGTCTTGAAGCTTACGGACTTGAAATTGTTGAGAACGTGCCCATCGAAGTAGAACCGAACCAGTACAACGAGCGTTACCTCAAGACAAAGAAGGAACGCATGGGGCACAACTTGCACCTTAAGTAAATCTCAATGCTTGTATGCACTGCGTTTGCACCCCAATTTTGGGCGTGCGGACACGGATGTTTGAGCAGTTCTTACCCCTATCTTTTTCGCCCTTTTTAATTGCGAAAAAAACAAGATTACTTGTAGCAAAAATTATTAGTAATGTAATTTAAATTATTAGTAACCTTTTTTTAAATATCTTACTAATAATTTTAGGGGTAAGTAATGTGCTGATTATTAGGAGTATATGAGAGGTGTTGAAATGTAACATTTTTTCGCTTGCTTCTCTCGAGAGTCAGACTCCCAAAACGTAGTTGCGTACGGCAGGTAATTTCCCAAATTTTAAAACTCTAAAACGCTGAATTTATGGAATCATCTTACACGAAATCCTACACCAATTATACGCGCGCCATTGATAACCCCACGACATTTGCGATGTTGATGCGCAAGGTTTACACATGGATGGCACTTGCGCTTGCACTTACAGGACTTACTGCCTTTTATTGTGCTCACAATACCAATATTGTATATGCTATAGTTTCAAACTCAGCATTGTTTTGGGGTTTGATGATTGCAGAGTTTGCGGCAGTCGTATATCTCTCCGCACGCATTGAGCGCATGTCTTTTACTACGGCAGGCATCGTGTTCTTAGTGTACTCAGTCCTTAATGGTGTGACGTTCTCAGTAATCTTTTTGGCGTACACCATGGCGTCTATCGCCTCTACATTCTTCGTTACAGCAGGCACCTTTGGTGCAATGTCGCTCGTAGGGTATTTTATTAAGAAAGACCTCGGTGCAATCGGACGTTTCTTAATGATGGCGCTTATCGGTTTGATTATTGCATCGGTAGTAAATATGTTCTTACAGAGTTCGGGTCTGATGTGGATTTGCACCTTCGCTGGTGTGCTGATCTTCTCAGGTCTTACGGCTTACGATACTCAGAAAATTAAGCAAATGTTCCATACGCACGTCCATACGCACGGCGGCGAAATGAACGACTCAACGATGAAGTTGGCATTGATGGGCAGTCTCACGCTCTACCTTGACTTCATCAACCTCTTCCTCTACTTGATCCGTATTTTGGGCGACCGCAAGTAAACTCAATCAAGAAGCAGAGGTTGCTTGCTATCAACATCTTGTAACCATCTGGTCTACTCGTTTACTAAAAACTTGTCAACTTATACAAACTAAAATACTATGCAGACACTTTCAGCAACTCTTAATCGCCTTGCCCCTTCGGCAACGCTTGCTATGTCTCAAAAGAGCGCCGAACTCAAGGCGCAGGGTCTTGACATCATTAACCTTTCAGTAGGTGAACCCGACTTTAACACGCCCGACCACATTAAGGAAGCGGCAAAGAAGGCTGTTGATGACAACTTCTCACGCTACTCTCCCGTGCCCGGTTATCCCGCGCTCCGCGAAGCTATCTGCGCAAAGTTGAAGAACGAAAATGGTCTCGACTATACTCCCGCACAGATTTCTTGCTCAAACGGTGCGAAGCAGTGCGTATGTAATGCCGTTATGGCGCTTGCTGGTAAGGGCGACGAGGTGATTATTCCCGCACCTTACTGGGTAAGTTATCCTCAGATGGTTTTCCTTGCTGACGCAACGCCTGTGTATATCGAGGCAGGTATTGAGCAGGACTTCAAGATTACTCCCGCGCAACTCGAAGCGGCAATCACTCCCGCCACTCGTGCTATCATTCTTTGCTCTCCCAGCAATCCTACGGGCTCGGTTTACACTCAGGAAGAATTGGAGGGACTTGCTGAAGTGCTTCGCCGTCATGAGCGCGTGATTGTTATCTCCGACGAAATCTACGAACACATCAATTACATCGGCGCTCACGCTTCTATCGCTTCATGCGAAGGTATGAAGGAGCGCACAGTGATTATCAACGGTGTGTCTAAGGCATACGCAATGACAGGTTGGCGTATCGGTTTCCTCGCTGGTCCCGACTGGATTGTAAAGGCGTGCAACAAGCTCCAGGGTCAGTACACTTCAGGTCCTTGTTCTGTAAGTCAGGTAGCAGCTACCGAAGCTTTCGCGGGTCCTCAGGACTGCGTAGAAGAAATGCGTCAGGCTTTCGAACGCCGTAAGAACCTCATCGTAGAACTTACGAAGCAGATTCCCGGACTCGAAGTCAACAACCCCACAGGTGCCTTCTACCTCTTCCCCAAGTGCAGCAGCTACTTCGGCAAGACCGACGGCACACACGTAATCAACAACTCTATGGACCTTGCCATGTACCTTCTTGAAGTAGGTCATGTTGCAACGGTTGGCGGTGATGCTTTCGGCTCTCCCGAATGCTTCCGCATGAGTTACGCTACCAGCGATGAAAATATTGTTGAGGCTATCCGCCGCATCAAGGAAGCGCTTGCGAAGTTGAAGTAAGACTTGAGAGCAGCTGGCGCTATGCGTGTGAAATGGATTTCAACTTAGTGCGTAGAATACTGCTTCCCGACAGCAAAATAGCAACTACAAATTATAAATAAAGTTCTCCGGCAGGAATTTGCCGGAGAATTTTTTGTTTTGTTAAGGAATATTCTTAATTTTGAACCGAAGTTAACATTTATTATAACTTGGAGGTCCGCCTGTAACTCAGTTAAAACAGCGTGGCTGTCCAGCTAAACACACAGCATCATGAAAAACTTTATCCTTAAGAGTGTTGCAACACTTGCTTTGTTGGTATGTGTCATACCGGCAGTAGCTCAGGAATTCCGTTCGTCTTACTTCTCAAAGTCTTCGAACTTCCGTCATCAGATGAACCCTGCTTACCTGAATGACTCGTATGCTTCTGTGCTCTTGGGACAAATGAATTTGGGCGCTACGGGTAATGTGGGCCTCGGTAACTTTATTTATGAAGTCAACGACGGTTCTGACAATGACTACGTATCGTTCATGGATTCAAAGGTGGATAAGAACACGTTCCTCAATGACTTGGAACCTGAAAATACCTTTGACTTTTATTTGAACTACAACCTGTTCTCTGTAGGTTTTAAGGCATTCGGCGGTTCAAACCTTATTGAACTCAACATGCGTTCTGCTGTTAATACCTCAGTGCCCTATGAATTCTTTAAGTTTGCAAAGGAAGAAGGTGAGGCAAGCACTTACCACATCAAGGATCTTACTGTGAACACTCAGAATTACATGGAATTGGCGTTTGGTCATGCTCGCAACATCAACGAAAAGTTGCGCATTGGTGCAAAGGTTAAGGTGCTTTTGGGCGCTGCCTATGCCGACTTTAATGTCAAGAATTTGTATCTTGAGAAGCAATTGCCCACTCCTAACGACCCGACTAACTTCTACTGGAAGGTAAATGGTGACATGCACATTGAGGCGGCACTTTTGGATAGCAAGGTTAAATATTCTAATGCTGTTTCTGCAGATGGTCGTAAGCGTATCAAGGGTTTCAACGATATGACATTTGGCCTCGCGGGTTTAGGTCTTGCTGTTGACCTCGGTGCTACTTATCAGTTGACTGATGACCTCGTGTTGAGCGCAGGTGTAACAGACCTTGGTTTCATCAATTGGAACAACGTACATACAGGTACTTCTGCTGGTGAATATGAATTTAATGGTTTCGAACATAGTGGTCAGCAACTTGTTAATGGTGTAAATCCCATCGATGCAGGACTTGAAGACCTTCAGAAAGACCTTGAAAACCTTTTCGCACTCTATGACGACGGTGATAAGAACATCAGTCAGACTCTTGCGGCTACGGTAAACGCTGGCGCGGAATATACAATGCCGTTCTACCGCAAGATGAGTGTAGGTTTGCTCTATACAGGCCGCTTCTACGGTGATTATTCTTGGCATCAGGGTATGGTTTCTGCAAACCTTCGCCCCTTGAAGTGGTTGGAAGTGAATGCAAACGCTGCTGCAACCTCAACGGGTTTCACCATGGGTGCGATGTTGAGTTTGAACTCAAAGATTGCGAAATTCTATATCGGCTCTGACCGATTGATCGGTAGTTCGCCCGCAGATATTATGACTGCAAAGGAAGCGAACTCTAATATTTCTCTTGGTTTGACAATTCCCCTTTAACTCGATTAAAGGATATTGTATTTAGTGGATTGGTGTAGGCAGTTCCTGCGACGAGAGTTGCGGGACTGCCTTTCTTTTTTCGAGTCAAAAAATCCAAAATTTAGCCCCTTTCTCCGTCGAAAAATGGGGCATATTAGAAGCGCAAAAAACTATATCTATTTTCGTAAAAATTATTAGTAACCTTTTTTAAATTATTAGTAACATATTTTAAAAAAGGTTACTAATAATTTTAGGGTAGTCTAATGTGTTGATTATCAGTATTATTGCTGTACGAAAAAATGTTACATTTTTGGAAATTGCAACTATGGAGTGTTGCGCCGAGTGACGGCGCGGATTGGAAGGTCATGGGGTAGGGCGCGGGGCTACGGTCTGCGCAGCGTTTTTCTCCCGCCTCAATGCGTGTTGCTCTCATAAAAATGCCTATATTTGCAGTGTTAGTTAATGTGAATTATGAGAAGATTTTTACTATCCTGTGTTGGTGCTCTCGCTCTTACGCTGAGTGCGCAAACACTCCTGCCATTGCCGCAATCCATGCGGGAGTTGTCGAAGAAAACCTTTGTGCTTTCGCCCGACCTCTCGCCCACGGTGGCTGATGGTGCTCCTATGGCCACGCCCCTGCTTTGTGAGGCGCTCAGGGTTGCAACGCCGCGTGCGCCAAAGGGCGTTTGCCTCATTCTGCCGTATCCCGATGCGCCCAATGATGAAGCGTATAAGTTGCGCATCACGCCCGACTCATTGCTTGTTTACGCCAAGACGTCGGGCGGTGTGACCTGTGCGGCAGCAACGCTTTTGCAGTTGCGCACGGAAAAGGGGAGGTTGCCCTGCGTAGAGGTGGAGGATGCCCCCGCTTATGCTTGGCGAGGCGTTATGTTAGACGTCTCTCGCCACTTCTTCCCCCTCTCTCACCTCAAGCGTCAGATAGATATTTTGGCGCGCCATAAGATGAACACCCTTCACCTGCACCTTACCGACGCTGCGGGGTGGCGCATGGAGATTAAGCGCTATCCGCGCTTGACGGGTAAGGCGGCGTGGCGCACAAAGGCAAGTTGGAAGGAATGGTGGAACGGCGACCGCGGTTATCGCTGTGAGGGCGACTCGGCAGCCTACGGTGGGTATTATACGCAGGAGGAATTACGTGACTTGGTGGCTTACGCGCACGCACGCAATATAAATATTGTGCCTGAAATCGAAATGCCTGGGCATTCCGAGGAGGTGTTGGCGGCATATCCCGAACTTTCGTGTACGCACGACCCGAAGGGGGCAGCAGACTTCTGTCCCGGAAATGTGGGAACTTATGACTTTCTTGAAAATATCTTGTTGGAAGTCATGGAGGTCTTCCCTTCTCAATACATTCACGTAGGCGGTGATGAGGCTGGCAAGGCGGCGTGGAAAGATTGTCCGCTCTGTCAGCAGAAAGCAAAGGAACTGGGGCTCGATCATGTGAATGCTTTGCAGGGACACTTGATTCGCCACATGAATACCTTCCTTGCGCGCCACGGGCGCACACTGGTGGGGTGGGATGAAGTGATGGCGGATACGTTAGAACCCGGTACGCACATCATGAACTGGCGCTCGACGGAATTGGCACGCGAGGCGGCTGCGCGCAACCTCAAGGTGATTCTCACCCCGGGGGCGTACTGCTATTTGGATTACTATCAGGATGCACCGCCCTTCCAACCCGAGGCGATTGGTGGGTATTTGCCCTTGGAGCAAGTATATCGTTTTGTGTCCATGGAGGAACTGAATACCGAAGAGCGCAAGGCGGTGTGTGGCGTGCAGGGTAACTTGTGGGCAGAATACATCCCAACGGTGGCACATGCCGAGTACATGCTTTATCCTCGTGCGTTGGCATTGGCAGAAATAGGGTGGAACGGCGAAAGTCGCGAGGCATTCCCCGACTTCCGCAAGCGTGCGGCTGCGGTGTGCGACTTGTTGCGCTCGGAAGGTACCAATACTTTTGACCTTTATACCGAAATTGGTTTGCGCAAAGAATATCTTACGCCCATCTCCCATAAAGCCTTGGGGGCAACGGTAGTTTATAACCTGCCTTTCTCACCTTATTATCCCGCCGCGGGAGCAAGTACGCTGACCGACGGACTCCGTGGTGGTTGGACGCATTCCGACCAGCGTTGGCAAGGATTTATTGGGGGCAAGCGCTTTGATGTGACCATTGATCTTGAAGAGGTGCAGACGGTGCGCTCGGTTGCAACGGGATTTATGCACGCTCCGGGGGCTGAAATCTATGTGCCCAGTGCTTATATCCTGCTGACTTCTGAAGATGGTAAGAATTTTACGGAGGTGTCGCGACAGACGTTTGACGGTACGGACGAAACTACTTGTCAGACCTACATCTGGAAGGGGAAAATTCGCACGCGTTACTTGCGCATCCAGGCTCCTCCTGCTGCAAAGGGTGGCTGGGTATTTGCGGATGAGGTGGTTGTGAAGTAATGGGGAACCTATAGTTTTTATAATCTCTTTTGGGATTGTGGAATAAAAAAACTTCAGTCACTTATACTAAATCGTTCATCTCTGCGTTTCTACTATAGAAACTAATAAACCGCAGTTGCCTATGAACGATTCTACTCCTCTTTCTTCTTCCCCCAGTCAGCGTGTGCTTCAGAATTTGCGTGCCTTCGCGCGTGCTTACCGCCCTCAGAATCCTGAATTGGAAGTGGCGAAATTCTCCACTCCCGAAGGTGAAAAGGCGGTGGTGCTTCTGAAACCCTGATGTAAAGTTTTCCGATTTCGTGAATAACTCATTTTTTATTTATAAATTTGCAACGCAGAACCCCTCTGCGTTGCTTTATTTTAATGACGATTCAAAACAATAGGAGTCAACGACTCTTGATAAGCACTTATGAAAAAAATCCTTCTTCTTGGTAGCGGTGAACTCGGTAAGGAATTCACCATTGCGGCACAGCGACTTGGTCAGCATGTTATTGCATGCGATTCTTACCCTGGTGCTCCTGCAATGCAGGTGGCTGATGACTACGAAGTATTTTCTATGCTCGATGGCGAAGCACTTGAAGCGGCGGTTCGCAAGCATCGCCCTGATATTATCGTTCCCGAAATTGAGGCCATTCGTACGGAGCGCCTTTACGACTTCGAAGCGGAAGGTATTCAGGTGACGCCTTCTGCACGTGCCGTAAACTTTACCATGAATCGTAAGGCGATTCGCGACCTTGCTGCGAAGGAGTTGGGATTGAAAACGGCAAAGTATTTCTATGCTACGACCTTCGAAGAATTGAAAACAGCTGCTGAGCAGATTGGTTTCCCCTGTGTGGTGAAGCCCTTGATGTCTTCTTCAGGTAAGGGACAGAGCGTTGTGAAGAGTGCCGACGATTTGCAACACGCTTGGGAATACGGCATTTCAGGCAGTCGTGGCGACCTCAAGGAACTCATTATTGAAGAATTTATCAAGTTTGATAGCGAAATCACCCTCCTTACAGTAACTCAGAAGGGTGGTCCCACATTGTTCTGTCCGCCCATTGGTCACGTGCAGAAGGGTGGGGATTACCGCGAAAGTTTCCAGCCTGCAGCGATTGCACCTGAACATTTGAAGGAAGCGCAGGAGATGGCGGCGAAGGTGACGGAGGCGCTGACAGGTGCGGGCCTTTGGGGCGTAGAATTCTTCCTCTCACACGAGAACGGTGTTTACTTCTCTGAACTTTCACCCCGTCCGCACGACACTGGTATGGTAACGCTTGCAGGTACGCAAAACTTCAACGAGTTTGAGCTCCACCTCCGCGCCGCTCTCGGTTTGCCCATTCCTTGCATCAAGCAGATGCGCATTGGTGCGAGTGCGGTAATTCTTTCTACTTTCGCAAGCGAAAATGCTCCCGCTTATAAGGGACTTGAACGCACTTGTGAAGAGGATGCAGACCTTCGCATCTTCGGCAAACCTACTACACGTGTAGGGCGGCGCATGGGGGTTGTTGTGGTCAACGCTCCTCTTGATGCTAACCTCGATGAGGTGCGCGATAAGGCAAAGCGCCTTGCAGATTATGTAGAAGTGGTAGCACAATAATCACAAATCACAGACAAGAGCAGCGCCAAAGTCCTCCTTCGGTGCTGCTCTTGCTGTTTAAACCTGAATCTTGGTATGATTGCCCAAACTCAAATACTGAATGAACGGGGTATCCGTCCTACTCCGGTGCGTATGCTTGTGTTGCGTGCGCTACAGGAGGCGGATTGTGCCGTTTCGCTTATGGCGTTGGAGGCGGAGTTGGAAACGGTGGACCGCTCTTCGATATTCCGCACGCTCAACCTGTTCTTGGAGCACCATCTTGTGCACCAGGTTGAGGATGGGAGTGGACAAACGAAGTTTGCCTTGTGCGAAGAGCACTGTCGTTGCGGCGAAACCCACGAACATTCCCTTTCTGACTTCCATGTGCATTTCTTCTGTGAGAAGTGTCAGCGTACCCTCTGCCTTCACGCTGTGCCCATCCCCGAAGTGATTCTTCCCCCAGGCTTCTCCCTTTCTTCTGCAAACTTTGTCCTCAAAGGCATTTGCGCCGACTGCCAATCTTAATAGTTATTACCCATTCCGTCTAAGTTTTTTGTTTGCTCCACAGCGATACCATCGCTGTGCCAATCCTTCTATCCACAAATGAAAAAAATAATCATTCCCCTCCTGCTCCTCCTTGCCCTCGCTATTTGGGGCTACACTTATAAGAAAGATGAAATGCGCGACCTCGGTATGGGCGCCATCGTTGACCAAACCGATAAGGTGGTGGACAATACTTCCGATTACGTAGACGATGTGACCGACTACCTTGGTGATGCAACTAAAGATCTTTCCAAAGAGGCGAAGCGTATTCACAAAGATGTGGTGGAAACGGTAAAAGAGGGGGTTGCTGAAGCGGAGACCGCGACCAAGAAAACCATGGCTAAGGTAACGAACCGTAAGCTTGAACTTCCTGCGCGTCTCAAGCATACCTCCGAACGCATTGTGGAACATACGGGTTTTACGCTTTCTTTCAACCGTGAGCACAACAATCCCAACTGGGCGGCATGGGAACTTACGGCTGATGAAGCCAAGGGTACGCTCCCCCGAGCGAATGATTTTGAACCCGATCCAAAATTGCCCGAAAACCATCAGGTGACGCATACCGACTATACCCGCTCTGGTTACGACCGTGGTCACATGGTGCCCGCCGCTGATATGAAGTGGAACTCCAAAGCAATGAACGATTGCTTCTACATGAGTAACATCTGTCCGCAGACGCATGCCCTCAACGCTGGAGGTTGGGAAACTTTAGAGAGCGCTTGTCGTCGGTGGGCAAAGCAAGAGGGTAGTGTATATATAGTATGTGGACCTGTATATAAAGGTACCAAGCATAAAATCATAGGCAAGGATCTAAAGATTACCGTCCCCGAGGGTTTCTTCAAGGTCGTACTCTCTATGCGCGAAGGCAAAGAAAAAGCCATCGGTTTCTATTACGTCAACTCCAATGCCAAGCAAACGATGGAGCAAACCGCCACCACCGTAGACGAAATCGAGAAACTCACCGGCATGGACTTCTTTGTAAACATCGACGATCGCCTTGAGGAGCGCATCGAGAGTACCTTCTCGTTGAAACAGTGGAAATAGTGTAAGAGTAAAGAGTAAAGAGTAAAGAGTAAAGAGTAAAGAGTAAAGAGTAAAGTTCTCCTACCTGCAAATAATGTCCCGGATGGTATCGTTTATCTTTACTCTTTTATCTTTACTCTTTTCAATTGTCTCACTTTTCGCACGCGCCGTGCGTCCGTACCTGTCAATTGATATTTCACTTGCAAAAAAGCGTTTGTTATATAGTACCAAATTGGCATGCTCAAGACGCCGAAGGTGTCACCGCTCAATAACCGGGGCGTTTCCGCGAAGCGGATACCCCCGGTGGTGAAATCAGAAGAGTCGCACCCTGGAGGGGTGCCCCAACAATTAGGAATCAGAATGATGGGGCAACCGTTTAATCTGTGAAATCTCGTTGATAAATAAAAAGTCAACAGATTAAACTGATGACACTATTTTTATTCTCACGCAGACGGCTTTCCATCCGGATGGCGCTCTCCCCCTGTTTATAGGGGGAGGGGACCAGCTATGCTGGTGAGGGGGTGCGAAGAATGCAATTGGTAGTGAGTAGCGAACCTATGCGGGATGCATCTGCACCCCCTCACCACTGCGTGGTCCCCTCCCCCTATAAACAGGGGGAGAGCGCCGTCCGGACAAACTCTCAATTGATGTTTCTCCCTAGAAAAACGCAAGCGCAGTGTGCGCCGTCTGCGAAAGTCCGCGTAGTCTGCGTGAGAATATTTTATTAGATTCCCCAGATTTGCGTGCCCCCTTCCCTGATATTCTCGCGATCCGTGGAGACTTTTTATCCTTCCCCTTCCTCTCATATATAATATAATGTGTCCTCCCACATCCCCACCCATCTTTCATATCCACCCTTCCCGCCACTGAAATCCCAAGATTTTACACCTAACCCCATAATTTGCCAACCAAACCGCGCAAACCATCTATATTCTCAACCCAAAATTCACAAAATTCACATTTTTCTTAAAATTTTTCCAATAATTCCTTTGCTGGAATGAAACTCTGTTGTACTTTTGCACTCGCTAACGAAAACAAGACGCTTAGCACACGATCTTTGAAAGATTTTCATAAACTTTTTGTAGAGAAGTACAAGAAACAAACATTGCAACGAAAGTAGCAAATTACTTTGGGTAACATAAGATGTTATTTGTACCGTTTAATTCTTTATGATAAGGAAGGATGTCTTGAGCGAAACAGATATTTA
>JAGBYW010000114.1 GCA_017628555.1 Bacteroidaceae bacterium | reverse complement strand
TTCCTAATAATCCTGGCATTTCAGTTTTACTATTAATAAATGATATGTTTTTGAATTTTGTTGTTTCGTAGCCCATTTCTGGGGCGAAGTCCTGCGCAACGCAGGGTGATTACTATGTATAAAAAAGCAGGTTTCAAGCGTTTCCTACTTTTTGCGAGTGCAAATTTACGAACATTTTATAGTTACACCAAGAAAATCAATGCTTTTCTTAATAATTATTTTCACCACACTTATTTTTGTTATTTTCACTTTTCAAAATTCAACCATAAATAATTTATTAAATGCAATTACTTCTATTTTTTCATCCAAAAATAAGGAGACGGAATTTATTTTTCACTACTCATTATATAATATAGGGATAAAAAAGAGGGTGAATACCCCTTACAACCGCCTCTAAGACTCCTCCGAAATTAACTCTCAAATATTTTTCACTAAGTTACTTTTTATTTTCCCGAAGTGAGTTGTAAAAAAAAACGACATACTCCTGTCATTCTCTCACCCTACAATTTGCACCACAGCCACCATTAAGAAATTATTTCACATCCCCATTCTATGGGATATTAGTTATAGAAAATTTGATTTCTGTTATACACATTTCATTTTTTAACCTTAACTTTGCAGTATCTATTGGAAATGAAACCTCCAAGAGTTGGAACTTACTACAGATGAATACTACTAAAAGACAGAGAGGCGGTAAACGCGAGGGAGCAGGCCGGCCAAAAGGGTCGAGCAAACTCTATGCGTTTCGCGCGGATAAGGATTTGGCACACTTTATTGACACGCAGGAGAATAAAACGCAGTTTATTAAAGACTGCATCCTTTCTTGCATGGAAAAGGGAGCGCATGCACTGCCCTCCCCTGAGGTGCCGTCAAATTTCGGCGAAATTATCCCCGCCAGCCGCGTCAAACCGCTTTCACTCCCCTTCTTCGACATCAAGGTAGTTGCGGGGTTCCCCATTCCGCTTACCACTGATGAGATGGCACAAGACATTGAGTTGCTCCAAATGCTGTGCCCCAACCCAGATGCTTCCTATCTGATTCGCGTGTCGGGCAATTCAATGATTGAGGCAGACATCTACGACGGCGACATTTTGATTGTCGATAAAAGCAATCGCACGCCCTCGGAGCGACAAGCCGCCATGTGCGAACTCAATGGAGAGTACACCATTAAACATGTTGTCAAGGACGGTGAGGACCTGTGGTTGGTTCCCGCCAACCCCGACTATCCCAGGATTAAAATTGAAGAGGGCGATGATTTTAGCGTGTGGGGCGTTGTTACTTATGTCATTCACAAACCGCGATGGTAGCACTGATTGATTGCAATAATTTCTTCTGCTCCGTAGAACGCGTCTTTTGCGCTGGACTACGGAACAAACCCGTATGCGTTGCGGGGTCGAACGACGGCATTATCGTTGCGCTCACCCAAGAAGCCAAAGCGTTGGGACTGAAACGCGGTGACCCCGTGTTTAAGGTAAAAGATGTTATCCGTAGGAACGACGTAAAGATTTTTTCTACCAACATGACGCTCTACGCGGCTATGTCAAAACGCATTACAAATATTCTCAGGAATTCAGTGCACCACGTAGAGAACTATAGCATTGATGAAAGTTTCTGTTATTTAGACGGGTATGAAAAGATGGGCAACATTGAGGACTATATGCGAGACATCGTGTATCGCATTGCACTCTTCACCGACATTCCTGTGAGCGTAGGCATTGCTCCGAGCAAAACGCTTGCGAAAGTGGGTAGTAAATTTGCAAAAAAGTACAAGGGGTATCGCTCTGTCTGCCTTATTGACAACGAAGAGAAGCGTCGAAAGGCCCTCACGCTTTTTGAACTTGCTGACGTGTGGGGCATCGGCCGCCAAACGCTTAAGAAACTCAACAACTACGGGGTCTTCACCACGATCGATTTTGCCGACAAAACGGAAGAGTGGGTAAAACGGCGGTTCAATCTTCCCGTGGTGCAAACATGGAAAGAACTGAACGGCATTCCCTGTATTGACACGCAAGAAAAACCGCAGAAACAAAGTATCTGCACCAGCCGTAGTTTCGGGGAGATGGTCACTACCTTTGACGCCTTAAAATCTTCCGTAGTTACCTTTGCCTCCAGTTGTGCCAACAAACTCAGAGGGCAACATTCCTTTGCGAAAGCCGTGACAGTGTTTGTCACCACCAACAGATTCCGCCAAGATTTGCCGCAACATTCTGAGACCTACACGCGGTTCCTTCCTGTCCCCACCTCCGACACTTTAGAAATCGTCAATGCCGCAGTGACTGCACTTCGAGAGATTTTCAAAGAGGGATTTCATTACAAGAAATCAGGGGTAATTCTTAGCGAAATTTCGCAGACGGAATACGTGCAGCAATACCTTTTTGACAATATCCCTAACCGCCCTGAGAGAAGGGAACTCATGAAAACCATTGATACTATCAACCAAAACTATGGCGCCAACAAAATCTACATTGGTGCAAGCGGAGGAAGCACACCGACGTGGCAGAATAAGAGCGAGAACAGAAGCCGCAACTATCTCACCGACCTCAACGGCATCCTGATCGTAAAGATATAGTCCCCCATATAATATTGCCACTCCTCTCATTTTCGAGACGCCATACTATGACGTCTCTACGTTCAAGAAAAGCGAACCTCGAGGTTAGTTTCCACCTTGAGGTTCGCTTCTTATTACCTACCCTCCCGCACTGGAAATCTCACACGAAGAGGATAGTTACACATGCTAATTAAAATTTCCTGTCATTTTTAATCTTGGCATTCTTGCCCATGGGTTGTTCTATTATTTTTTGGGGGACAAGGATGCACAAATTCTCTAACGCACCACAGCACGCACCGACCGCCCGTAGTAACGGCCGTAGTAGCCCCAATCGTAACTGCCCGAATAGAAGCAGAGTATGTACGCGCCGTACGGATGGCTCTCGTTCAACGAACTCGACCAAAAGTAGCCGTAAGAACCAGCGTTGCTGAGACTGCTACCGTAGCGATAACCCGCAGCGGGGAGGAAAATACTATTACCATTAGGACCTGTCACCTTTCGACCATTGACACCGTTTTGAGTCGTCCACTCCCAAGTACAATTATCTAAAAGTTCTATCTGTTCTGTTAGGGTTGGCATACGCCACTCTGCGCCCATGTTTACATAAGCAGCATCGTCTTCCAATTCAAGAACGGTTTTGTTGTCAACAGTGCCGTAAGAACTATTCGTGCAATACTTTGTTTGAGTTCTATCAGAACCGTTGCACCATTTGTAAGTGCTCCAAGCATAGTTATCCTTGGTTTCCGTCTCCCCCCAAGCAAAGTAATCGCCATACGCTTCGGGAGCGTCTGCGCCAACATTGCGGTCCGCCCACAAAGTACCGCTGGGCAAGCCGAGGTCTACGGCATTGTAGGTAACGGTATTGAGTTTTTCACCGTTTGTCAAGGTGTAAGCATACGCAGTGCCAGCTACGAAGTTCTTACCTGCGGCTTCAAACTTCATGTATGCGCCCTTCTCATCCGAAAGAGTAATTTCAAGCGTTTCGCCTACAAGGTTCGTGGGCGCCAACATAAAGTAAATAGTGCTGGTTTCGTTTTCAGCAACCGTAAAGTTGGAGAGGGTAATCGTAAAGGTATTCGTAGTAGAAGTGGCAGTAATGGCGGGATTGACTACGCTCAAGTCCATAGTGCCAGTCTTAGTAAACACTGCATCGTTTGCTTTCAACGCCACGCTCGTAAGTGTCTTCGCTTCGTCCAAATTTGTTTGGAGCATTACCAACGCGCCCATGTGCTGCATGTCAAAAGCAACGGCACCATTCGAGGGAGTCGCTACACTTGCTGCCATATAGTCGTAAGCACCGAGGTGAGTTGTAGCCGCATTACCATCCTGCGTTTGGCCTTCGTATTTCACGGGAATCTTGGTCAAGTCGCGGTTGTAGAAGTTGTAGGGGTAATAAGCAGAATACGTAGCAGAGTGCTTCAGCGCCCAACCGCCACCGTTGAAGGTTGCTGTCTGCATGCCCACACCTTCTTCCATAGCAAATTCCGCCTGACTACCCGAGTGGGGGAAAATACCCACGGTGTCGTTAGCTGCCCAAAGGAAACTCACACCGGCGTTGTCAACAACTACAGACGAGCGCGTAGCGCCGTCAATTTGAAAGTCCTTACCCGTAATGCTAATGCGTTCAAGCGTCTTACCATTACTAAGAATCAAAGATTCTTCCATCGCTGCATCTTCACCGCACGCTACAAGGGCGGAGAGTGTCAGCAATGCTGTTGTAGTTTTGAAAAATTTGTTCATAATTGTATACATTAAAAAGTTGATAACTATTGCGAAACTATTCCGGACGGCGCTCTCCCCCTGTTTATAGGGGGAGGGGACCGCCTTGGCGGTGAGGGGGTGCAGATAACAATCCGCATGGTTACTCCTAACTACTCACTCCTAACTACTCACTCCTAACTACTCACTTCATTCGTACC
>JAGBYW010000113.1 GCA_017628555.1 Bacteroidaceae bacterium | reverse complement strand
ATACGCTGGCTATCCAATGAGGGTCATCATTACACACGTAGCGCAGGTGGCACGCCATAGAAAATATAAAGTTGTTTCGAGAACCGTGCGCAGGCCTCCCGCCCATCTGCTCCTCAAGGACGCTGACGAGGTTGGGGTATTGGAGAGGGGGAAAGGGGGAGGTGGGATCAGAGAACTCAGAGTTTTCGGAGGACTCGGAGTAATCAGAGAACTCAGAGACCTCAGAGGACTCAGAGTTATCAGAGATCTCAGAGTTTTCATAGCCCTCATAGCCCTCAGAAAACAACCCCTCCCTATCCATCCAAAGCACATACTCCCTGGGCACTACAAACGAGCTCCGCGCATAGTCCTTCACGCAAGCGTCATACGCCTTATCGCCTAATTGCTCCGCCATCCACGCTTGCGCCCGTGCGAGATCCATGCCTCGGGGGATGATGAAGATAAGGCGCAATCCCTCATAACTTGGCGTAATGTGCGCCATGACGATGCCCAGTTGCTCCTTACGGGGCGCAATTTCCGCCCAGCGCCCTTCGGGATTGGTGATATGGTCGAGGTCGTAGATGGAGAGTCCTGAGGGTATCGCCTCGGCATTGAGGCGGCGCCCGTTCTTAAAGGTGGCATGCGGCGTGAGGATGGGGAGTTGCTTCTTGAGGTTCCCCTTGAGCGTTTCAAAGTCCTCGCCACTCATTTCGCCTCGCATCTTTTGCTCCCAAGCATCGCGGATTTCGGCACAAATGCGCGCCACGTTGGCATTGTCTAACGCTTGGTTAAGGAGTTCGGGGGTGCACACCTGCACCGCCCTACTCTTTATACTTTGAGAGATTCCGAAACTCATGCCACCCCTCCTTCCGTCATCATGCTATTCACGAAATCGCTGGCTTTCAAACTCTCATCAAGGATGGTAACACCGGGATGAATATTGGCCTCGTCAAGGCCGATGTTGAGCGAGAGGCGCACGGAGTGTTTGTTCATCGAGGCACGCCCGTGGGGCAATTTGATGTACTTGCGCGCGGCGCTTGGCGTATAGCGCTTATGTGCATTGAAGTTACCTTCGTTAGGGTTTACCAAGGCAATCGTGCCTTGAACGCGCGTGTTGTTTTTCAGGAGAGCCGCGTAGATGGCGTCGGAAATTTGAAGTTGGATAATCATAGTGGGTAAGGTTATGAGGTTATAAGGTTATAAGGTTATGAGGGTCTGAGGACTCTGAGAAACTCTGAGGGCTCTGAGAACTCTGAGGACTCCGAGGACTCTGAGGTCTCTGAGAACTCCCCCATTTCGTTGATCAACAATGCAAATTTACGACACAAAAAAGCCGATGGAAAGTAAATATCCATCGGTGTAAATTATCGTAAAGAAGTTTGTAAAGAAGTGGAGCGGCGCAAATATTTTAAAGGGTAATTCGTAAAGTTTTGTAAAGTATTATTACTTTTGCCAATATCTTAAGAATTAGGAGGAAATCGTATGAATAATCAGAGTAATTTTAATCAGAGTAATCAGAGTAATCAGAGTAATCAGAATCCTCAGAGTAATCAGAATAATCTGAGTTCTCAGAGCCCTCAGAGCAATCAGAGTTCTCAGAGCCCTCAGAGCAATCAGAGTTCTCAGAGTAATCAGCCCTCTCAGAAAATCACCTTCCTCCCCAAACACGGTCATTACCGCAACCTGCGCGTTTATCAGGTTACGGAAATCATCTACGACATCACCTATTACTTCGCCCACCGCTACCTTGCCAAGGGTGACCGCACCATCGACCAGATGGTTCAAGCGGCGCGCTCGGGCAAGCAAAACATTGCCGAGGGCAATCAAGCCGCCACCACTTCGAGCGAGACGGAAATCAAGCTCACCAATGTGGCTAAGGCGAGCCTTGAGGAACTCCTTGACGACTATGAGGACTACCTGCGCGTGCGCCATCTTGAGCAATGGGGAGCGCTCCACCCGCGCTACGAAGCCATGCGCACCTATGCCCGCTCGGAAAGCATCAAGAGCACATACGCCCAGCATATCCGCAAGATGAACGATGAGGAGATTGCTAACCTCTGCATCACCCTGCTCCATCAATCCAGCGTCATGCTCCAACGCTTGCTCGAAACGATGCAACACCGCTTCGTCACCGAAGGGGGCATCAAAGAGCGCATGTTTAAGGCACGCACCGATTATCGGAATGAACATATTGGTAAGTAAGTGATAAGAGCGCCCCGCAAGGCGCTCTTGTTGTTATCAGAGGGTTCGGAGTTCAGAGTTATCAGAGACCTCAGAGATCTCAGAGACCTCAGAGTGCTCAGAGTGCTCAGAGTTTCCCCACCGCGCAGCCCCTTTCTCCTTTCTCATTTCTCCTTTCTCATTTTCTCAAATCATCCTCATCATCTCCATCGCAATAGCATAATATTCATCAAATCGGGCGCCCTGTACGGGGGCATTATTGCGATCCCAGAGGGAGAGGCGCTTGCGGAAACTTAGGGTGCACATGCGCTGGAGTTGGTCGGTGGTGGGCAGGTGCGGATGTGCGGGCACGGTGCGCTCCACGAGTTCTACGAAGGTGGAATAGTCGCCCATAGGGAGGCTACCCTTGTCTACAAGGGCACGATAGACGGCAAACCATTGGCGGCGATTCTTCACGCGCTCGGCAATGCGCTGGAGGCCACTACGCACGGCGCGTTCGGAGGGTGGCGTCACCTCCTGGCGCACGGCACGCTTCATGATTTTCAGCATCTCGCTGGTCGAGGTGTGAGGTGCCTCACGCCGGATTTCCTTCACCTTGCCAATGATGCGCGCGTTCATGCCCTCGGTAAGGTGAATGGGTAGGTACTTCTCATTGCGCGGCAAGAGCCACACGCCGCCCCGCTCGTCGCGAAAGAAGGTCTTAACGGTAATCCCGCCGTCTACCTCGGCCACAACAATATCGCCCTCGCGGATGCCGTGGCAATCGCCCGTAATCTGCACACTCAGCACGTCGCCCTCCTGAATGCCGCAATCCTCCATTGAGTCGCCACGCACGGTGATGCACATGAGCGCACCGCGCCCCACCAACGACTTGGGCACCAGCGTATATTCGTCACACACCATAGCGCCCACCTCCGTAGGCAAACCCGCCTGAACCGTATTCTCAATCATCGGAACTGGCACATCACACCACTCGGGCTTCCAACCCGCCGCGTCGAAGAAGCGAAACACTTCTTGCATATACTCACTATTCATAACAAGATAAAAATTTGGTTAATGGCGCAAAATTATGGGGCATTTTTGACATATAGTGTCAAAACAAAATTTCAAATGTTAAATCTTTTCAGATTTTTTCTGCCCCATAATCCTTGAGCATTTCAGAATTTCAGTTTTCAGTTGTTTTATTTTGCAATGATGCTTGCGGACGAAAATAATGGAAATATAACTTTATATATATATTATATATATAAAAATTTCTTTTTTAAGAAACGCGCCCAATCATGATGAAGAAATAATTTAACTGAAAACTGAAATTCTGAAATGCTCGAGGGTGGCGAGGCTCAATGATGAAGGGCT
>JAGBYW010000112.1 GCA_017628555.1 Bacteroidaceae bacterium | reverse complement strand
GTTGGCATTTTCTAAATCGACAAGAGCTATATCTATCAGCTCGCCGATATTTACTGCGTTGCGGTTGTCGTAGAGGTAGTAGAAAGAACTTGTCTCGGGAACCTGAAAACGCTCACGACGCATAGCACGCTGTGCGCGCTCCTCGTCACCCTCGTAACGCTCCAAATACTCGGCATACTTCGATTTGTTTACATCGCTGACATACTTCAAGAAGAGCATAGTCAAGATGTAATCTTTGTATTGACTGGGATCAACAACACCGCGGAAGGTGTCACAGGCATTCCATACGACTTTGTTGATTTCGTCTTGTGTAATTTTTGTACTCATAACTATATATTTTTTATCATTTTATAATCCAGGAGTTGTTTGCGTTTCTCGGCAATAGCCTTATAGAGTTCTTGCTCTCTCTCTTGAAACTTCGCTAACTCCACATATTGTCTTTGGCGATCTATTGAGGGGATTGGTATCTCCAACTCTCCAAGCGACGCCTTCGAAATCGACATTATGGATGTTCCGCGAGCGTGGAGTGCCAATGTGTCCTGTGTCGTCGGAAGATTGAGAAACCAAGCTACGAACTCAGGTAAAACGGCAGACTTGTCGTATAGACGTATTACCAAAAAAGATGGAGAGGCTACACATTTTTGCTCAATCTTTGGAACAATCACACATATATTATTATTGCCTTTGGAAGCCAAAAGTAAATCACCAGCAGCCAATAGGTGTTTAGGGTTGTTCGTGGTAATTGTGGGGTGAACAGTGTTGCGCAGTTCGCCATTACCATCAAAGTCGCTTTGCTGGAGGTAAAGCGCATTCGGATTGGGGACAGTCTTGGCAAAAACTCCCGTTTGAATTATTGCTATGTTATGTAATTTAGTCATCTTCTTTGATAATTTTCTACAAAGATAAAAAGCTTTCACCAAACACTCAAATTATTTCACAATATCCTTTCTACTAAATTTTGTTTAAGAGAAAAATTCTTTATTTATGAAGAATAAATCATGTCCCTAATGTTGCTATATAGCAGTTCTTTATATATGTGAAACGCGAGCAGGATGTGGGTTGGGTTTATTTCAAAAATAGGATGTAGATTTTTGAAAAAACTAAATAGTCTGCAAAAGTTATTGCCCCAATATTATTGCCTAAAATTGCACCCGACAAACCTTCTGAAGTTATAATGACATATTCTTATTTTGAGATGTTAAGAGAGTTGTTGCATCAGAAACCATTTCCCTCCTTTCAAATTACTTTTTTTGATTAAATACCAGTACTGGTACTTTTTGTACCAAGGCTTGGTATTTTAAGTACCACTACTGGTAGAAAAAATACCAGACCTTGGTACAAAACTATTTTCCCTTGAAATTTTAACAATCAGAATCTAATATAGTGTAGTTAGACCTTCTAAAATTTCCAAGTAAGATAATTTTATTTTCATAACTTGGAAATGATTTTCTCAGTAGGGGGTGAGAAAAATAAAGGGATCATATAGTTTTCTTGTCAATATGCCCCTCAAATAAATCTGTTTTACGTTTTGAAAATATCTAATCTATTCGCGATTTCATCAAATGATTTGCCATACCGCCAACTGGGTGGAAACATCCTTTATCGGGAAAGCGAAATTGAACGAGTATTAGAAAGTTGCTATCGGGAGAGAGTTCGAGTTATACCCGATAAGGTATAAGACAATCGTTAAGACACTAAGATTATACCCGATAAGGTGTAAAATAAATACTTTCGTTATATTTATTGACTGAATTTGAATATAGTTAGCATCTCGGGAGAGAAAATAAACGATTTTATTTTGCACTCCGCTTGGTTTGCACTATATTTGCACCCGAAAGGGTATAATTTATTGCGTTTATGCAGCATACAACACTCTCAAAATATGTAAAGTCGATGCGTAAGCAATACAATCTTACGCAGGTGGAGCTTTCCGAAAAGTCAGGAGTAGGTTTGCGTCTTGTTCGTGAATTGGAGCAGGGCAAGCAGACTTTACGCCTTGATAAGGTAAACCAGATATTGAATCTTTTTGGCAGTGAAGTGGGCGTTGTGCCAATGACTAAAACCGATGAGCGATGAAACAGGCAACTGTATTTTTGCGTGGCATAAAGGCGGGCATCTTGACAGAAGATGAGAACGGGTACACATTTGCGTATGATGCAGATTATCTAACCTCAGCCGACGCTGAGGCGGTGAGTCTTACTTTGCCCTTGAGCGATAACCCCTATCGTGATAAAGTGCTCTTCCCATTCTTCGATGGTTTGATTCCTGAAGGTTGGCTTCTGGATATTGCCGAGAAGAATTGGAAAATTGATACTCGTGACCGTATGTCGTTGTTGCTAGCGTGTTGCAAGGATTGTATTGGAGCAGTAGGTGTTGAACCCATAATAAACGTGGAGGAATAACTTATGGCAAAGTGTCTGTATTGTTACAAAGAACTTAACGAGGCTGAAAAGGATTTTCATAAGGGTTGTTCAAAGAAGATGTTCGGTACGCCGAGTGTTCCCGAACTGCCATACACACGCGAGAACTTGACCGACCTTGCCAAACAAGTAATCCGCAGTCAAACAACATTGACTGGTGTTCAGGCGAAGTTGTCATTGGATATAAATATGGGTAACAGAAATGAGACCGATCGTTTCACTATAGTTGGGTTGTGGGGACGATACATATTAAAACCACAAACCGATCGTTTTGCACATCTGCCAGAGTTGGAGGATTTGACCATGCACCTTGCAGAGTTGGCAAAGTTGCAAGTTGTACCTCATAGTCTCATCCGTTTTGCCGATGGTGAGTTGTGCTATATAACCCGCCGTATCGACCGAACAACCTCTGGCGATAAACTCCCAATGGAGGATATGTGCCAGCTTACGGAACGACTGACTGAGCATAAATACAAAGGTTCGTATGAGCAGATTGCAAAGGCGATACTACGATTTTCTGCAGTGCCCAAGTTGGATATGGTAAACTATTGGGAACAGGTAGTATTCTCTTGGATTACTGGCAATGCCGATATGCACTTGAAAAACTTTTCGCTATATAGCAAGGAACAAAGGAAATATGTGCTTACGCCTGCATACGATATGCTCTCCACCGCATTGGTGATGCCCGAAGATATCGAGGAATTGGCACTGACCCTAAACGGCAAGAAACGCAAAATCAAAAAAGAAGATTTCGTTTTCTCAATGCAAGCATTAGGATTGGAGGACAAAGTTATCAACAACATCTTTGCCAAATTCGCAAAGGCAAGAGCTAAATGGTTTGAGTTTATCGACCAATCGTTTTTACCAGACGAAATGAAAGAAGCATTCAAGATAATGATTTCGGAGAGGCTGAATAGATTATAGTGTCTTAATGTTTACCTCTGCAGAAAAAGATACATAAAGAAAAAGCAGTTGTCGGTTAAGACAACTGCTTTTATTGTGGTGCCACCAGGAATCGAACCGGGGACACAAGGATTTTCAGTCCTTTGCTCTACCAACTCAGCTATGGCACCTTTCTGAATTGCGAGTGCAAAGGTAGTGACTTTTTCTGAACTGGCAAAGGGATTTGAGGAAAAGTTTTGCTTTAGGGGTTATTTTTGATTAACGATTAACGGTGAAGGTTGAAGGTTTAACGAACCATGCGGGGTGACAATCGTCTACCTCACAAACTTTCTGGTTTACTCGTCAACTTAAAAGAGTAAAGATAAAAGAGTAAAGATAAAAGATCCATGCGGGACGAGAGAGCAAGTAGTAAGTAGTAGGTAGTAGTGAGTAATACCATGCGGGACACTACTCGTTTATCTCGCTGACTATCTTGTCTACTCGTACCTAGTTTACTCGTACCTAGTTTACTTGTCTACTCTAAAAGTTACTCGCAGAAGATTTTAGAACCGATGCGGACGAGGGTACTGCCTTCGGCAATGGCGATGGGGTAGTCGTCGGACATGCCCCATGAGCATTGGGTGAAGTGGGGGGCATCAGCGAAGAAGGAGGATTGGGCACGAAGGAAGAAGTCGTGTGCCACTTGGAAGTCGTGGCGGATGCGGGTTTCATCATCCGTGTTCGTAGCCATGCACATCACACCCGAGATTTGCGCGTTGGGATAGTTGCGCCACTCGCCCGACTCCAGGAATTGCCACGCCTCATCGGGGGTAAAACCATATTTCGTTTCCTCTGCCGCCACATGAAGTTGGAGCAGACAGGGGATGACTCTGCCGTTCTTCTCCGCCTGTCGGTGGATTTCGGCAAGGAGTTTGGGGGTGTCAACAGCGTGAATGAGACTGATGAACGGGGCTATGTATTTCACCTTGTTGGGTTGGAGGTGCCCAATGAAGTGCCACTCAATGTCCTTCGGAAGCGCCTCTGCCTTCTCCCGCAATTCCTGTGCACGACTCTCTCCAAAGATGCGTTGCCCAGCTGCATAGGCTTCTGCAACGGCCTCTATGGGATGATACTTTGATACTGCCACCAAGTTGGTTGTTGGCGGCAGTGTGGCACGTATTTCAGCAATGTTTTTGGCAATGTGTCCCATACGGAAAATTACCTTAAAGCGGTCAATTATTCAGCAGCAGGCTTGTAGCGGAAGATGTCCATGATGGGTGTTTCCTGAATGCACGCAATGGTGTAATCACCCATGTAATTTTCCATACCCTTGTCCAAGTTCTTGAGAGCATCGTGGAACGAACCTGCCTGCACGAGAATCGTTTGTGAAGTCTTCTTCTCTACCCCCTTTGATTCGTCAATCGTGAGGTAGATGAGCTTTGCCTTGTACCACTTGTCGGCACTTTCTTCTGTAGCTTCAAAGAGTTCGGCAAAGCGTGCGCGCTTGATGTCTGAAACCTGGAATTCACCCGTCATGAAGGGGGCTATTTCTTCCGTAATACGGCGCTCTGCTTCTGTGAAATTGAGGGCGTCAACGAGGTAGGGTTCGCTTACCTTCTTGAGGGCGCCATTGTCTTGTTGCTTTTCGTATTTGATTTTACATTCAAACCATTCGTGTGTCATAGGGGGAAGGTGTTTAGGAGTAAGAGGTTATGAGGTTTGGAAACTAAAAAAATGTTGGCACCCCCTCACCACTTCGTGGTCCCCTCCCCCTATGAACAGGGGGAGAGCGCCTTGCGGAGTGAAGAGCGCACTGAGAATTTAGAGGATGTAATCCACACAACTGCGGCCGCAGATGTTGGGGCGCAATTCGGCGCCTACAGCTTTGTGGGCGGGATGTTGTGCGTAAATGTCGAGAGCTTCGAGTGAGGCGAAGGTGCTTTCAAGGCAAATGTCCCACTGCTCGGCGGGATTGCAGTTGAAGTTTACGGCAATAGACTGGATTTCGGGGATGATGGCGGGGAGTGCCATAATGCCATTCTTGAAATTGTCCATCACGGCTTGGCGCTGCTCTTCCGTGAGTTCGGGTTTGAGTTGAAAGAGTACAATATGTTTCAGCATAGAGTTCTTAAATTTTTGTAACTTCGCACAAAGTTAAATATTTTCTTGGATTCACGACATAAGAACGTAAGAACAAAAACTGTAGAACGTATGTCCTTTTGTTCTTTTGTCTATAAAAACAATCCTCCCGTTCTCAAATCCTCTGCCCATGATGTATGATGAAGAACTCGCTTCGGCATGTAATCAGCAATTAAAGATTCGTGTGCGTTACACGATGCTTTACTCCCTGCTGAAGCGTGTTTGCATAGAAAAGACCAAGGAGTTTTCAACGGATTACTCCGGACTTTTTGCACGCCTCTACGCGGTGTGTAAACACTACGACTTGCCCCATGCCGCCGCCGACCGCTTCCGTCGCAATGCCCTCCAAACTTTGCGCGGACAGCGGGAGGCAACGGAGGAGTTGTTTGCCATTGATGTGGCGGACTTGAGAAGTTTTCTCACCGCCCTGGAAGCGTCAGAAAACGTCCCCAGAAAGGAGGAGGCACAACTCACTTCTACGCCCGTGGAACAGTTGCGCGTGGCACGCGGATTGGTCAAAGAAATTGGTGAAGACTGCTTCACACTCCTGCTTCAGGACGATGCGGGCGAGACGGTAGTACCTGCAGATGCCGCAACCTTGCAACTACTTGAGGAAGGCGTGCGGGTGAATGTGGTGAACGGAGGGGAACTCGTCATACTCGAACCTGATTACCTCATTGACGTCAGTTCGCTCACGGCATGCGTAAAACCTTACGGCACGTCGCCGCTGAATTACCTTCTGGCGCAACTCCAACCGCGTCAAACTACGCGCCCCATTCTCCTCGGTAATGCTGCCAACCAGTTTATGGATGACTGCACCCACTCTGCCACGATTGATTTTGCGGAAAGCATGCAGTCGCACTTCCGCCAGTCGCTTTTGGATTACGCTTGCCATCACGCCCCCGAGGAAATTGATGTCAGTTATTTCAAGGAGGCCCGTCAGCACTTCGACAACATTCGCCAGATTGTGCAGCAGGCATACGCCTCACCCGAAGTGGGCATAGCGCTCGACCAGGTGTTGCTCGAACCCGCCTTTATCTGTGCCACCCTCGGCTTGAGGGGACGCCTGGACGTGATGACGGCAGACCACCGCCGCATTGTGGAACTCAAGAGCGGTAAGGCTGAAGACTTCCGTCCGCCCGTTCGCCCCAAGGAGGAGCACGTGCTGCAGATGGCGCTTTACAAGGAGATGCTGCACTTCAATTTCTCCATTCCCCGCGACGCCATCTCTTCCTTCCTGCTCTACTCCCGTTACCCGACCCTGCTTGACGAACGCATTCCGCGTAGCAAGATTAAGGAGGTGATGCACCTGCGCAACGAGATTGTGCGGATGGAAATGCGCATGCGCAATGGGGAGGTTGCGGACGTTTTGTCGGAACTCACCTATAATAATATTATACAGAAGCAGGGGCTTCACCCCAACTTTTTGAAAGCCATCCTGCCCCCGATTCAGGCGGTCGTAGAACCCTTGGCGAACGCCTCACCCTTGGAGCGCAGTTACTTTAACCACTTCATGACCTTCCTGTCGCGTGAGCAGTTTCTCTCAAAGATGGGCGAACCGCGCCCTGATTCGACGCGTGGTTTCGCTCGTGTGTGGAACGCCGACTATACTTCAAAACTCCTGTCGGGAGAAATTCTCATCAACCTCCGTATCCGCGAACTCTTGGGCGAGGGTGGGGTGGAAGAAATCATTTTCGACGTGCCCGACTACGGCGAGAAGTTTATTGCCGACTTTTACGAGGGTGCCATGGTGCAACTCTACGAACGCCGTTCGGCGACCGACACCGTGTGCAACCGACAATTGGTGCGCGGCTACATTGTGCGCCTCACCGACACCGAACTTCACCTGCACCTCTCCTATAAGCAGCGCAACCGCGACTTCTTCTCCTTCGACACCACCTATGCCATTGAGAAGGACAGCACCGACAGCAGTTTCCAATCCGCCCGCCGTGGACTCTTTGCCCTGCTTACGGCGCCACAGGAGCGTCGCGAACTCTTGCTCTGCCAACGTGCGCCGCGCTTCGATACGAGCGTAAAACTTTGTGGGGATTATGGCGCACGCACCAACGCCATTGTGCTTCCCGCCATGCAGGCACAGGATTATTACCTCCTCGTGGGACCGCCCGGAACGGGGAAAACCAATGTTGCCCTGCGCGCTATGGTGCAAGAGTTTCTCACCTCGTCATGCCTTCGTGGCGAGCGCCCGAACCTCTTGCTGGCGGCTTACACCAACCGTGCCGTGGATGAAATTTGCCAAATGCTTCAGGGGGCAGGAATAGACTTCTTGCGCCTCGGCATTGAGCAAACGTGCTCCGAGGAGGTGCGCCAAAATCTGTTCGTCAACCGTGCGGCGGGCATGAAGAACCGTGCTGAAGTTTCCCAGTTGCTCCAAGACCAGCAGGTGATTGTGGGCACCGTCGCTACGCTTACTTCACACACCGAACTCTTCAACCTCAAGCAGTTTGACCTTGCCATTCTCGACGAGGCGTCACAGGTGCTCGAACCGCAAATCATGGCGCTCCTCGCGCACCCCACCGCCGTGCGCCGCTTCATCATGATTGGCGACCACAAGCAACTCCCCGCCGTGGTGATGCAACGCGCGGAGCAAACCGTTGTGCACGATGAAGCGCTCCGCAGTATGGGGTTGACCGACCTGCGTAACTCCCTCTTCGAGCGCCTACACGGATTCGTGGCACGCACGCCCGAAGTGGCAACTCTTGCCGCAGGATTGCTGGATCATCAGGGGAGAATGCACCGCGAGATTGCCGCCTTTGTCAATGAGCGTTTCTACGAAGGACGCCTCTCCGTTGTGCCCCTCGACCACCAAGAAGGAGCGCTTGATTACGCAGATGCGCAAACGCCGATGGAGCAGTTTGTGGCGGCAACGCGCATGGGATTTGTGCATGTTCCTGCGCCCGAACTTTCCGACAATGTGAAAGCCAATAAAATGGAGGCGGAAGCCGTGGCTGACATAGTGGAAGCGCTCATCAACCTAAACTTGCGTGGCGAGACGCCCCTCAACCTGCCCAAGCAGTTGGGCATCATCGTGCCCTTCCGCAACCAAATCAGCATGGTGCGTGCAAGTCTGCGCTCGCGAGGTGTAGCAGATGTCGACGCCATTACCATCGACACCGTAGAGTGCTACCAAGGTTCGCAGCGCGACTACATCGTCTTCACCACCACCATCTCGCGCCCTTACCAGTTAGACATCCTCTCCGTGTGTCAGCAGGTCGGCACCACGGAGGTAGACCGCAAACTCAACGTCGCCATCACCCGCGCCCGCAAGCAATTCTTCCTTGTCGGCAACCGCGATTTGCTCGCGCGCAACGCCCTTTATGCGGACCTTATTAGGCGTTGCGATTACTATAAAAATCCATGCTGAAAATCAGCAAGTTAAAAGCCTCAAAATTATTAGTAATGTATTTTAAAATATGTTACTAATAATTTTTTTTAGGTTACTAATAATTTTCACTACAATAGGTTTAGTTTTTCGGGCAATGGGTTTGCTCGTTTCTGTAAAGCATTTTTTT
>JAGBYW010000111.1 GCA_017628555.1 Bacteroidaceae bacterium | reverse complement strand
ATTCTCGTTTTTGCAAATACATCCCTACTGGATAGGTGCGCGTGCGTGTTCGTAAAAAAGATTTCAGAATTTCAGAATTTCAGTTAAAAATTTCTGCTTCATCTTTTTGCTCATCAAAAATAAAATATTTCGCTGAGTATCAATAAAATATGAAATTTAATTCTCACTAATTCTCACTAATTCTCACAATGTCGTGAGCGTGTTGTATCTTTGCATTGTGAACGGGGGAAATGATGGGGAGCACCCTTTGTTTGGGGGAGTCGTTTTACCACTCAACGGGGGAAATGGGGCGTTGGGCGTAGCGAACCCTTGTGTCATGACATTTTGCGAGATGTTGCGCTTGAGTAACTCCGACTTAGTGGGGGAGAAGCGGGGTTAGTAATTAACTAATCGGG
This sequence comes from Bacteroidaceae bacterium, assembly GCA_017628555.1. Taxonomy (GTDB): domain Bacteria; phylum Bacteroidota; class Bacteroidia; order Bacteroidales; family Bacteroidaceae; genus Alloprevotella. The sequence continues at coordinate 9,253 of JAGBYW010000111.1, read as the reverse complement.
AGATAGTTTTAACTAATCGGGAGATAGTTTCAACTAATCGGGAGATAGTTTTCGACGAGGGCGTAGGTAGGGTGGCAAAATTGCATGGTGCATGAAAAAAAGTTTTTCGTATTATTACGATTTGGCACGGTATTTGCTTATATTAAGAGTGGAACTTTAACTCAACTATCAAAATACTACGTTATGAAAAAAGGACAAATCGGAATAACGACGGAGAACATTTTCCCCGTGATTAAGAAATTCTTGTATAGTGACCACGAGATTTTCCTTCGTGAAGTTGTGGCAAATGCCGTTGATGCTACGCAAAAGTTGAAGACACTCAGTGCGCGCGGAGAGGTGAGTGGCGAACTTGGCGACTTGACCGTGCAGGTGAAGGTAGATGCTGAGGCTAAGACGCTTACGATTAGCGACCGCGGTATCGGTATGACCGCCGAGGAGATTGAAAAGTACATCAACCAGATTGCCTTCTCTGGCGCTACCGACTTCCTCGAACGCTATAAGGACGATGCGAATGCAATTATTGGCCACTTCGGGCTTGGTTTCTACTCTACCTTTATGGTGAGCGAGCGTGTAGACATTGTTACGCGTAGCTATCAGGAGGGCGCTCAGGCGGTGAAGTGGACGTGTGACGGTTCGCCCGAATTTGAAATCACGGAGGTCGAAAAGGCTGAGCGTGGCACGGACATCGTGCTCCATATTGCCGAAGATTGTAAGGAGTTTCTCGAAGAAGCAACCATCAGCAAGTTGCTCACAAAGTATTGCCGCTTCCTGGCCGTGCCCGTAGCCTTCGGACATAAGAAGGAGTGGAAGGACGGTAAGCAGGTGGAAACCGACGCGCTCAACGTCATCAACGACACCGCGCCCCTTTGGACAAAGACGCCCTCAACGCTCACGGATGAAGACTACAAGAAGTTCTACACCGACCTTTACCCCATGGCGGACGAACCCCTCTTCTGGATTCACCTCAACGTAGATTACCCCTTCAACCTCACGGGTATACTTTACTTTCCAAAAATCAAGCAAAATATTGACTTCCAGCGCAATAAGATTCAACTTTATTGCAACCAAGTCTTCGTGACGGATCAGGTGGAAAATGTCGTTCCCGAATTTCTGACCCTCCTCCACGGCGTAATCGACTCTCCCGATATTCCCTTGAACGTAAGCCGTAGCTATTTGCAAAGCGATGCCAATGTGAAGAAGATTTCTTCGTACATCACCAAGAAGGTGGCCGACCGCTTGGCAAGCCTTTTCAAAAACAACCGCGAGGAGTTTGAGCAGAAGTGGGCAGACCTCAAGCTCTTCATCCATTACGGCATGCTCTCGCAACCCGATTTCTACGAAAAGGCGCATAAGTTTGCACTCTTTGCCGATGTTGATGGCAAGCAATACACTTATGAGGAGTATAAGGAGTTCATTAAGGACAATCAGACCGATAAGGAGGGCAACCTCGTTTATCTTTATGCCAGCGATAAGGAGCAACAATTCTCACACATTGAGGCGGCTAAGGCAAAGGGTTATAACGTGCTCCTCATGGACGGTCAGCTCGATGCTCCGATGGTCTCAATGCTTGAGCAGAAGTTTGAAAAGGCGCGCCTCGTGCGTGTGGATGGCGACGTGATTAGCCGTTTGATTCAGAAGGAAGACGAGGCGGTAAATGCCCTCACGGAAGCACAAAGCAAGAAGCTTGCCACCGCCTTTGAGGCTATGGTGCCCAAGATGGAAAAGATGGAACTCCGCGTGCAAACCGAAGCCCTCGCCGAAGACGATGCACCCATCGTAGTAACTCAGAGCGAATACATGCGCCGCATGAAAGAGATGGCACAATTCCAGGGCGGCATGAGTTTCTATGGCGAAATGCCCGATATGTATAACGTGGTGCTCAACTCAAACCACCCCTTGGTGAAAAAGGTAATGACCGAGGTAGAAAGCGCTACATCCGAAAGTCTCAAGCCTATTGAAAACGAAATGCGTGGCCTTAACGCGCGCCTTCAGGTGTTGGAGCAAGAGCAGAAGGATAAGAAGTACGACGAAATCTCTGAGGCTGAGCGCAAAGACCTTCAGGAATGCCGTGACGCTATTGCCGCCGAAGAGGCAAAGCAAAAGGAAGTGCTTGCCGCCTTCGCTAACGGAAATGCCGTTATTCCCCAACTCATCGACTTGGCATTGCTCCAAAGCGGATTGTTGAAGGGTAGCGAACTCAACCGCTTCATCAAGCGCTCTATTGAGTTGATGAAGTAAGGAGGTTTGGTTCTTAAATAAACTTCATATACAAGAAAAAGAGTCTGTACCAGCGGTGCAGACTCTTTCTTTTTAGTGTATATACGATTTGCGCTTTGCTTTAGAAGCGTGCCGAGATTTGGAAATCTACGGTGTTAAAGTGGTTATCATTAAGTGAGGGGGTACGGTCTACGGTGTACGTGTAGTTGAGTTGCATCATGAGGTTCTTGCCGAAATTGTAGTTGGCCGACATACACCAATCGGTCTTGAGCGAGTCCCAAGTGCGTGTATCGTGGCGGTAGCAATCCCACTTACCATACACCTTGAAATTCTTAGCTACGGGCACACCTACGGTTGCATACCAACCTTCGCTATGCTTGGGAGCGTTCGCATTGTTGATGGCGCCACCATAGCTATACATGTATTCCGCACGAACCGTCCACTTGTCTTCATACTTCACACCAAATCCCATACGCTTACGGTCGATTTGGTCTTGTGTATTAGCCTCGTTAGTGTATGTACCGTTCCAAAGGAAACCGCCTACTTCTAGCTTCTTCAAGGGGCGAACCCATAGACCTGCGATGTAGTCTTTTTCTTTATCCTTGTCTTTGTGGTTGATACCCTGGCCATTGAATACGCCGAACTGATAGTGGAAGAGGTAGTGTCCCTTTTCGCCACCTACCTTGAGGAAGTCACCCTGGATTTGTGCACCGAGGTCACGTCCGCCACTACTATGCTCTCCACAACGGTCGTTCATGAGGAACTTGAGGGTTGCTTGTGAGTAAGCACCATGACCGATGGCGAGGGGCGACATGGGATTTTCAAAACCGAAACTACGCTTGAATTGTCCCACCTTTACGCGAAAGGCATCGTACTTTTGCCATTCTACAAAGGCGTCAAGAAGGCGCGCACCCTTGTCTACACCGGGAGCACCGCTCACTTCGCCCTGGAAGCGATAGAAGAAATCTTTATAGACATAACCCGAACCATAAATACGGAGGTAGCGCATATCAAAACCGCCATTATCGGTGACGTTTGCCTTGTCGGTGATGCTATACTTACCCGTGATAAATCCGCCAACGGTAATCGTGGGGTCGGCTTTCTTGATGGCCTCAGGTGCCTTCTGAGTGGCGAGACTAAAGGTTGTACCTTCCTTTTCTCCGGGGTGGAGGGTTTCGGCAAATGTTGCCAATGATGTGGTTGCGCAAAGCGCAAGGGTGAGGATTGATTTCATATAATATGAGGTTATGAGGTTCTAAGGTTTTTAGGTTATGAGGTTGTTAGGTTAAGTTTCTTTAGGTTAAGGGGTTAAGAGGTCGGCAACTACAAACGTGCTTCCGCCAATAAAGATAACATCTTCGGGCGAGGCATTATTGCGGGCGGCTTGATGTGCCTCTTTAACCGAGGCAAAGGTACTACCTTTTAAGTTAAAATTCGTTGAGATTTCCCATAATTTTTCAGCTGGGAGCGCACGATTGACTGATGCTTGCGTAAAATAGTAGTGCGCTTGCTTGGGGAGGAGGGCAACTACGTGGGTGATGTCCTTATCGTTCACCATACCGAAAATGACGTGCAAGCGTTTCCCCTCATCGATAAATTTTTGTAGGCGAGGTGCGAGGTATTGCCATCCGCCAATATTGTGCCCCGTGTCACAAATGGTGAGGGGAGAGGTAGAGAGGGTTTGCCAACGCCCCATAAGGTGGGTGAGGTCGCACACGTGAGCAAGCCCTTCACGGATGTGTTCGGCAGAAATATTCAACTGCTTCTGAAGGATGTTGAGCGCCGTGCAAATGGTGCGCAAGTTCTTTTCTTGGCAATCTCCCTTGAGTTGGAAGTTTATGTTTTCGAGGTTAAGATTTTGGTCTTCCGCAAAGTAAAGAGGAGCATCTTCACGCTTCGCCACCTCAATAAATATAGGGTCGCTCTCCGCTCCATGTTCGCCAATAACGATGGGTGTGGAGTGCTTGATGATTCCCGCCTTCTCCGTAGCAATTTCCTTGAGCGTTGAACCGAGGAATTGCGTGTGGTCAAAACTAATATTGGTAATCACGGAGAGTAGGGGGCGGATGATGTTTGTGCAATCCAAACGCCCTCCGAGTCCTACCTCAATTACGGCGATGTCCACCTTTTGGTCGGCAAAATACTTGAACGCTAATGCCGTGGTGAGTTCAAAGAAGGAAGGGTAGAGAGGTTCGAAGAAATGGCGATGGTTTTCTACAAAGTCCACCACATATTCCTCTTCCATCATCTCGCCATTCACGCGGATGCGCTCACGGAAATCAACGAGGTGGGGCGATGTGAAAAGTCCCACCTTATAACCCGCCGATTGGAGCACGGCGGCAAGAGAGTGGGAGGTAGAACCCTTCCCGTTGGTGCCACCTACATGAATCGTCTTAAACTTACGATGGGGGTGGTCAAAATATGTGTCAAGCGCTTTTGTGGTTGACAATCCCTCTTTATACGCGCCTGCCCCAATGTTTTGAAACAAAGGGGCAGATGCGTAAAGGTAATTTATGGTTTCTTGGTAAGTCATAAAGAAAAGGAGAAATGAGAAAGGAGAACCGAAGGTCGGCGCCCGAAGGGGCTTAAGCCAAATGAGAAAGACCATGCGGAAAATAATGCGCCAGCCATTCCTTTTTTTAGGAGAATGGAGAGAGGATAAAGGAGAATTTCCATGCGCCAGTCCTTTCTCCTTTTTCCTTTCTTATTTCTCCTTTAACTAAAATATCCTCTAAAATTCTCGAAAATCTTGCGCTTGGATGAGGGGGACGCCTTGAGGTTGTCATTGTCCTTCATGCTTTCAAACGCCTTCTTTTCTTCCTTGCTCAATGTTTCGGGGATATAAACACTAATGTTTACGATAAGGTCGCCCTTGCCATAACCATACCCCTGAACGGCGGGAAGTCCCTTACCACGAAGGCGGAGCACGGTACCAGGTTGTGTACCAGGTTTGATATTGATATTCGCCTTTCCGTCGATGGTGGGGATTTGTGCCGTAGTGCCGAGTGTGGCTTCCGATACGGTGAGGAGAAGGTTATAGATGAGGTCGTTCTCATCACGGAGAAATTCGGGATGCGCTTGTTCTTCGATAAACACCTGAATGTCACCCGCCACTCCGCTATGACGTCCAGCATTACCCTTGCCACGAGCGGTGACTACCATGCCGTCTTGTACACCAGCGGGAATTTCGATTTCAACGATTTCTTCGCCGGCTACAACACCCTCGCCATGACAATGCTTACACTGATTCTTGATGATGGTGCCCTCGCCATGACAAGAGGGACAAACATCTTGTGTCTGCATCATGCCGAGCATGGTTTGCTTGGTGCGCACCACGTAACCCGAACCTTGACACGTAGCACACGTTTCGGGATGCGCACCTTCGGCACAACCTGAACCTTGGCATGAAGAGCAGGTAACATCTTTCTTTACCTTAAACTTCTTGGTGACACCCGTGTTGATTTCTTCGAGCGAGAGGGAAACCTTCATACGGAGGTCGCTACCCTTGAATTTACGGGGTTGTTGACGGCGTCCGCCACCAAAACCAAATCCACCTCCACCAAAGTGTCCACCGAAAATGTCGCCAAATTGTGCGAAGATGTCATTGAGGTCCATGCCTCCAGCGCCAAATCCACCGAATCCGCCAAATCCTCCAGCGCCATTCACGCCTTCGGCACCAAATTGGTCGTAGCGTGCACGCTTGTCGGGGTCGCGCAATACATCGTAAGCCTCGGCCGCCTTTTTAAACATCTCTTCCGCCTCCTTATTGTCAGGGTTGCGGTCGGGATGGTATTTTATGGCAACCTTCTTATATGCCTTTTTGATTTCTTCGGCTGAAGCATTGCGCTCCACACCGAGAATTTTGTAATAATCGTTTTCCATAGTGCTTCTATCTTATTGTCCCACGGCAACTTTAGCGTAGCGAATCACCTTTTCGTTAAGCATGTAACCCGCCTGTACGCAATCTATCACCTTGCCCTTAAGGTCATCGGTGGGAGCGGGGATAAAGGCGATGGCTTCGTGAAGGTCGGTTGTAAAATCCGCATCCTTGGTGTCAATGCGCTTCAAACCTTGTTCGCTCAAAACTGTGTTAAGTTTGTTGATAATGAGTTCAACGCCCTCACGGAGTGAAGCTACGTCAGAAGCTTCGTTCATGTGCTTCATAGCGCGTTCAAGGTCATCCATTACGGGGAGAAGGGCTGTAATCGTCTTTTCGCCGCCATTGAGAATGAGATCCGCCTTTTCCTTAATCGTGCGCTTGCGGTAGTTTTCAAACTCTGCCACCTTGTAAAGCATGGCATTGTTGAGCTTTTCAATCTTAGCTTCCGCTTCCGCCAACTTTTCCTCAACGGTAAGTTCGTGAGGTTCTTCCGCCGCTTCCTGTTCCGTAGTAGGTTCGTTGGGCGTTTCCGTTGCGGGTTCTGCCTGTGCAGTTGTATCGATAGTTTCTTCGTTAAGAAGTTCTTCCTTTTCTGTCATAATTTAGTTGGTGTAATGTTTAGAGGTTATAGACTCTCTTAAAGCCATAATCTATTACAGCTCTCCGTAGAGGCGCGCCTTAAGTTCCTTCACACGTTCGTCACGGATGTAGTCTTCGTAGTTCATGAGCTTATCAATCGTGCCGTTGGGCGTAAGTTCGATGACGCGGTTAGCTACGGTGTTGATAAATTCGTGGTCGTGAGAAGCGAAGAGGATGTTACCCTTGTAGAGTTTCAAGTTGTTGTTAAATGCCTGGATACTTTCCATGTCCAAGTGGTTGGTGGGCGTGTCGAGAATCAAGCAGTTCGCATTGCGCAATTGCATGCGGGCAATCATACAACGCATCTTTTCACCCCCTGAGAGCACGTTCACCTTCTTCAAAATGTCCTCGTCCTTGAAGAGCATGCGACCGAGGAATGCCTTGAAATATACTTCGTTGCCTTCGCCGTATTGCATGAGCCAGTCGAGCATGTTGAGGTCGGTATTGAAGAAGGCCGAGTTGTCAAGAGGGAGGTATGCGGTTGTGATAGTCACACCCCAGTTGTAAGTACCTTCATCTGCCTTACGGTTGCCGTTGATGATTTCAAAGAGGGCCGTCATGGCACGAGGGTCGTGGCTGAGGAATACCACCTTTTCTTCCTTCTCAACCGTAAAGTTCACGTCGTTGAAGAGCACGGTGCCATCATCAGCCACCGCCTTGAGACCCTTAACTTCGAGAATCTGATTACCCGGTTCGCGTTCCATCTGGAAGATAATACCGGGATATTTACGTGTAGAAGGTTTGATGTCTTCCACATTGAGCTTTTCAAGCATCTTCTTACGAGAAGTCGTCTGACGACTCTTCGCCACGTTTGCAGAGAAGCGACGGATAAATTCTTCCAATTCCTTCTTCTTTTCTTCTGCCTTCTGCTTCTGGTTTTGTGCCTGACGGAGTGCCAACTGACTTGACTGGTACCAGAACGAATAGTTGCCCGAGAAGAGCGTTACCTTGCCGAAGTCGATGTCAACGGTGTGTGTACACACTTGGTCGAGGAAGTGACGGTCGTGGCTCACAACGAGTACGGTGTGTTCAAAGTTGCCCAAGTAATCTTCCAACCATTCTACTGTTTCAAGGTCAAGGTCATTGGTAGGTTCGTCAAGGAGGAGGTTGTCGGGTTCGCCAAAGAGGGCTTGCGCCAACATTACACGCACCTTTTCCTTACCCGAAAGGTCGCCCATCAATTTGCCATGAAGTGCTTCCTTGATACCAAGACCCGAGAGGAGGGTTGCAGCATCGTTTTCGGCAGTATAACCGCCCATTGTAGAGAACTTATCTTCTAATTCTGCAGCCAAAATACCATCCTCATCCGTAAATTCTTCCTTGCAATAGAGGGCATTGCGTTGTTGCATGATGTCCCACATCACGGTGTGACCCATAAGTACGGTGTCAAGAACGGTGTAACTGTCGTACTTAAAGTGATCCTGAGAAAGTACAGACAGACGCTCGCCAGGTCCCAATTCAATCTTACCCTTCGTGGGGTCAAGTTCACCTGAAATAGCCTTGAGCAAAGTAGACTTACCCGCCCCATTGGCGCCAATGATGCCGTAAATATTTCCAGATGTGAACTTCATGTTAACGTCCTGATAGAGGACGCGTTTGCCAAATTGAATGGCGAGGTTTGAAACTGTAATCATTTCTCGTTTTTACTAATTTATATATGTGTAACTTATTTTTCAGCGCGCAAAGTTACGAAAAAAAAGCGGAACACGCAGAACCTCTGTCACCCTTTTCCAAAACTAGTTATCCAAATAGTTGCACATTCTGTGCCATAAAAGGGAAATGAGTGGACTAATTTCTGAGAAATGAACGTAATAGTATTAGACAATAAGTGCTTTTTCATGGCAATAATATAGGTATTACTTGCGTGACCTTTGGTTGTCCACGAAAGTTCGTTTGTTTTATTAGGAACCACTAATGGGCACTAATTTACACTCTAATATCCATTCCGTCTTAAGTACCCAGCAAGGCATATTTGTGTAGAGTGTCCATTGGTGGCTATACTAATAAGAGCACAAAATCTTTGGGACTATGATTGTTTGTGGACATCTGCTATATTGTTGCTTTCAACGTAAAAAATAAGCTTGGGGTAACTCCAATATTATTTCCTTTCAAATTCTGCACCAGAAACCTCAATAGTCTTGGGAACGGCAGAGCAAAATGCGAAAAATATTGACAAAATTGAATTGCTTTTTGTTCACTTTTTTGCATGCGTTTGCATTATTTATTCAGAAGAATAGAGCACACATTCAGCAATGTGGGACAAAAATTTTTTGCACCTGAAAACTATACCCTTTCTCCGAGAAATTATTCGGCACATGCGAAAAATTATTCGGCACATAATTTTTCGCATGTGCCGAGTAATTTTACCCTTTTTTAGGGGGTAAACATGAAAAAAATAGTGGAGAAAACCCTTTAGCAGGGTCGTCTTCACTTCTTATTACAAAGATACGAAGAACTTGCGTAATAATGGCAGGATAAGGGGGTACATATACCATTTTTGTGTTACCTCACCATATT
>JAGBYW010000110.1 GCA_017628555.1 Bacteroidaceae bacterium | reverse complement strand
TGCATTTCACCAAACGAACAGTTAGTGCCCTCAAAAGCATTACTTCCAAAAAAATTCTTAAAAGTTTCTTCTTCAATCACATCACCCCATGAAAGGGTCATTGAACCATATTGTTCAAAAATCTCACTGATTCTTTCGTAATCCATAGTTCTTGAATTTAAATTTAATGTATAATTTGTTGCAACGGTTGCAAATATAATAATATAAATAATATAATAATAAATTTCTCGGTTTTTTCAACAGAACGGATAACTTGGTCTCCAGACAGCAAGCATGAGTTTCATCGTGTTGTTGATAAAATTCAACGCGCCGATGTTCAGAGCAGTGGTGCCACCGTCATCAGCAAGTATGCGGCAATGATGAGTTGGGCGTCATAATCATCCTTGGTTCGCTCCGTCAACCTTATGATTTGCACATCAAGAGGCAACTCCGCTTTTTCCTGCTTCGATAGTTTTGTGTTGAGCAAGTCCTCCATAGCATCGTAGATATAACCGATGTTGTCCGACTCTTTGATAGGTTCGTAATACTTGGTACCGTCAGCGAAGATCTTCGCCACATAGGAACAAACTAATGCTTTGTTGTTTATCATAACTATTGTTTTATTGGTTCATCTATAATATAGTAACAAAGAGGAAAAATTTCAAAAATTGGGGCAACTTTTTTTTTGAGAACACCATATTCAGAGCAAGATGACCTACAAATTCATTATCATCCTTTCCCCTCCGCACACCCTTAAAACAATATTACAAATAGGAAAAATAATTAGTTTGTTTGTGCGCCGTATAAGTTAGTTTGTACGCGCTATTTGAGGTGTTGTTTTGAATGTGCCTGGGAACAGCAATGGATATTCCGCGCAAAAGAAACGCCCGAGGTTACTCCGCATGGAGCGACCTCGGGCATAAAACTATTAGGCGTTAAACGGATTGCCCGTGCGGAGCAAATCTTCATCTTGTGTATTTGCTTTTACCTGCTCTGCGAGGGCGTAATACTTGCGTGCTTTGTCCAGGTCTTTGTGGTAACCCCACTGCTCCTCGCCATAGTAGTAGGCATAGCCCAACTCTTCACATGCCCAACCATAGGCGGGATGCTCCATCAGCACGTTGTGGGGCATGTTTTCCAAGTCTGCCATGGTTTGCTCCACAATGACCATAGGGTTGAAGGGTGTATAACTAATCCAATGGTGCACAATGGGACTTTGCAGAGCGTGGCGTCTTGACGAACAAATCTTGTCGTATAATGCCTGGGCTTCCTCCACGGTGCCGCTCCAGAGAGGGGTGTCAAGCGTGTCGTAGCGCTGTATCGTCACCTGCTCACCCGTTACTTCATCGGTAAAGAGTTCGTCATAGAAGTGCTGGCGACGCTTGTACATACCACCCAGCACGATGCAGTCGGCCTCTACATAATCCATATCAAGCAACCACTGCTTGTCCTCGGGTTGCAAAAGGTTACAGAATTTGTCTTGGTGTTCGCTGAAGTCGAAGAAGATGTCCATCACGGTGAAATTCAATTCATCGCATATCGAACTCCCCTTGCGAATCTCTTCGAGCACCACCTTTACGCATCTCACGGGGTCGGTAAAGGCATCGTACACGGTGAGGCCCCACGATGAATCCGGACCTGCATACCAAATGACATAAGCGATGTCAAGAGTCGCACCCGTAATTTTTTTCCACTCACCTTCGCCCTTGCCCATGATGCAATATTGCAAACCGCTAAATTCATGATTGTCCACGTCGTGCTTCATGCACACCACCTGAATGTCAGGTATCTGTTCGCTCATCTTAGCAATGAGGGAGTCGCACACCTGTGATTCATTCTCCTCGCTGTACCCCCAGGTGATTTCCTGAGTGGCGGTGTTCACTTCAGCGTTTATTTCCTGTGCAGTAAGTAAAGGTTCGGCACATGCCCAAAGTTGATTAAAATCTTCGGCATCGTTCGTGTGGAGCGTTACCTTCAGCGGACTGATGCGGACAAACTCACCGTCCTTCGACTCATATCTATATAAGCCTTGGTTGTCGGTGTTAAACTGAGTGAAGAGCAATGGCATCTCGGGGAATTGTGCTGCCACTTTTTCGGCAAGTTCGTTGAATTGCTCCAAGCGCTCTACAATGCCATCGGTGTAGCACACGAAGTCGTCGCCATACTCCAATCCCGCTTGATACCATCCGTCATCGGGATTATCGGACGTGGGCACTAAAGTATATTCCTTGCTAAGTTCGCGCACGCAGTCCTTCATCTTTTCCGCATCCTGCGCGTTTACCACATTAATTTTTAAACTCCAAAAATTTGCCATAGTATAAAGATTGCAATTACCTATGTATCGAGAGGTTTTAAAACCATTATCTTGTTCTTAATTACGTCAGTTTACCTATTGACCAACGAAGCGTTGCATGGCTTCGCGCATTTGCGGTGTAGCAAAGGTGAGAAGGGGGTGAGGTTCTGAGGTTAAGACGTTCTGAGGTTCTGAGGTTAAGACGTTCTGAGGTTCTGAGGTTAAGACGTTCTGAGGTTCTGAGGTTAAGACGTTCTGAAGTTCTGAGGTTAAGATGTTCTGAGGTTCTGAGGTGTCATATTGCTTCAAGGCCTCTCCAAAGGCTTTGAGTCCGCAGGCGATGAGTTTCTCCAAGGGGACTTCTTGCCCAGCATACTCTTGGGCTATTTTCACAATATAAGGGGCATAGAGCCATTTCAGCTCGCTCATTTCTCGGCTCTCATCCTGCCTTCTGCTCACCACCTTTTGACATAGGATTTGAAACCTCTCTTCATTCTCAAAATCTTGATTTTCCACAGGTATACCATATTTCTCCGCATCCCTCTTGATTGCTTCCTCCGTAAATCGTTCATAAAATCTATGAGCAAAAAAAGTGTGTCTGCCGTCCGCAATGCTCAATACCTCATCTATCAGATACTCCTCATCCTCATCAACGAGATTCTTGACTATAGATGCTGTGAGAAGGAAATCCTCCAATACGAAAGGTTGCCCGCTCAGATATTCATCTATCATCGGGAGCGTATAAGATTTCTTAACGAGTTTTAGCTGTCGCACTCCTGAACGCGTTTCCCGCTTTGGGGATTCGGGCGCGTAAGATTGAACACAACGAAAGAGCGCCTCACGCAATGCGGGCACGGCAAACTTGAAGAGGTGCTGACCTGATGCTGGGTCGAACTCCTTTATCACCTGTTCCAATCGCGACACACCGGTTTGTATCAATCGTTGCAAAGGAGCATGGTTTCTCGAGTATTGGTTTGCCAACGCCACTACAAAACGCATATTAGCAGTCAGCAGTCGAACCATTGCCTCAGCATCGCCCTGCTGTGCCTGAACGATGAGGGGTTGTTCATCTTCCTGGGAGAGCAACGTCACTCTGCCAATCATCACCAAGAAGTCATCAATATTAAACGCTGAAGCATCATTTTGCAGATACTCCAAGAAGTGCTGTCCTTTCATTTACAATGTTGATTTTATGGGGTAAAATAATTAACGCTTCAAAATTAGCATTTTAAAACATTCCACCAGTCATTTAAAGAAATATTTATAGAGTGAGGTTATGAGAAAGTGAGGAGTGAGGAGTGAGAAGTGAGGAGTCCATGCGGGACGACATTCGTTTATCTCGGTAACTTAAATTGTCCCCCGAAGTTAGGGTTTTCCGTCCCCCGATAACGGGGG
>JAGBYW010000109.1 GCA_017628555.1 Bacteroidaceae bacterium | reverse complement strand
GAAGTAACCTTTCTCGTCATCATGTCAGTGTTGACCATAATACCGTGGTTGTTTCTTATATCCTTGTCGTCAGACAGTTCAACTGCCCCTTCTTCAAAGGTAAACAATCCACGCTTTACATCTGCTGCAATTGAATCTAATCTCGCCAATTCTCTCATGTAAACACTATCAGCAATTTCTGGTTTAAGCAGGATATGACGGAAGTTTGCCTTATCACCATTCTTGTCAATCAATTGAATAATGTGATAACCAAACTCAGTGCGTACAATCTTTGAAACTTTCTTGGGGTCATTAAGCGAGAACGCTACATTTGAAAATTCAGGAACAAACTGATTCTTGCCACTATAACCTAACTCACCTCCGAGACGCGCAGAACCAGGGTCCTGGGAGTAAATTTTTGCCAAAGTAGAAAATTCCGCTTCTCCTTCATTCACACGACGTGCAAACTCTCTCAATTGTTCTTCAATACGTTCCACTTCTTGACGCGTAGGGCGCGGATGAGTTGTAATAATCTGCACCTCTACTTGAGTGGGGATAAGCGGAAGACTATCTTCAGGCAACTTTTCAAAGTGCGCACGAACTTCGGCTGGAGTAACCTTAATACCTCCAAAAAGTTTATGCTCAATTTGCTGAATCATTGACTTTTGGCGCATTGTCTTTTTCAGTTTCTCACGGAGTTGAGGTATTGTTAAATTGAATTGTCTCTCAACATTTTCGCGTGAACCTAAATTCTGAACAAAGAAATTTATACGCTCATTCGCTTCTTTCAAAACATTCGCTTCTTCTACCGCAATAGAATCCAACTCCGCTTGATGAAGAAATAACTTCTGAATCGCCAACTGTTCGGGAATAGTGCAATAAGGATTTTCATAAGGAGTTCCTTCCATTTCTGCTTGCAAACGAGTTTCTTCAACATCCGATAAGAGTATGGGGGAATCTCCCACAATCCAAATAACCTCGTCAATTACATTGAGTTGAGCAAAGGTTGATAAAGTAAACACTGAAAGCAGCGCTACTAGTAAATGTTTCATAATATCCTAAATCCTTAAGCTTATTTGAGGGTTTCAAGCACATCTTTATGAATCACTACTTGGTACTTCTTACGCAATCCTTCCACCCAAACTTTCTCTGCTTGCTGGGTATAGTCATTAACAACTTGCGATTTCACATCAATATACGTAGTTGGTTGCTTCTTCATCTTACCTACCACATCATACAATGAGTATTTACGCAAGTTCTTGGCAGGTTCACCCTTAAATTTAATCGCATCAATAAATTTATTTTCACCTTTTTTGCAGAGGTAAGGACCTTGAACCAAACAAACTACGCTATCTTTATTCACCCCTTCTTGAATTGCCTTTCTCCAGTCACCTGTTTTATTCTTTTTCAAAATGCTCTTTGCTTTCTTAAGCACCTTCTTGTCATTGGCATGCACTACAAAACCATCAAAGCGAGGTTCATCCCAAACGTAAGCCTTTTTGTTTGCCTTGAAGAAATTTTCTAAAGCCAACATATCGTTTGCCGCCTTATCCCACACGTTGGTCTTAGCCACTTCATAAAGAAGGAGTCCATCGTAATATTCATTCACAAGATATTGCAATTCAGGATTTTCTGCCACTCCCTTGTTCAAGAGTTTAAGCATCACATCCTCGCGCGTCAACTTACCATTAGAGGCAGTTATTTCTCTTTTAATTGCTGCTTCAGCTGAGGCTTCTTCAATACCTTGTTGCTTCAACGCATCGATAATCACATCCTTCAATAAATCATATGACTCTAAAGTCTTACGATCCTTCATTAAAATAATGTGATAACCCACAGGTGAAAGAATTGGTGTTCCCATTTGTCCTGGTTGAAGTGCATAGGCAGCAGTTTCGAATTCCTTAATCGTATTGCCTGGACCAATCCACGGCAGCAAACCACCATTGCGTGCTGTGCCTCTGTCTTCACTAAACTTTTGTGCCATTTCAGCAAAGTCAGCACCCGCCAAAATTGCATTATAAATAGAATCTGCACGCTTTGCTACTACCTGGCGCTCAGATTCTGAAGCATTCTGCTTTACCATAAGAAGGATGTGGGCAGGACGGAGTAAGTCAGCACCATTAACATACTTCTTAATATCAGCATATTGCAGACGAGCAATAGAGTCAATAAATTGGGTATCAACCATCAAAGGAGTAAGTTGCATGTCGCGATATTGGCGAAACTCTGTAACGAATGAAGTAAGAGTATCGAAACGCAAGGATTCTGCTTCAGCAACCTTCAACTTGTAATCCACATACATCTGTACGTACTCTTCTACCGTCTTGTGCTCTACAGCACCTTCTACACTATTGTTCTTATTGTAGGAATATTCAAATTCAGCCTTTGTAATCTTCTTGCCATTAACTTCCATCAGAACAGGATTAGCTACCTGCGCACCAAGGGTGAGGGCAAACCCCATAAGACTGATAATAAATGTTATTTTTTTCATAGAAATGTTAAGCTGGATGTTATTAAGCAGCAAATGTGTAACTATGAAAATTATAATGCTCAGACCTCACGCCTCAAACATCAGAATTTTCACACTTACACATTCCACTAAAATATTAGGAGTTCCTAACACTCAAACGTCACAATTTTATATACTAATTGTCACTACGTGAATAGTTAGGCGCTTCACTTGTAATTGTGATGTCGTGGGGATGACTTTCAAGTACACCTGCATTTGTGATACGTGTGAAGCGGGCCTTCCACAAATCGTTGATTGTTGCAGCACCACAATATCCCATACCTGAACGCAAACCACCAACAAGTTGGTAAATTACCTCCTGAACCGTACCCTTATAAGGAACACGTCCGGCAATACCTTCGGGAACAAGTTTCTTAGCTTCAGTTACGCCACCCTGGAAATAACGGTCCTTAGAACCATTTTCCATTGCTTCCAACGAACCCATACCACGGTATGACTTGAACTTACGACCATTAAAGATAATAGTGTCACCAGGAGATTCTTCACAACCTGCTACGAGCGAACCAATCATTACGCAGTAACCACCAGCAGCAATCGCCTTAACGATATCACCTGAGTAACGCAAACCACCGTCGGCGATAAGGGGCACACCTGTGCCTTCAAGAGCCTTAGCCACATCATAAACAGCAGAAAGTTGGGGAACTCCCACACCTGCAACAACGCGAGTAGTACAAATAGAACCAGGACCAATACCGACCTTCACACCATCAGCACCTGCTTCAACAAGCGCCTTAGCAGCTTCACCTGTAGCTACATTACCAACAACGATATCTACATTCTTGAAGCGCTCTTTAGCAATCTTCAATCGGTCAATTACTCCCTTAGAGTGACCATGAGCTGTATCAATAATGATCGCATCTACACCTGCATTCACCAAAGCTTCCATACGTTCAAGCGTGTCTGCAGTAACGCCCACACCTGCCGCAACTCGCAAGCGACCCTTTTCATCCTTACAAGCCATGGGCTTATCCTTTGCCTTCTGAATATCCTTGTAGGTAATGAGACCAATAAGATGGTTATCCTTATCAACTACAGGAAGCTTTTCAATCTTATTTTCCTGGAGAATCTGACTTGCAGCCGCGAGGTCTGTCTGCTGGGTGGTAGTCACCAAGTTTTCTGAAGTCATCACTTCGTCAATCAACTTTGCCTCATCACGTTCAAAACGCAAATCGCGATTGGTAACAATACCCACAAGGTGCATATCATCATCCACAACGGGAATACCACCAATATGGTATTCGCTCATCAATGCCAACGCATCACCTACCGTAGAACCGCGCTTAATTGTTACGGGGTCATAAATCATACCGTTTTCAGCACGCTTAACAATAGCAACTTGACGCGCCTGATCTTCGATAGACATATTCTTGTGAATCACACCTATACCGCCCTCACGAGCAATCGCGATAGCCATCTTTGCCTCTGTCACCGTGTCCATAGCAGCCGTGACAAATGGGATTTTCAATTCTATATTACGCGAAAATTTAGTTCCCAAATTTACCATAAAAGGCAAAACTTCTGAATAAGCAGGAACCAAGAGGACATCATCGAATGTGAGACCATCCATCACAATACGATCAGCGATAAAATTAGAAGCCATAACAATTTTTATTTTAACCGATATAACTGCAGCCCATTTGCAAACATTGCCAAATACGCCCCAGTTCTTGGTGAGTAATATTTGTGCAAAAATACAAATTTATCTTTTACGTGCGATACTCTCTCTGCTCT
>JAGBYW010000108.1 GCA_017628555.1 Bacteroidaceae bacterium | reverse complement strand
TTGAAGTCGCCCGCCATGAGGCGCTTAACGATGTCGGCTGTGCCGTCGGGCGAACCGTCTTCAATGACCAAAATGTCAAACTTATCTTCAAGCGCCATAACCGCACGGATGATGGCTTCAATATTTTCCTTTTCGTTGTACGTAGGGATGATAACAACGCTCTTTCCTGGTTCCATGTTTTCTACAATTTGGATTAACTCCGCAAATATACAAAAATAGTGTGAGAGTATGCCTAACGAGGGTTCAAAAAATGCAGTAGGGTAGCGATGACTTGGGGGATTCAAAAAAGAGAAACCGTTTCTGTGAAAACAAATCGGTACTTAATTTCAATTAAGTCGGAGTTAGTTTGATTTCACTCGGATTTAGTTTTTAGAATGTTCGCCATTAGTTAAATCGTTGGCGTTCTGCTTTGTATCCTTATGAATGTAAGACAGTACGTAAGGTGAAAGAATTATAAAAAGCAACGTCTGCATGCAACCTTTCGTGTTTCTTTACTTGTAACTACTCAAAATGTGCTACCTTTGCGGTGCAAACAAAATTCTAAAACTACGATAATGAAAAAGATGCTTTTCACTTTGCTTGCAGTTGTAGGGTTTACTACAGCTTCAGCACAACAGTATGAAATTAAGGGTAGTGCTCCTCGCGGTGTGCTCAAGGTGTATTTGCGTAACTTCGAGGGAAACCAAGTAGACTCCACTTTGGTTGCCGACGGAGCGTTTACGTTTAAGGGGAATGCCGACGGCAAACTCTATGCACAGGTGAGCGCGGACAACGGTCGCAAACTTTATGTCGTTCTTGACGGAAACGTGCAGGTGGATTTGGCTACCGAAAAGGCTACGGGTACTGCTGAGAACGATAGTCTCACAGCCTGGGGGGAAAGATTGGCAACCCCCATGAATAGTTTGCAGGCTATTCAGCAGCAAGCGCAAAACATGCGCCGTGAAGGTACGGCTACGGAAGAGGCAATGCGCGACCTTTCTGCGAAGTACGATGAAGCAATGGCGCAAGTGATGGGAGGTTTGAAGCAGATGTGCACTGAAAATATGCAGATGAAGTTCCCCGCCCTCTACCTCGGTTTCTACGGTACGTACCTCGAAAACGATGTACTCATTGACCTTTCAGAAAAGAATCCTGCTTTCCTTCAGGTGTCGTTGCTCAACCGTTTGAACAAGGCCATCAAGGGTTGGAAAAATCAAAAGGTGGGTGCCGATGTAGTAGACTTTGCTATGGCAGACACAACAGGCACAGAGCGCCACTTGACAGAGTTTGTAGGCAAGGGTAAGTACGTGCTCGTTGATTTCTGGGCAAGTTGGTGCGGTCCCTGCCGTCAAGAAATGCCTGAAGTGAAGAAGATCTACGAACAGTACAAGGATAAGGGATTTGACATCGTAGGCGTATCGCTCGACAATAATAAGAAGGCGTGGGTAGGCGCTATCAATAAGATGGAACTCCCCTGGCATCACATTTCAGACCTCAAGGGTTGGCAGTGTGAAGGTGCCGCAGTTTACGGTATCAACGCGATCCCCGCAACCATTCTCTTTGGTCCCGATGGTAAAGTTGTTGCTGCTGGACTTCGTGCGCATGAGTTGGCGGAGAAGTTGGCGGAAGTGCTTAAATAAAGGAGAAATGAGAAAGGAGAAATGAGAAAGAGGCTGGCGCATTTGTGTCCAGCGTTGTTGCACACATGATTTCCTTATCATCAGCAAGGTCTCCTTTAATCCCGCTCTGCGGTCTTGAATCTGCTCCCGCTCGGCAACGTTCAAGTAAACTTGACGTTGCTCTCGCTCACTCGCAGATTTCTCCTTTCTCCTTTCTCCTTTCTCATTTATAAAGGTTCTATGTTCAGAAGTTCTTTCCTCCGTGCCCTTCTCGTGTTGGGCATAGGTGTAGCCTTGGTAGGTTATGCCGACGTGGCGCTTCGTTATATTGTTCAGGCGCTGGGAGTATTGTTTATCATCCCCGGATTGGTTACTGCTTTCAGCGGAATGTCAAAGCGTGAGGCGGATGAGGCGATGCCCGTTCTTCCCCTTGTGGCAGGCGGTGGTAGTGTGTTGTTAGGTGTTGTGTTGCTGCTCATCCCAGAGTTCTTCATTAGCATTCTCTTGTACCTATTGGCAGTGTTGCTTCTGTTAGGTGGGGGGATTCAAATTACCCAACTCGTACTGATGCGCCGCGAGGGGATGAAGAGCAGTTGGGTGTATTATCTCTTCCCCGTAACAGTATTTGTCGTGGGGATATATATTCTGGTGTACCCTATGGAAACGGCAAGTCTTCCCTTCTTCTTCATTGGTTATGCCGCCATCCTTTATGGCGTAGTGGAATTGCTTACCCTCATGCGCGTGTCATACTTTAACCGTAAGGTGCGCATGATGGCAGAGCAGGAGGTGAAGAATGCAACAGTCATTGAGGAACAACATAGTGATATTGTTGAGGCAGAGACTTCGGAGAAAACGGAAAAACTTTAAGGGCTAACAATTTATAGCGTAAATAAAAATGAGAGGCAAAACTCACACGAAGTTTTGCCTCTCATTTTTGAGAATATAGCAGTCGTACAAGTTGTTCTCTTTGAGAGAATAATGATAAAACTGGTATCGCTACTTTGTTTCAATGAAAATTGCGCGCTCTTTCATATTGCAAACCATGGATGCAATCTTTTCAGGAGAAAGTTTCTCTACATTTTTTTTACTTGCTATTTTCCCATCAATAAAATAAAGAAGGTCATCTGCATCTTTATTCGCCTTGGTGGTTACAATGAGCACTCCCTTTTTTCCTTTCTCCCCATAGCTTTTGGCAATTTGAGAAGTTGGTTGGCAGATACTCATGCTTGCTATATCTTCCTCCTTTAGTTTAGTCAGAAAATTAGCATCAACTTCCTTTCCGTCTACAATAATCAAACCGTCGAAAGTCGTGGTTGCTGTCTCAGGGGTAGTTAGAATTACATGATTCTTTTCTATAAACTTCCCGACGTTTCTGTATGCAATGATGTATTTGAAAATTGTTTTTCCCTCGAGCTGCGAACCGTCAAAGTGGGAGATAACTTGCTTGTCAATTACATATTTGTCAATTGTGTCTTTTTGAGGTGTTTGCGCATAGATGTTTAATGCTAAAGAGCAAAGCACGAATAACAATGTGTTTTTCATAATTGTAAGAAATTAATTAAGTGTTAATAATGTAGAAGTTTGATTTTCTTTGTTAATACTCAGGATGAATTTTTGAACGGAACCATCTTTAAGTTCTGCTTGCACCCAAATGCTTTTGTCAATAGGAGTGACTGTTACAGAAACAAAATCCTCCATTCTCCAATTCATCATTTGCTGAATTTGTTGTGCAATTTCTATTGCGTTAGGTTCTGGTTCGGCAAATGAGGATTTGTAGGAAATCACAAAGAGCAACGCTATAGAGGCTGCGATACTTCCGAACCATGCGATCCTTTTGTGTAATATGCGCTTCGTTTTTAGTTGGGCTTCACGAACAATTTTGTCGTACTCATGTACACCTTCTTCTGAGAGTAAGGAGGTGCTGGTGTATTGCATGCGAATCATTTTTGCGAAGACTCTCTCGTCTTCATCAATAGTGGAGGCTTGAAGATAGAATCTAGCGAGTTCCTGTTCTTCTGCAAGAGATGTTTTCGCTTCTAAATACTTGTCGATAAGCCGTTTGCGGAAGTCTTTATCTTGTATGTTTGTCATAAGAAATTAGCTATGAGGTTTAACATTTGTCGTCTGGCAGCCGAAAGGGTAGACTTGATGCTGGTTTTGGGTTTCCCCGTTAATGCGGCAATCTCTTCCAAACTCATACCTTCATCATTTCTCAAATGAAGATATTCTCTTTGGCTTTTGGAAAGTGAAGCATAAACGCTTTTCCTTATAGCGATTAAGTCTTCGCGGTCTGTGAGAACGGTCGCTTCAGTGCCCCCTGTGTAATTGTCATTAAGAGATGTCCGAGTGTCCAAACGTGCTTTGCGATAATGCGAAACGCAGATGTTCTTGGTTATCTTGATTGCTAAGGCTTCCGTATTCTGCATGGGATAATCTTGTTCCGCAAGTTCCCACAGAGTAATTAGTGCATCTTGAACGACATCGTCTACTTCTACTCCGGATGCTAAGGTGAATTTTTGAGCAACCGTGAGTAACTTAGGCCTAATTCTTTTGGATAAAATTTCAAATTCTTCTCGCTTCATATTTTAAGTCTTTCTACTTACATGACGCAGAAAGTTGGTGAAAGTAAAAGGCAATGAGAAACTTTTTTCAGAAATAATGATATCATTGTGGACAGAACGAATGATTTTCTGTAAATTTCCAACCACTCTATTATAATAAATGAGGATTTGCCCCGAAAGGCAAACCCTCATTCGTTGTTATGAATCAAATATTTCTTTGTGGCGTTACGCAAAGAAGTGCTTCATCACTTGTCCACTAATCTGGAGGAGTGAGATTTCGCAAATCTTTGTGCTGTACTGAGCATCGAGCAAGCGTTCGCGGGCGCTGAGCAGGTTTTGTTCCGCTTGTCGCATTTCAATCCCCGAAAGGTCGCCAAGCATAAAGCGCTCCTGTGCTGCTTCGTACTGCTCTTCGGCGGCGCGGAGGTTCTCTTGTGCAAGACCAAGGAGTTGGTAGTTGTTGATGTACGACTTCCAAAGGCGCTCCAACTGTGCACGGAGGGTCAGTTCGAGGTCTGCCGTTGCGAGGCGCGCTTGCTCAATGGCGATAAGGGCATTCTGGCGTTCGCGTTTGCGCTGTCCGTCAAAGATTTTCATCCCTACGGTCACTCCCAACTGTCCGCCCCATTCGTGACGTTGCATGGAGGGTGTTTGAGGTTGGTTGTTGTAATTGTAACCGTAGTTGGCAGCCAACTTCACATAGGGATAGTCACGACTTTGCACCGCCTTGTAATCCAACTCCGAGAGACGCTCTGAAGAGGCTGCCGCAATAAGGCGCGCATTGGAGTGAAGCATGGCTTGCTCAAGGGTATCAACACTAATGGTTTTGATGAGGTTAATGGCGGTGTCGGTAGGGTTGATGATGTAAAAACCGTAACCATCTTTATATTGCGCTGCGGCGCCCATGAGTTCCTGAAGGTCAACATAGGAGGTGATGAGCGCTTCGTGTTGTGAGAGCACTTGAGCGCTATCGGCGTTGAAGTCCACTTCCGCACTGCGAAGGTCGAGGCGAGAGGCACTTCCGAGTTTGTAGCGCTCGCTCACGATACGGAGGCGTTCGCGAGAAAGTTCGAGCGACTCGCGCAAGTTCTTCATACGCAGGCGTTGGCGCACCACATTGAAGTACGCCGTAGCGCTTTCAGCCACAAAATCTTCAATGGCAACGCGTGTTTGCACTTCACTCTTGCGACGGAGTTCCTTCAAGCGCTTGTAGTTTGTTTGGATTTTGAATCCATCGAAGAGCATCCAGTCTGCCGCAACTTGCGCACGCATAGTGTGTGCCAACTGATTGGGGTTGCGGTTGGTGACGCCTCCCTGTTTCGTTTCCGTAGAAGAGAGGTCGCCCGTGTAACCTGCCGTAGCATTGACAGTAGGTAGTGCACCCGCATTTGCAAGGGTTACATTATTTTCAGCAACCTGCTCGTCAAGGCGCACGATTTGTATTTCGTAATTATTCTTCAACCCACGATTGATACATTGGTGTAACGTAACGGTCAAACTGTCCGTTTGGGGTTGCGCGGTAGCGGCGAGTGCCGCAAAGGCGAGGGTAAGCATAAATTTTTTTTGAGGTTATGAGGTTATAAGGTGGTGAGGTTATGAGGTATGAGGAGAAAAGTCTTTCGGAACTCCAAAGTTTTTAAGGTTAAAGTCCGCAAAATCCTTAAAACCTCAAGACCTCAAAGCGAAGCGACCTTATAACCTTTTTTAATTCTTCTTCTTCACAAACAAGTAAATGGCAGGCACTACATACATCGTGAGGAATGTAGATATGAGCATACCGCCTACAACGGCAGTACCCATGGCTACACGTCCTGCAGAACCTTCTCCGTTAGCATAAACGAGGGGGAGAAGACCGAGAATTGTAGAGGCTGCGGTCATCAAGATGGGGCGAAGGCGCTGTACGCAAGCACTGCGAATGGCTTCGTGAATAGGTTCGCCTGCTTCCAACTTTTGGTTGGCAAATTCCACGATAAGAATACCGTTTTTTGCCACCAAACCAATGAGCATGATGATACCGATTTGCGAGAAGATGTTCATCGTTTGACCACCGGAGTTCATGAACACCAATGCACCGAATACGGCGAGGGGAACGGTGAGCATGATGATGAAGGGATCGCGGAAACTTTCGAACTGTGCCGCCAGAATCAGGTAGATGAGCAAGATGGCCAAACCAAAGGCGAAGAGGAGTGAAGAACTACTTTCGCGGTATTCCTTGGAGTCGCCCGAAAGTGCGGTGCGGAAGGTGTCGTCCAATACTTCTGCGGCAATCTTGTCCATTTCGTCCAAACCTTCTCCGATGGTGTAACCTTCAGAAAGCGCTGCCGAAACGGTGGCTGAGGCAAAGCGGTTGTAACGGTAGAGTTTCGGAGGAGCAATACTTTCCTTGAGGTCCACAAGGTTTTCCATCTGAATCATCTTACCCGCCCCGTTGCGCATATAAATAGCACGGAGGGCTTCGGGCGTGTTACGCTGCTGGCGGTTGATTTCACCCACGATGTCGTATTGCTTACCGTTCATGTAAAGGTAACCCATGCGCTGACCACTCAAACCATATTGCAGGGTCTGTGCCACGTCTTTCGTGTTTACTCCCAACATATTGGCCTTCTCACGGTTCACACTGAGTTGCAATTCGGGTTTTGAGAACTTCAAGTCAACATCCGCCATTTGGAATGCAGGATTTTCGCTCACCTTTGCCATAAATTGGGGCAACACTTCTTCCAACTTTTCAATGCTTTGCGCCTGAAGCACGTACTGAATAGGCATGCGACTGCGACGTCCGCCAAACGTACTTTGCTGTTGCACAAAGGCACGGGCGTCGGTCTTACTACGCACGGCGCGTGAGAGTTTGTCTGCCACCTGCATCTGTGTGTAGTCGCGGTCGCCAAGGTCCTTGAGCGTAATTTGGAGGTTACCCCCACCACTTGAAACGCGTGCCGTTACAAACTTGGCGTCGGGCACGATACTGTCTACCAGCGCACGTACGTCTTCTGTGTAGTCACGCATGAATTCGTACGTCACCCCTTCAGGACCACTGGTGCGCACGGTGAGTGAAGAACGGTCTTCAAGCGGCGCCATTTCCGAAGGCGTTGCATTCCATAAGTAAATGGCTGTACCGAAGGCGCCCACCATAATTGCCACCGCAAGGTAGCGGCGATAGAGGAAGGAGTTGAGCGTACGTAAATAAATATTGTTGAGTCCTTCAAAGAAAGGTTCCGTCTTGCGATACAACCAGTTGTGTTGCTCACGGCGCTTCAGGAGTTTCGTGGCAAGCATCGGCGTGAGCGTCAGTGCTACGAACGTACTGATGATTACCGCACCTGCAATAACGAAACTAAACTCGCGGAACAATCTACCCGTTGTTCCCTCCATAAACACAATGGGGAAGAACACGGCAAGCAGGGTGATTGACGTAGAGATAATGGCAAAGAAAATTTCCTTTGCCCCGTCAATACCTGCCTCAAAGGGGCGCATGCCTTTCTCGATGCGGTTGTAGATGTTTTCCGTCATTACGATGGCGTCGTCCACTACAAGACCTACGGCAAGCACGACTGCCAACATTGAAAGCACGTTGATGGAGAACCCACAGAGGTACATGATGAAGAACGTACCGATGAGCGACACGGGAATTACCAAGCAGGGAATCAGCGTCACGCGCCAGTCGCGCAAGAAGAGGAAGATGATGAGGATTACGAGGATGAAGGCTTCGTAAATCGTAGTTTCCACTTCCGCAATAGAGGCACGGATGAAGCGGGTGTTGTCAAAACCATATTCGAAGTGGACATCCTCCGGAAGGTCCTTTTTCATTTGCTCCATGCGTTCGTAAACGTGGTCGGCAATGTTGATGTGGTTCGCACCAGGTTGGGGAATCACCACCACACTCACCATGGGCACGCCGTTCATCTTCATGTAACTCTTCAAGTCACGCGGACCAATTTCGGCGATACCGACATCTGAGAAGCGCACCAAGCGACCTGCGTCTTCCTTAATCACGAGGTTGTTAAATTCCTCTGTGGTGTGCATCTGCCCGAGGGTACGAATTTCAAGTTCCATCTTGTCACCTTCAATCGAACCCGAGGGAAGTTCTACGTTCTCACGGTCGAGGGCGCTCTTAATATCCATCGGCGTGATGGAGTAACCTGCCATCTTTACGGGGTCTAACCAAAGGCGCATGCAGTAGCGCTTTTCGCCCCAGATTTCTACACTGCTGACTTCGTGAATCGTTTGGAGTTGCTCCTTCACGGTGAGGTCGGCAATTTCCGAGAGTTCCAAGAGCGAGCGTTTGTCACTTTGAAGCGCCACCATGAGGATGGGCGAAGCGTCAGCGTCGGCTTTAGAAATGGTGGGAGGGTCACAGTCGTTCGGCAATTTGCGTTGCGCACGTGACACCTTGTCACGCACGTCATTCGCCGCCGTTTCAAGGTCAACGGTAAGTTCAAATTCCACAGTAATGCGGCTCATACCCTGCTGGCTGACACTTGTCAACGAGCGGATGCCAGGAATACCGTTGATGTTCTGCTCAAGGGGTTCTGTGATTTGGTTTTCAATAACTTCCGCATTTGCACCTGGATAAGAACAGGTCACCGAAATGATCGGATTGTCCACAGAAGGGAATTCGCGCACCCCCAAAGTGAGGTAGCCCACGACACCAAAGAGCAGGATGATGAGCGTGAGCACCGTGGCAAGCACAGGGCGGCGTATGCTGAGTTCGGAGATATTCATGTTTATAAATGAGAAATCAGAAAGGAGAAATGAGAAATAACCATGCGGAAGGAAACCGCAAACTTCTCATTAATTTATCTGTGAGTACTTACGTTTTTAGGCTAATGGAAATTGAAAAAGTTTTAAGGAGTTTATAATCCGCATGGACTTTCTCCTTTCTCCTTTTTCCTTTCTCCTTTTAATTCGCTATTTCCACCTTCATGCCCATGCGCAACTGCATCGTACCGCTGGTAATAACAGTGTCGCCCACTTCAAGACCAGAGATGATTTGCACTTCCTTGTCGGTGCGGAGTCCCTTCTTGATTTCTACGGGTTGGGCAGTGCCGTTGCGGTAGAGGAACACCTTGTCAATACCCATTTCAGAAATGATGGCTTCCGAGGGTACGGCGAGGGTGTTGTTGAAATGTTGCGTGGTGAGTGTCACCTGCACGTAACGCCCAGACATGAGTGAGCGATTGGCATTGTTGTAAAGCGCACGCACGGTGTACGTACGGGTGTCGGTATTCACGCGAGAGTCTGTAGCATAAATCGTTGCAAGACGCTTTTCAAGGTCGCCTTCAACAATAAAACTCAACGTATCGCCCGCATGGAGGTTGCCGGCATAGCGTTCGGGCACGGCAAATTCAATCTTCAATACATCGGTCGCCGTCAATGCCGCAATGGCTTCTGAAGGACTCACGTATTTACCCACACTGACCTTGCGCAAACCGATCGTGCCGTCAAAGGGAGCACGCAATTCCGTTTGTGCTATTTGTGCCTGCACCTGTTCAATCTCTGCGCGGAGCGAAAGCAAGGCTGCTTCTGCTTCCTGGAAGGCTTCCTTACTTACGGCTTCCTTCTCCAACAAAATGCGCTGGCGGCGTAAGCGGTCTTCCGTTAATTGTTGCTGCGCTTGTAGGCGGCGCAAGTTGGCTTGAAGCGTAGCGTCGTTGAGCTTCGCAAGAAGTTGTCCCTTGTGGGCACGCTGACCTTCCTGGAAATAGATGTCGGTAATTTTACCTGAAGTTTCAAACGAAAGATTTACTTCTTCGTTGGGCAGGAGTGACCCCGAAATCGTCATAGCGTCCGTCAACTTACGGGGTTGCATCACTTGTGTGCGCACCTGCAACGCCTGCTTGCGCTGACCTTGTGCGGGAGACTTCTTTAAGTCCTCATTTTCTTGAGGCACAAAGGCATTGTAGGCCATAAAGCCAAGCCCAATACCGATAATGCCCACCGTTGTCCAGCGGAACAACAACTTAATTTTTGCTTTGTCCATAGTGTGTGGAAGGGTGTATTTAGTGTAATTTTATTTATTGATTTTTTGGAAACTTTAACCTTGCAAATTTACAAAAAAATGAGCGGATAGACGCGCTATCTTCCTGCTATTTTGATAGGGGTGGGATATATTTATTTTTAGGTCCGAGATATTCCAAATTAAGTCCGAGTTAAATGAAATTAACTCCGACATAGTTTTTCCTGCAACCAGAGTAGATAAATATCTGTCTTAAATGGACTGGCATTTCTTTGAAATTCCTATCTTTGCAAGATAGATGTACGACAAACTCCCCTCCTGAAACCTATGATGCCCTTACTCACTCCTGTCGAACTCCCCAAGTGTGCCCCGCGTTTTGTTCCCTCAACGCGCACGCTGCTCTTGGGCTCCTGTTTTGCCGCGCATATTGGTAAGCGCCTTCAAGGGGCGGGGTTGCGCACGGTGGTAAATCCCTTTGGCGTGCTCTACAATCCCGAAAGCATTGCGCTCGCGTTAGACGCCTTGTTGGATGGGCAAGTGAAGGACGATTGGTTCTTCGAAGGTCGTGATGGCTTGTGGCACAGTTGGTTGCACGCCTCGGAATTTTCTGCCTTTGATGAAGCAACCTGCCGCGAAAGGGTAGGGAAACGCTTCTCGGAGGCGCGTGAAATGCTGATGCAGGCGGAGGTGTTGTGCTTTACGTTTGGCACCAACCGCGTGTACGAACACGACGGGCGCGTGGTGGGAAATTGCCATAAGGAACCCGCAGCACAGTTTACGGAACGCTCGCTCACGATTGCGGAAATCGTAGTGCGCTGGCAACCACTTTTGGAGCGCATCCAGAAGGTCAATCCCAAGGTAGAAATTATCTTCACCGTGAGTCCTTACCGCTACGCCAAGTATGGTTTTGTCGATAGTCAGCGTGCGAAGGCCACACTGCTTCTTGCCGTGGAAGAACTCATATCTCAGTATCATAAAACCTCTAAGCAAAGCGCCCTCGTCCATTATTTCCCTGCCTACGAAATCCTGCTCGACGAACTTCGCGACTACCGCTTTTACGCCGAAGATATGCTCCATCCTTCGGAGCAAGCCGTGACCTACATTTGGCAACGCTTTACCTCGTGGGCATTCACGCCCGAGGCGCAGAAGTTTGCTCAGGAATGGGAGCGCACGGAGCGCGACTTGGCACATCGCCCACAGAATCCCGATTCCGAGGCGCACAAAATGTTCGTGAAAAAGGTGTTGGAGCGGCGTGAAAAACTAAAATTGTTATTGCTTGATAATTAACTTGTTACGCGTATGCTACAAGTGGTCAAAATTATTAGTAACATAATTTAAATTATTAGTAACATATTTTAAATTACATTACTAATAATTTTTACGAAAATAGGTATAGTTTTTAGCACCTCTATTTTGCCCCTTTTTTTACCCCATTTTTGGGGTAGAAAATCGTGTAAAAATCCCTATATTTTTCTCCTCAATTCAGTAACTCGTTACGTCATGACACTCGAAAAAGTTGCCACCCTCATCGGTGCGCGCATATTTGGAAATACGTCCGACCGACAGGTCGATTGGTTGCTGACGGACAGCCGTTCGTTGGCTTTCCCTGAAACTACCCTGTTCTTTGCGCTTCGCACCCGCACTGGCGATGGACATCGCTATATTGCAGATTTGTATCGCCGGGGTGTGCGCAGTTTTGTGGTGGGGCAGGTGCCTGCTGACGCTACTCGCCTATTTCCCGATGCCGTTTTTCTCTTGGCGGTAAGTCCCCTGAAAGCCCTTCAACGCTTGGCTGAGCGCCATCGTGAGGAGTTGCAAATGCCTGTGGTGGGCATAACGGGGTCGAACGGTAAGACGGTGGTCAAGGAATGGTTGTACCAACTCCTCGCGCCCCACCGCCGAGTGACGCGTTCGCCACGCTCTTACAATTCTCAAATAGGTGTGCCCCTCTCCGTGTGGCTCTTGACTCCGCAAACCGAGGTCGGCATTTTCGAAGCGGGCATTTCGCAAGTAGGGGAGATGCAGGCGTTGCGCGCCATTGTGCAACCCACCATTGGTATCATGACCAATATTGGCGAGGCGCACCAAGAGAACTTTGCCACGCGCGAAGAAAAATGCATGGAGAAACTTGCGCTCTTTCAAGATACGGAGGTGCTGATTTATTGTGCCGATGATGACGTGGTGGCAAATGGTGTTGCGGCTATGGGGTATGCAGGCAAATCGTTTGCTTGGTCGCTCAGCGGAAATGCTGCGGCTGCCGTGCAAGTGTCTGCTCTACAAAATGATGCGCGCACGACGCATATCACTTATACCTACGAGGGCGTAACCCACTCGTTTGACCTTCCCTTTATCGATGCCGCATCGCTTCAAAATGCACTGCACTGCCTTGCCGCATGCTTGTTGTTAGGCATTCCCCATGAGGCAATCGCGGTGGGGATGGCCAACCTTGAACCCGTGGCGATGCGCCTTGAGGTGAAGCAGGGTATGCGTGGGTGTATGATCATCAACGATTGTTACAATTCCGATATAAACTCACTCGACATTGCCCTTGACTTTGCCGCGCGTCGCTTTGCGCAAACTGCGGCACAGAGGCGTGTGCTCGTGTTGAGCGACATGGAGCAAACGGGACTCCCTGCTGCCGAACTTTACGACCGTGTGGCACAAATGGTGTCGGGGCGCGGAGTGGATTATATCATTGGTGTGGGCACTGAAATCTCGGCGGCGCACGCATGCTTTACGGTGCCGAAACGCTTCTTCCCTTCTGTAGAAAAATTGTTGGAAAGTGGGGCGCTCGCCGAATTGCAAAACGATGTCGTGCTGCTCAAGGGGTCGCGACGTGCGGGGTTTGAACGCATTGCTGAAGCACTTGCGCAGAAGGTGCACGAAACAACGCTCGAGGTAAACCTTGAAGCCGTGGGGCAGAACCTCTCTTATTACCGCTCTATGCTTCCCGAAACGACGAAGATGGTGTGCATGATCAAGGCTTCAGCATACGGTTCAGGGGCTGTGGAGATTGCAAAAACTCTGCAGGAGCGTGGGGTGGACTACCTCGCGGTGGCTGTGGCGGATGAGGGGGTAGAACTCCGTGCGGCGGGTATTACGGGAAACATCATTGTAATGAATCCCGAGATGAACTCCTTTGCCACACTCTTTGCCCACCGCCTCGAACCCGAAGTGTATAGTTTTGGACTCCTTGATTCCCTCGTTCATGCTGCCGAGCGTGAGGGGATTACGAATTTCCCCGTACACATTAAATTAGATACGGGCATGACCCGCTTGGGCTTCCATCCCGAGCATGATATGGATGCCTTGATACAGCGCTTGAGTCGCCAGTCGGCTGTGTTGCCTCGCTCTGTTTTCTCTCATTTTGCAGGTAGCGATAGTGCTGACTTTGACGAATATACGAAGCGTCAGTTTGAACTTTTTGATGCCGCGAGCAAGCGCCTGCAGGAGGCGTGCGCTCACAAAGTGTTGCGTCACATCTGCAACAGTGCGGCGATTGAGCGCTTCCCCGAGTACCACTTGGATATGGTGCGCCTCGGCCTTGGTCTTTATGGCATTTCGCCTATTGACAATCGTACGCTTCACAATGTGGCGACCTTGAAAACGACCATCCTTCAGATTCGTGAGGTGGAAGCGGAAACAACGGTGGGCTATAGTCGCCGTGGCACGCTCCAGCGTCCTTCGCGCATTGCAGCATTACCCATTGGTTATGCCGACGGACTCAATCGCCGTCTGGGCAATGGGCGTGGTTATTGTTTGGTCAATGGGCAGCAAGCACCTTATGTGGGCAACATCTGCATGGATGTCTGCATGATTGACGTGACCGAAATTCCCTGTCACGAAGGTGACGCTGTTGAAATCTTTGGCGACAACCTCCCCGTTGCCCAACTCGCTGAGTGGCTCGACACCATCCCTTACGAAGTGCTTACCTCGGTGAGCGAACGCGTGAAGCGCGTGTATGTGTGTTAAATTAGTAGACAAGTAGACGAGGTTCGAGTAGACGAGATTGTCCGGATGGCGCTCTCCCCCTGTTTATAGGGGGAGGGGACCGCCTTTGGCGGTGAGGGGGTGCTTCAGAGTGCCCCGTTCAATAGTAGAACTATCCTTAAATATATTCCTCCCCATGGAGTGGCTAAAAATTAAAACAAGTACAGAACTGGTGCGTGTGCGCGCCGATGAAATAGTGTATGTGCGTGCCGATGGTAATTATTCGGACCTCATGCTGACCAGCGGAAGGAAACTCACGTTGACCTTCCAGTTGCATTTTTTTGATGAGTGTTTTAAACAACTTCAAAACAATACCTTCGTGCGTGTTGGGCGCAGTTATATTGTAAACAAACGCTACATCTTTGTGATCAATCCCAAAAGACGCCAACTATCGTTTACGGGGCAGTTATTGAAAACGGATATTGAACCCCTGGACATTGCTCCAGATGCCTTGAAGACATTGATGGATGAATTAGTAAAAGAGAAAGGAGGAACAGCTGATGGAAAATAAAGATTATAGGGAGTTGCAGGACGCACCAGAAGTGCCTGTGATTATCATTGAACGTGATGACGAACCCGAATTTTCAGTGACCACTCAAAATGAGGAGTTCCTTGCTCAATACTATGAACCCCATCGTTCAAACAAAAAAGGATGGGTGAAATGGATGGTGTGGGGTATCGTAGTTGTGGTGGTGCTCTGTGGCATCTTTGCAGGGTATAGATATTGGGCGCACTATTATAATTTAGGTGTCCGAATTTCCGTTACTCCCGAAGAGAATATTGAGAAACTCAAGCAAACACCCGAGACAGAAACGCCCTTCGTGGAAATGAAGAGCGATAGTGTTTTAGGTGTGGCGTTGGATATTTTTGCGATTCACGGGTTGCAGGGGACGATAGAATTTCAGGAACCCGATACTGCTGATACCTCCGTGTATCTGTATTGCCGCTCTTCAGATTTTAAGGCTGATGGTCGCTATATTGGTACACTTGTGAGCAAGGGGATTCAGATGTCAAACGACAACCATCGCCTCGGGTATATGGCTATGGCGAATGGTGTGAACGTTATCGGCATAGCGCGCAGTGAAGCGGTGAAGGATTATGTGATAGAGCAGCGCGGTAGTTTCTTCCGCCAATTTGTGCTCGTCAGTGATGGCGAACTCCCCCCACGCTTCCATTTGCATGGCAAGGTAGAACGCTGTGCGCTGGGACGCATGGGCGACCGCTTGTATTTCATCTCCTCGCGCCATAAGGAAACGATGTGGAGTTTTGCCGATGCCCTGCGTGAGTATGGTTTCACGGATGCCATCTACATTACAGGCGGTAAAGATTATACTTTTTACCGCGACAAAAATGGTGTGCGCCACGACATTCACAACGTGGCAGACTACCCCCATAAAAAGTGGAAGGGCATCATCCCTTGGTTGGTGTTTAGAAAGAGTGGGGAGTAATCTCCAAAGGAACTATGAAGGTGTGTCAAATTTTGGCACACCTTTTTTAATTGGTGTCTGGTAAACTTTTCGAGAAGTAACGACCTGAAAGGTAGGGTGTTCAAAATTAATATTATTACCAAGATTAGGAAAATATAGATATGTTGCAGATTATTAATGTTTTACAACGATGTTTTCTCTCTTGTCAATTTTGGGATGACGCTGAAGGCGTCACCGCTTGGTAACCGGGCGGTTTGAGCGTAGCGAATACCCCCGGATTGGTCAGAGAGTAGTCGCACTCTGGAAGAGTGCCCCAACATCTGGCATACCTTCTAGGTGGACACCATGGCGATGCTTGCGCCTTCCTTCGAATTTTATTTCCACGCCTGGTAATTTTATTTCCAAAGGTTGGAATTTTAATTACCAAGGGTGGTAGAAAAATTGGTACGGGTCTATCTTTTATCTTTACTCTTTTATCTTTACCCTTTACTCTTTACTCCCCCAAATGCCTTCTCCTCCTCTATTTCGTACACCAAACTAGGTAGTTCATACAACGAGCACGTTAATTTTTGTATACTGCGTGTAGGGTCCCTAATTTTGCACTACAAATCAAGTCCGCTTATCGTCCCCTTCCTAACTTCTCAGCGAACCAAAGGTTCCTCCCAACCTTAAAACCTCAAAACCTTATAACCTTATTTAAAACCTCAAAACCTCATCTTATGAACTTAGCAAATCCCCAAATCCTCACCTGTCCCTTCTGTGGTGAGAAGAAAGAAATCATGTGTCTCATGTCTGGTAACACTTTCGGAGGCAAGGTCTGGTCAGACAATAAATGTATCTACCCCATGTATCCAGAAATCTCTTTTGTTCAGAAATGTCCCCATTGCGGAAAGTTTTATATCAGAACAAGACAGGAAGCAGTTTGGACAGAAACAGGTTATTCCTTTGAGCAGGGGCTCCTTACTTACGAAGAAATGAAGCAGGCGTTCGCCCAACTCATGGAAGCAGGCGACTTGACGCATGACGAAGAAGCAAATGTGCGCATGATGCTTCACCATGCACATAATGACAACTTTAGAAGTGAGCAGACGTCTGATTTTACAGATGCCGACCTCACATTGTTTCGTGAAAACGCCATGTGGTTGATTCAGAATATTATTACTGACAACGTCATGAAGGCTGAATTTTATCGCGAAATCGGAGACTTTGACGAGGCAAAAAGCATTCTTGATGAAGTACACGCAAGTGACCCCTTCTATATAACGCTTGTTGATAAAATACAAGATAAAATTGCGAAT
Source organism: Bacteroidaceae bacterium (assembly GCA_017628555.1). GTDB lineage: Bacteria > Bacteroidota > Bacteroidia > Bacteroidales > Bacteroidaceae > Alloprevotella. The sequence goes on along the minus strand of JAGBYW010000108.1, from coordinate 4,656 downwards.
CGCGATAGCGCAGTGTTCCAGCTTTATTGATATAGGTGTCCTTCCCCTTGCCCACTTTTTTAGGTGAAATAATTGTAACTCCATGTTAGGGTGTCGTTCCGCTTTAATGACGCAGAAGGCGTCACCGCTCGCTAACCAGGGTGTTTGAGCGGAGCGAATACCCCTGGTAGCAGAATGTAATGGACTGCACCCGGAATGGGTGCCCCAACAATAGGGTGACTGGAAAGTGGACCATATTATTTCCTTTCTTACTTACCGAATGAAAAAGAAGCGTTTTATCTCCTCCTCCTTGTTCGCCCTCCTCTTTGTGGGATTAGTCGCGATGTACGTTAAATGTTCCTATGTGCCTGAGTTTAACGGCATTGATATTTCTCACCACAACCGCATGGATTGGAAGAAAATTAAAGCAGATAAGGACGTCAAGTTCTGTTACATTAAGGCCACAGAAGGGAAATCGTTTCGTGACCCCATATGTCGGAAGCATGCGAAGCGGGCACGGGAGAATGGACTGCTTGTAGGACTTTATCATTATTTCCGAACGGACGTCAGTGCTGAAGAACAGTTAGAGAACTTCAAACGCGTGTATGACAGCGTCCCCTCGGAGTTGATACCCGTGATTGACGTGGAGGAGAATGGAAACAACTTTCGCAACACCGCGAATTTGAACGACAAGTTGGAGCAACTCATCGCCCTCTTTGAGCGGGAATATGGCCAAAAAACCATTATCTACCTCGGCTCCTTCTGTTGTTGGAAGGTCATCCCCACGGTCTACGACTGCCCCATTTGGTTGCGCTTCCTAAAGATCTACACATCATTCCGACCACTACCATCAAGCAAGCCGCAATTGTGGATAATCTGGACAGAAATTATTGTAAGGACATTGATGCGATAGTCTTGAAGAAGTAGCATGTTTTTTGAAGAGATACAACTATGGAAAACCAAAAACTACAACGAGTAATGAACATTCTAAAGTGGTTCCTGTTATGGGCGGTAATCCCCCCACTTTGGGCAATCTTTATCCGCAAGAAAGGGATGAAGAAACGATGGTGCATCCCGCTCATGTTACTCTCCCCCGTGAGTATATACATCTGGGGAATCATTCTGATAATAGTCCTGTTCTTCCTCCTATCTTTTCTCCATACTGAGGAATTTTCCAAAATCAAAACCCTTGAAACACGCGAGGATATATGCGTACTGACGGAGATGACGGACTTCCCTGAGTTTACGTTTGAAGGGCGCTCCGACGATCCTTGGAACTACCAAACCTGGTCTTACTTTACGTTCAAAGATTCCCTCACCGCAGCCCAGCAGAAACGCTTCACAGAAACATGTCGCGATTTCAATAATGCCCGTTGGGAGCAGACGGACACAGCCTCTTGGAGGTGCGTGAGCAACAATGTAGAAATGACCGTACGCAAAGACGGGTTTACCATAAACGAAAGCCACATGGGGATGGGCGTGGACTCTCTCACCATCCCCGGTCTTAGCCTCCCGCCTCATGAAATGGTGAGTAAAACCCACTGGATAGTAGGCCCAGATTATACGAACAACTTCGTAATCAAATTACACCAATCTCCCCGCCGCTCCTTCTACAAAAACTGGACCTACGACCCAAAGAATCAAGTCTACACCTTTGAAACCAGAGACGAACACAACAACGAATGGTATTTAAGAACGCGAAAGGGCAGTAAGGTCATACGCATAACTTACACAGACTTTTAGAGGGGAAACTGGGACTTCCGCTTTACCATTCACAAGATAAAAATAAGTGCCCCTTAAAGAAATTTAAGATTTGTTGGTGCTTTAGAAAAAATATCCTAAATTTGCCCTTGACTTAGACACTCTTTCTGGGTGGAAGAGTCATTACATCGATGGAAAGACGAATGAGAGAAGTGGAGTCGTCACTTCACGAATCTTAGGAGTCAGCAAAAAGGCGTTTTCAAACGTTATCTTCTACTATCAAACTTCGCAACTTTGACCCAGTACAAGAAGATACCGCAACGAAGCGTCCATGCAAGGTGTATTGTGGCGGTATGCACGAGAGTCAGCAACGACTCTCGGCATACTACATTATAATACGCATTGACGTGGGTCGACTGAGTTGTTTATCCTTGTACACGGCAATGCGAAGGCCAGATAGTGGGATAACAACGAAGTTCTCCCACGTTTTTTTGTGTCTTTATGGTAGCAACTAATCTGAAGAGTCAAATAATATTTGATTGAGTGTATTTTAGTAGAAAGATTTAGTGTTTGTATTATTTATAATGATGTGAATTTGGTAATCTTAATTGTTATCTTTTGTATATGATAAACTTTTCGTTAATAGCAAATTCGGGTATTCAACTTTTGACATTTAAACTAAAATTGAATACTCAGGATAAATTTAAAATGTGGTTCCGAGAATGGTACGACACAAGTAATGGGCAATGGAGATTGGACCTTGCCCATGAAGTTACTACCGATGATAATGTTTTGTTTTACGACAAGCACGAATTATTCGATGGAGGCTATCTGAACGACCCAACAATCGAATATGATCCTATAGAATTGCGAAATGACGGAATCAATCCTCTCAAGATTGATGATGAAATGTGCAACGGAGTCAGAGGAGAGTTATATAAGTTGACTTTCTCTGACAAACATAACGCATTAAAGAATTTTGAGAATAAATGGATTCCTATTCCATACTTTTTCAAAAGAACAGAGAAGCGCTTTAAGTTTAGCCCAATGAACTGGTCTCGAGTTAAGTTTGTGCCTAGAAGTGAAGGTAAAACTGAACTTGAATACGATGTTATTCTCGCATTTGATACAAGAGCTGGTTATTCGTCTGATGAATATAATGAGTTTCCGGTATTCCCTGACCAGTATTGCTCTGAGATGAATTTTGCTTTGTGTGACAACGAGTTTTTCTTAATGGACTATTGTTCTCCAAAGGAGAATTGGAGCTATATTGATGAATATATTTTTAAATTAGTCCATCCTACACTCAGCAGTGTGTCGCAAATAAGGGGAGCAAATACCCACAAGATGTCTTACATTGCATCTTACATTTTCTTGGTGAATTATTTGGCTCAAAACAAAATGTTTCCAGCCATAAAGTTGTACAAAGACCAAGATGTCGAAGTGAGAAATGTTGATATGGTAATAGATATTGGCAATTCTAGAACTACTGCATTATTGATTGAAGATAATTCGAATTTTAATCAAGTTAAGCCTTTGAGTTTAATTGATTACACGGATTTGTTACAGGAAAAAGATGACAATGTCCGTATCCGCTCCTACAACGAACCTTTCGACATGCGTTTAGTCTTTAGAAGAGTTGATTTCGGATCCTTTGGCATTAATGATAGCAAGCAATTTGTGTATCCTAGCTTTATCAGACTTGGCCAAGAAGCAAGCACTCTCATACACCGCGCTTGTAGTTCGGCATGGGAAGAGGAGACATTGTCAACATACTCAAGTCCTAAAAGATACTTGTGGGATAATAAGCCAAGCAAAAAGGAATGGGAGTTCTTAGTTCTACCAGGTGAAGAGTCTAACCATATACTTAATATTCGAGGAATTAGTTCCAATCTTATGAGTGATGGACGAATTGATGTGACAGGCACAGATGGCGGACGCTCTTCACATTACTCTAGAAGGAGTCTAATGACCTTTGCATTCTTGGAGATGCTCTCGCAGGCTAATACCCAGATTAATAGTGAGCCATATCGTATTGATGTCGGTTGGAAAACAGTCCCTCGCAAGATAAAGCGAATAATTATTACGTGCCCGACAGCAATGTCCAAGATTGAGAGAGAGGCTCTTGTGAAGTGTGCTAAAGATGCAGTTACATTGTATGGCAAATTTATATACGGTAAGGGAACTCCTGTCATCGATATCATACCAGCTGTACGTTCAATGAAGGATAATGATGGCTCGTGGTATTATGATGAAGCAACATGTGCTCAACTAGTGTATATCTATGGCGAGGTTGGACATAAATACAAAGGCGTATGTAGCGAATTCTTTAATTTGTACGGAAAGGTTGTGGATGGTAATCAGCAACCTACACTTACAGTTGGCTCATTGGATATTGGAGCTGGCACATCAGATTTGATGATTAGTGAGTATTCATACACAAAGGGCGACTTAACAACCATTACCCCAGATCCAAAGTTCTACGATAGTTTCTACTTTGCGGGCGATGATATGCTCAAGGCTTTGGTTAAGAATGTGATGTTGCTTGACGAAAAGCATAGTGCTTTCCGCAAAGCTCTTCGCAGCCTTGACCCAATACAGTATAGACAAAAGATTAAGAATTTCTTTGGACCAGATTACAATGGTCAAACTATAGCTGATCGCATTGCAAGGCGTGATTTCAACATACAGTATTCAATACCGTTGATGACATATTTCTTGGAATTAGCATCCAACGATAGTTGTAGTTGTGTTGTTAAATACGATGATGTATTTAAGGTTAACCAACCTAACCAGCGCGTAATAGATGACTTTAAGAGGAGGATGGGAATAGACATCACATCTCTTACTTGGGAGTACAATAAAGAGTTCGTAGCAGATATTATTTCAAAGGAATTTGAACCCCTATTGAAGAAGATTGCCACAATGTTCTTTGCTTATTTCTGTGATGTGATTTTACTATCAGGAAGACCATCA
>JAGBYW010000107.1 GCA_017628555.1 Bacteroidaceae bacterium | reverse complement strand
ATGCGTTTATAACCCTATTATTCTTGATACAAAAAACAATATAAATATGTCACTCCGTTTTAAAGTCGTAGAAGAGGCGTTTAAGAAGCATCCTCTTGAAATTCAGAATCCGGAAAAGCGTCCGTCGGAATATTTTGCGAAATACGTTTTCAATCAAAAGAAGATGTGGAAGTATCTTCCCGTTGAAATCTATGAGAAGCTCAGAGAAGCGATAGAGGAGGGCACTCCGCTCGATATGCCTACGGCGGATGAGATAGCCAAGGGTATGAAGCGTTGGGCGATGGAAATGGGCGCGACACACATTACTCACTGGTTCCAACCCCTTACGGAAGGTACGGCCGAAAAGCATGATGCCTTTGTGGAGCACGATGGTAAGGGGGGAATGATTGAAAACTTTTCGGGTAAGCTCCTTGTTCAACAAGAACCTGATGCCTCTTCTTTCCCCAACGGAGGTATTCGCTCTACTTTCGAAGCCCGTGGCTATTCGGCATGGGATCCCGCTTCGCCCGTCTTCATCGTGGGCGACACGTTGATGATTCCTACGGTTTTTATTTCTTACACGGGTGAGTCTCTTGACTATAAAGCTCCGTTGAAGAAATCACTTGCGGCCGTAGACAAGGCGGCTACAAATGTGGTGAAGTTGTTTAATCCAGAGGTGACGAGTGTGTCTACAAACTTGGGATGGGAGCAAGAGTATTTCCTTGTTGATGAAGGGCTTTATGCCGCTCGTCCTGATTTGCTTTTGACGGGACGCACGTTGATGGGACACGAGAGTTCGAAGAATCAACAGATGGACGACCATTATTTTGGTGCCATCCCTGAGCGCGTAGCTGAGTTTATGAAAGACTTGGAAATTCAAGCGCTTGAACTCGGCATTCCTTGTAAGACGCGTCATAATGAGGCGGCTCCCAATCAATTTGAGTTAGCACCGATTTATGAAGAGTGTAACCTGGCGATAGACCATAACATGTTACTTATGTCGCTTATGCGTAAGGTGGCTCGTAAGCATGGCTTTAGATGTTTGCTTCACGAAAAACCTTTTGCCGGAATCAATGGTAGCGGTAAACATAACAACTGGTCGCTCGTGACCAATAACGGAATTTTGCTTCACGCACCAGGTAAGACTCCCGAGGAGCATCTTCGCTTTATCACCTTTGTAGTGCAAACGCTGGTTGGGGTTTATCGACATAATGGCGTGTTGAAGGCTTCTATAATGAGTGCGACGAATGCTCCGCGCCTTGGAGCTTGTGAAGCTCCTCCGGCTATCATTTCAAGTTTCTTGGGTTCGCAAATCTCAGAAATGCTGGATAAGATTGAGCGCTCAACAACGAATGATTTGTTCAAACTTGAAGGCAAGCACGGCATGCGTCTTGACGTGCCCCAGATACCAGAGTTGAGTGTTGATAATACGGATAGAAACCGCACTTCTCCCTTTGCCTTTACTGGAAATCGATTTGAGTTTCGTGCAACGGGTTCAAGCGCAAACCCCGCAAGTGCGATGATTGCGCTTAATGGTGCCGTGGCGGAAGCGTTGACAAACTTTAATGAACGCGTGAATGAGCGAATTACGAAGGGAGAAGAGAAATTAAGTGCCATTCTTGAAGTGTTGCGTGAAGATATTAAGTTGTGCCGACCTATTCATTTTGACGGAAATGGTTATTCAGATGAATGGAGAGAGGAAGCAAAAAGGCGCGGACTTGATTGTGAGGGTTCTACGCCGCTCGTATATGATCGTTATCTTGATGAAAGCACCGTAGCAATGTTTGAGAAAACGAATATTATGACCCGTGCGGAGTTAGAAGCTCGCAATGAAATAAAATGGGAAACCTATTTCAAGAAGGTACAGATTGAATCACGAGTGTTGGGTGATATTTGTATGAATCACATTATCCCCGTAGCGACGAAGTATCAAAGTGTCTTGGTGGACAACATCCTTAAGATTCAAAGTTGTTTCCCCGCCGAGAGAGCAACCGAACTTACGGCTTATAATGTGGGACTCGTGGAAAAAATCAATATGCATGCTCACTTGATTGTAACGAAGGTGAATGAAATGGTGGAAACACGCAAGCGCATCAATCGCATCACGGATATACGAGAGAGAGCCATTGCCTACCACGATGAAGTAGCGCCCTACATTGATGGACCTCAAAGCATCAGACAACATATTGATGAACTCGAACTCATCGTGGAAGATGATATGTGGACACTTCCCAAGTACCGTGAATTGCTCTTTATCCGATAACAAATAACATGTTTAACAAATCCAAAACAATAAGAATATGAAATTGAAAACATTCTTGCTTTCGGCTTTCTTCATGCTTCTTGATGTTAATGTTTCAGCTCAGACATCTACTCCTGGAGGACTTGATTTGAAGGACATCACTTCTGGCGCTTACTACCCAGAGTATGTGTACGGCGTAACGCCTATGGCTGATGGAGAAACGTATACACAACTTTCATCCGACCATAAGCGAATTATTCGTCGCTCTTTTAAGACGGGTAAAGAAGTAGGTGTTGTGTTTAACGTAGATGAAGCACGTGGCGCTCAAAAGTTGCAATACATTGATGGTTATATAATGTCCCCGGATGAATCTACCATCTTGTTACGCACTCAAACAAAGTCAATTTACCGCCACTCTTATACAGCTGTTCACTATATTTATAGCGTAGAAAATAAAACGTATGAACCATTGTCAAAGGGAGGTCCTCAACAAGTGCCTTTATTCTCTCCGGATGGTAATTTGATTGCTTTTGTTAGAGATAATAATATCTTCCTTGTAAAGTTACTTTTTGGTAATTCAGAAAGTCAAGTGACAAAGGACGGTAAGTTTAACGAAGTGCTCAATGGTATCCCTGACTGGGTTAATGAAGAAGAATTTTCTACCAGTCGCTCTTTTGATTTCTCAGCTGATAGTAAGATGCTTGCATGGGTGAGATATGATGAAAGTAAGGTGCCCGTATATAGCATGACTATGTATCAGGGTATGGCACCCACTCTCAATCAGAATGCCGACTATCCTGGTGCTTATGCTTATAAGTATCCCGTGGCGGGAGCGCAAAATTCTAAAGTAAAGGTACTCACATACGATATTCAGAGTCGCCGTACTAATGAAGTGCAATTACCTATTTCAGAAGAAGATTACATCCCCCGTATCAAGTTTACAAGTGATCCAGAAAAACTCGCTATTGTAACGCTCAACCGTCATCAAAGTGTGATGAACATTTACATGGCGAATCCCCGCTCTACGGTATGTAAACTGGTGCTCAACGAAACAAACTCTGAGGGTAAGTACATTAAGGAAGACGCATATAGCGCCCTGAAATTCTTTGAGGGTGGTTTTGCGATGGTGTCTGACCGTACAAACTTCCGCCATATTTATTTGTACAACCTTAACGGGCAACTTATGCGCCAGGTTACGAGTGGCAATTATGATGTTACCGACTTCTATGGTTATAACACCGTTACTGGAAAGTGTTACTACGCTTCATGTCAGGAAAGTCCGCTTCGCCGTGCCGTTTACGTAACGGATAAGAAAGGTAAGACCACAAAACTTTCTACGCAAGTGGGTACCAACGCGGCTACGTTCTCTACCAACTTCAAGTATTTCATGAACGTCTATTCATCTGCTGGTGTACCACCGGTAACTACCTTGTGTGACGAGAAGGGAAAGGTATTGACAACTCTTATTGACAATGCTTCATTGAGACAAAAGGTGAATGCTATAAGCAATAAGATTGAATTCTTTACCTTCACTACTGGAGACGGAGTTAGTCTTAATGGTTGGATGGTAAAGCCCCGCAATTTCGATGCATCTAAGCGTTACCCCGTAATCATGTATCAATACTCAGGTCCTGGTTCTCAAGAAGTAAAAGACGCTTGGGGAATCGGTATGTATGGCGGTGCGCTCTATGAAAGTTATATGGCGCAACAGGGTTTCATCTTCGTATGTGTTGATGGACGTGGCACGGGCGCACGAGGTTCTGAATTTGAAAAATGCACCTACCTACAATTAGGTTATCTTGAGTCAAGAGACCAAGTTGAAACCGCCATCTATCTTGGTTCGCTTCCCTATGTTGATGCGCAAAATATAGCAATCTGGGGTTGGAGTTTCGGAGGTTTTAATACGCTTATGGCAATGTCGGAAGGTCGCCCCGTATTTAAGGCAGGTGTAGCGGTTGCCGCCCCCTCAAGTTGGCGTTATTATGACACGGTTTATACAGAGCGTTATATGCGTACGCCCGCCGAAAATCCTGATGGTTATAACATCAATGCTATTGTGCGTGCACCACAATTACATGGTAATCTCTTGCTCATTCATGGCACGGCTGATGATAATGTTCACTTCCGAAACTTTACCGAAGTGTCAGAGGCGTACGTACAACATGATAAGCAATTTGATATGCAGGTTTACACCAACCGCAACCACTTCATCAATGGCGGAAACACTCGTTATCATCTCTTTACGAGAATTTCAAACTTCTTCATCGAACACTTGAAATGAAATACCTTATAGTCTCAGACATCCACGGTTCGCTTACGGCATTACAAAAGGTGTTGGATTACTTTCAACGCAACGAGTGCGACATGTTGTGCCTTTTGGGAGATATTCTCAACTTCGGGCCTCGTAATTCTATCCCCGAGGGGCACAATCCGCAAGAAGTAGCTAAACTCTTAAACACTATTTCAAGCAAGGTTGTTGCCATTCGTGGAAATTGTGATAGCGAAGTAGATCAGATGCTTCTTAACTTTCCCATCATGTCAAGTTATACCATGTTGGTAGATGAAGGAAAGCGTCTATTACTCACACACGGTCACATTTATAACCCCGAGAATACCACAAATCTTGATTTCGACGCTCTTTTCTTTGGTCATACCCATGTTCCTCAACTCTATAAGACTAAGGAAGGCAAAATCATTTGCAACACCGGCTCTGTTACCTTCCCAAAGGAAGGAAATCCTCCCACCTTTGCGGTATATGAATCGGGAAAGGTGAAGGTTATAAAGTTATAAGT
>JAGBYW010000106.1 GCA_017628555.1 Bacteroidaceae bacterium | reverse complement strand
GAAAATAAATTAACTAAAATAACAACTTAACAAATTTTAATTATGAGAAAACTGATGCTTTTCTTTGCTGCGCTGATGATGGCCTTGGGAGTGAAGGCGCAGGAAGGTTCTACGGTTGAAGAGCGTGGAGCAGCTAAGGGTTATTACCCCTTTGCAGCAGAGGTGACAGAGATGGAACAAATTACATCTCTCAACCAGTTGACGAATGGCATGGAGATTATGATTAAGCATAGCCATGAAGGAACGGATCAAGATGATCATGAAGGTTCGTATCTTACAATTTACAGTCTAAACACAGGTGGTGCAGGTGGTTATCACAACGTCTTTATGCAAAGCAGACCTGTTGGCGTTGGTGTGTGGACAACAGATGCGGTAGGTGATGGTTCTTACCGACTCAAGTCTGCCCACATGACTATTGTTGATGGTGCAAAGTGCTACTTGGGGGCGCCTTATTTAGACTATAATACGCAGGAGTATGTAGTTACTACTACAAGTAGTGAAGAATGTACGTATGAGTTTGTTGCAGCTACAAATGGACGATGGGCGCTTAAGTATACAAAAGTGGAATGGAATTGGAATCATACCAATTTCAGTAAAACTACAGGGTATTTATGTGTAGCTCCATCATCTACGGGTGTGCAAATTTCAAGTTCAGAGACATTAACAGATAACTGCTATTTCAATGTTTACCAAGTGAAGGAAAAGTCTGCTGAACAGATTAAGTATGTAGAAGCCACAGTAAAGTTAACAGGTGCAGCAGGTAATGTCTTCACAACTCAACATGAAGGATGGAATGACTTCTATGAATTTATTAATGAGACTAATGCTGCCTATGTAGAAGGGACGATTGCTAACAACTATAATGTTTCGGTTAGTAATATTTACTACCACGAGGAGTCAAACGAAATTACAGGTAATATTAGTTTCCCCTTCTCCGTAACGGGTAAAATTGCTCAGATTCCTGTACACCTCTGTCCTTCAGGTAATGCTAACAGAAGATTTACCGTAGGTGACAACAATACGGTTAAGGTTATCACGTGCCCTGCTACACCTACTGAAGGTGATGGTTGGTATAAAAATAAGGAAAATCAGTGGTATATTTATCCTCAATTTGATGAAGAAGACCACATGGTTTATAGCATTCAGAATGTAGCGACAGGTCAGTACCTTTATACCGCAGAAAACTCTTATGACTTAAAGTTAAGCGATACGCCTACTTACTTTAAATTGAATGGTGGTGCACCCGAAGGAAAAGTACGATTCTCTACTTATTATAAACCTTATTCTTATTCTACTACAACTTATGTCACTTTCATGTGTGAAACTGAAAATGATAGCAAGGTAGGAAGAACAAATAGTAAAGCCAATGTCACGGATCAAAACACATTTAACTTCCTTGTCCCCCGTGTATCCGGAGAAGAAGCAGGGGGTTATGATGCTATTGGCTTTACAAGAACATATCATAGTGATACCTATTTCTGGGACGGTGGTGAAATCGCAATGGACGATGCTCCTGAGGCCTTGAAGGCTGTAGTTAAAGATAAAAACCACGAGGGATACAATACAGCAGGTAGTCAACACCGTATTTACACTGCGAATACAGGTATTGATGTTCCCAAGATGGGAGACGTAACTGTTAGGTTTAGCTATCTTAGTGGTGCGGATAGATTGACCATCCTTGGTGTAGATATTGTGAATGCTGGGGGTGAGATTGTATCTCATAAATACCACCTCGGATATGCAGGAGTTGACAGTGTAGATAATGTTTATGTTGTTAAGGACGTTCCTGTTGGTAGATACCAACTCCGCTATTGGGTATGTAACCGCACGGACTATGAAGAAAAAAAGAACCACGATTTGAGTAGAAACAGTGGTAAGATTGTGGTTGCGGGTGCGGACTACGACTTGAGATTCTCAGATGAACTCAGCAATGGTGTTTTCTCCGCGAATACCACTTGGTTCCGCTTGCGCCTTAGCGATGGCTTGGAAAAGTACATCAGCGCGCAGCCTGCTTACATGGATGCTAAGAACAACTTGATGTTGGCAAACAACACACCTCCTAATGACTATGCAGGTCTGTGGGCTGTTATTGGTGATGAAAAAAATGGTTATAAGTTCTACAACCGCGCTTGGGGTCCTGGGTATGCAATGAAGACTGAAGGTGAAAACGGCAGCGCACGCACTTATATGGTTCTCGCTGCTGATGCCTCTACGTATGATATTGTAAAGCAAGACCGCAGCACAAAGGACTATAAGTTCTATGTGAAACTTCACGGTACTGAAAATAATTACCTTAACGACCATGCAAACAGTCGTTACTTGGCAACTTGGACAGGCGGTGGTCTTGGTAATAGCGGTTCTGTAATGACCTTTGAAACCCTCAATATGGAGGTTTTTGAGGCGAACACAGAAACTGTTAAGAACACTTTGGCTGAAAAGTGGATGCCTTGGGCTGCAGAACCCGAAGTTGCTCCTATTATTGGCGACTTTGCTCAGTTGATGAAGAACAGAAATTCGTTCGCCCTCTTGAACGGCAAGGTGTTTAAGTTTGCGAATAAGGGTACAGACGTTCGTAAGGATATGCTCTTGACAGTAAACGGAGAAGGTAAGGGTGCTGGTCTCACTGCTACAGGCAACTCAGAAGACTACATGCAGTTTATTGACAATGGTGATGGTACCACCTTCAAGTTGTTCCATATTGCGACTGCAAGATATTTGGGTGTTCCCGAAGGTGCTGTAACTACTACGAAGTCAAGCGAAGCTGCTGCTTATACTTACACGTTCCAGGACGCAGCACACAAGGAACAACTTACGTTCCAGACTTCAGGTCAGACGCTTCACTTAAAGAATGTAGACAACTATATCTTTATGAATCATGGAGATAATGACGACGCATCACGTTGGGCTGTATTCTACGGAGATACAGTAGCACAAAAGTTGGGCGCTGCTGCTATTAAGGCGCAAAAAGTTTTAGAAGAAATCACTTCAGCAGAGTATCTCGCAAATGCAGGTCAGCAAGGATATGCGTCACCCGCTCAGATTGAGGCGTATCAAAACGCAATTCAGGGACTTTCTGGTAAGACTGTCGCTGAGGCGATGAGCGCTCTTGAAACATCGATGAATGCTATTGAAGATGCTGAGACTAATATTCGATATTTAGAAAATCTTGATCTGATTAAAAATACGGGTATTTATGGTATTCACTGCGCACGCGGTCCTCTTGCGTATGTAGAAGGTAATTCTACTACACAGTTGTCTACGCCTAAGTTGGGTTCTGCCGCTGATATTACAGCGAATGTTGTTGCTAACGAGAACGAGCAGTTTGCAATTCTCCGCACGGAAAATACTCCCGCAGGTTGGTATTACCTCTACAACATCACTACGCAGAAATTTGTAAGCAAGGATTTTACACTCACAGAAGACCCTGTATGCGCTGTAAACTTCCGTGACATTAGCGGTTCTGATGCTAATTATCGTTGGGAAGTATGGTTCGGTGAAATCCTCAATGGAGAGAAGGTAGATCAGAAGTTGAATGTAAACCAAGGTAATGGTTTGATTCTTAATAGCGGTGCTGGTATGGATGCGGGTAACAAGTTCCGCATTGAATATGCAGAAACGAATGAAGCAAAGACTGCACCTGCGCTTGCTTTGATCAATGCTCTTGAAACAGTAAAGGCAGAAGCTACTGCATTACTGAATAGTGTTCAGGGAAAAGTTGGGTATCCTAATGCTGATGCATGTACGACTTTGCAGAATGCTATCACTGCCGCTACAAATGTTGATGCAGTTGCTGCCGCGCTGAATGACTTTAAGGTAAGTGGTAACATTAACTTGCCTGAAGATGGTAAGGCGTATAAGATTAAGGCTTGGTGGAGAACAAAGCAGTGGCCTTTGACTTTCATCGCAGAAGGTGAAGGTAGTTATGCTTGTAAGAAACCTGCGTATGCTCCCGTAGATGGTGCTGAAGCTGCGGTGTTCGTATGTCGCGACTTAGGAAATGGAGAATATGCCTTCGTTACAAATAATGGATACTACCTCGGTTGGCAGTCTGATACCAAGGCTAATAAGACAGCTATGGACTTCACTGTCGGAGGTGTAAAGAATGCGTTTAAAGTTTCAAAGTCTGTGCCCAATGCTAATGGCGCCAATCTCTTGGGTGTAGCAGAATTGTTTGGTACT
>JAGBYW010000105.1 GCA_017628555.1 Bacteroidaceae bacterium | reverse complement strand
TGAATGTACCCAAGGGAGTTGCAGCGCAAGCATTAAAAATCCGTTTCAACGACGACAATGGCACTACAGGCATTGACAATCCTGAATTGTCAGTCGGTAATGCAGGAACTAACATTTATGATCTCTCAGGTCGCCGTGTGCAGAAAGCTACCAAGGGCGTTTATATCGTAAACGGCAAGAAGGTTGTTTTCTAAAAATGGGCACCTCTTAATAACCCACAAAGATTATTATGAAGAAACACTATTATGCTCCCTCTATTAAGGTAGCAAAGGTTGAATTACAGGGACTCATCGCTGCTTCGGCACAAATTACTCCCCCCATCTCTGACAAACCAACAGATGATGATGCCAAGATGAGCAACCAAGTAGACAAGAATTGGTCGCACACTTGGAAATAGCGTAACCTAAAGTAGGCGTTTGAACGATTGTTCAAGCGCCTACTTTTAGTTTGAGATTTATTGCTATCTGGTAAACGCCTCTAACTCTATGAATATAAAGATGTTTGAAAGGTATAAGCCCCACAGCTTGGATGATTCCCCTGAAAGGGGATAAAGCCATTAGCCCAGGGCAACGCCCTGGGTGTTGTTGCAGTCGAGACTTACGCCCTGAAAGGGCAAAAGCAATTATAAGAGTTTGAACTGCAATGCTTTTGCCCCTTCAGGGCGCAAACCCAAACATCCATAGACCCAGGGCGTTGCCCTGGGCTGGGTGCTTATTGGCCTTTCAGGCCGTTACTCCTCGATTAGTTTACCGGACACCAATATTTTTTATTTGGGGATATGCCTTACTTTTCATCTTGAAACTCTTAAAAAACTATAAATATAGTAGAGAAATACTATTTTTATCGTAGAAAAGTTTTGGGATTGATTATTTACTACTATATTTGCCGTAGAAAACAAAATAACACAATCATAAGACGTATGAAACAGAAGAATTTGACGAAGGCAGAATTGCAATTGATGAACATACTTTGGGCGAAAGGTGAAGCCACCGTTAGCGAAATTATTGAGGAAATGGGCGAACCGAAACCCGCTTACACCACGGTGCTCACCGTGATGCAGGTATTGACGCGCAAGGAAGTAGTTTTTCCCGAGCGCCGAGGCAAGGCACACGTGTTCCGCCCCCTACTCTCACGCGAGGAATACATCAACGGTTTTATGCAAGAAACGCGCGACACCCTCTTCCACGGTTCGCTCCGCAACTTCCTCTCCTTCTTCGTGAAGAGCGAAAAGTTGAGCAAGGAAGAACTTCAGGAAATTCTTGAAGAAATCAATGGCGAGAAGTAAACGGAATTACACAAGAGATATTAAACCCATTCAACGAATTTCTCCCGCTCCATGATAAGTTCATTTTATCCCCTGCTCTACGGTTACGCCAGCATGTTGCTCATGTCCGTTTTGCTGGTGGCTTTCTACCTCATATTCCTCTCCAGGAAGCACTCGTTTCGCTTCCAGCGCAGTTATTTGCTCGCCATTCCCATGGTGTGCTTGTTGCAGGTGGGCGCTTACTTCACGAAGTCTTATGTGGAAAGCAAGCACGTGCCTGAAGTCATGACGATGACGCAGGAGGAAGCAGAGACTTACCTTGCCTTGCATCCCGAAGCGGTAGTGGAAGAAGCGGTTTCGTCACTACCCGAGCAACCTCAAAATGCCGTAATCCCCTCCAAGGAAACACATCACGAAAAAGCACCTACGAAGGACGCCCCCGTAGTCCTCACACTCACGGCGGACAATGTGCGCACCGCCCTCAGCATCGCCATTCCCGCGGTGTCGGTCATCTTGCTCCTTATCATCATTATCCCCCTCGTACGCTTGCGCCTCAGGATGCGCAAAGGTACGTTTGAAGGAGCGCGTGCGGAGGAACATATTCTGCATGCCGCGTGGATACAAACACCCTTCTCCTTCGGACGCACGATATTCTTGCCCATGGGTCGCACTCCCGATGAAGAGCACCTCTTTATCCTTCACGAACAAGCCCACATCGCCTGCCGACATTACATTGACGTTTGGGCGATTGAGTTGCTCACACGCCTCATGTGGTTCAACCCCGTGCTTTGGATGGTGCGCAAAATGCTACGCGACCTTCACGAATTTGAAGCCGACCGTCTCGTGCTTGAACAAGGCACGGACGCATATACCTACCAATGCCTCCTCGTGAGCGAAGCCTCGGAGGATTGTACCATCATTGCTAATGGCTTCAACAATTCCTTCATCCGCCGTCGCATCAAGGAAATGAAGCGCACCGAGCGCATAGGCGTTAGTCGCTTCGGCAAACTCCTTACCGCCTTTTGGGTAATTATACTTACGGGCGCTACGGTTGCCTTTGCCCTACCCCAAAAGCCTGCTACGATTGTGCAAGTCATGAGAGAAACTCACGTTATGGGCGTGGACACCTGCTATGTGGAAGAAAGCGTTGCCCCACCGCAAGTAAGCATAACGCAACCCTCATACATCGTACACATGAATAGGGACTCTACGGAGATTACACACATCGTCTTCGAAGAGCAGGACAGCACGTATTCACAACGCTTTATCATCAAAATCCCTGCGCGCTCAAAAGAAGAAGCGACTGAGATTTCGAGTCGCATACAAAATCAGGTGCAAACCGCGCTCAAATTGGCAAACGTAGATAAGTTGCTCCAAGATGTTGCGCAAGCACCAACCACTCCCTCTCCCGCGCCTCAACAAGAGGCGAATAAGGAAATAGCCAGCAACGCGGAAACTCCCCACGACAGAAGTCAAGAATTGGACAACCCTTATGTCGCTCCTACCTATGCGCCCAACGGATGGCGCTACGTGGCAGAGTTACCCAAACACGACCCTAACGACAAGCGCCGTATCAAACTCCGCCACGAGGGCGACGAAACCTTCCTGACCTTTGTCAAGAAAATCAGGAACGAAAACGAACTCGTGCGCTTCGGAGGTCCCGATAGTTATATTGTTGACTCCGCCACAGGGGTGCATTTCAAAGCGCGCCGTTGCATCCCCGACTATGCGTGGCACTACTTCTACGTCAAGGATATGGTGGGCGAAACCATCGAAGTGACCGTAGTCTTCCCCCGCATCCCCGACTCTACTGAGTGGATAGAACTCTATCAAGTGACCCGCGACAAGCAGAGCGGAGAACTGCTGAAGGTGGCGCAGATTATGGAGTAAAGGGAAATGTACAGATGAAGGATCGCCTCGAAGAGGCAGAAGTGCATAGCCCAGGGCAAGGTGAACGAAGTGAACCGACACCCTGGGTAACAGACATCCCGAATGGTACGCCCTGTAAGGGCAAAAGTTCTATTCATTCACACCATACCTTTACTTTTGCCCTTACAGGGCGCAACTCCCTTCCTACACCTCCACCCAGGGTGTCGCTCCCAAGGTCGCTTGCCCTGGGCTATGTACTCACTGCCCCTTTGGGGCGCACCATGCGGAGTAATGCAAACTCTTCTCAACATCAACCTCTCCACATTCCCATGAAACCTCTCCTCCCCCTCCTCCTCTTTCTCCTCACCGCCTGCCAACCGAAATACTATATCATTACGGAGCGCGACGCGGATGGGCGTATTCTCTCCATGATGGAGATGACGGAATACGACCGAGCGGTGACGAAGCAATTAGAAAAGGCGACGCTCACCTACGACTCCCATCCTGAAATTCGCCTTGCCACGCTCAAAAAGGCGGCACAACATTATGCACCTCACGACGCCAAAACGTTTGCCGTCTATACCCATTCCCACACCGTGGCGCCTTTGCTCAACTCCACGGGCACGAATGCCCTGGCGATGTGGTGCACACACGAAGCCACCTATCTCGCCATTGTTGACAAGCAAGAGTACACGAGCAAATATTATCACACGCCCAACGGGTTTCACCTGCGCGATTGCCAAACGGGCAAGACTTACCCCATCGTCAGACTCCTCGGCTACCCCTTAGGGCAGACGTATTGGATTGAGGGTGTGCCGGGTGAATGGCATTGCCGTGTGCTCGTCTTCCCGCCTCTGCCCGAGCATTGCACCACGATAGACATCATCAACGGCGGTCCCTCTCCTACCCCTGTGCTGGGCACAAACGGGTGGTCACTACGCCAAAATATGTATCAAATCAAGGTCGCTACACT
>JAGBYW010000104.1 GCA_017628555.1 Bacteroidaceae bacterium | reverse complement strand
GGGGGAGGGGACCAGCTCTGCTGGTGAGGGGGTGCAGATTGCAGGTGAAAAACACTGTAAATAATATTGTATAGGGGGCTTTCTTTGCACCCCCTCACCGCCAAGGCGGTCCCCTCCCCCTATAAACAGGGGGAGAGCGCCATCCGGATTATTCTTCCACCTTCTCCTCCTTCCAAGGGAACTCCTTTTTCTGAGTTCCCCACGGCATAGGAGGATTCGTAATTGAGGGATTACCGCTGGAGGCTAACACCGATTGGAAGTCAAGAAGCAACGTCTTAACTTCGGGGCGTACATACGTCCGTAATTTTGAATAGTTTTTGTTCATAAAAACATCATGTATTTAAGTGAATATTATTACGTTACATAAGTTTATACCAGTTACCGCATAGACACAAAAAAGCGTGAAGCTTTGCATTATGCTCGCTTCACGGTTAGAGGCTCCTGAGAATTGCCCTTCGTAATCGAAACGAGCAATGTCAAAGCCCACGCTGATATGTATGTACAACTCCTATAAATCCAACTTACTAATGATACAGGGATACACAATTAGCTGTCGGAATGAAGTATGTATAAACACACCTACGGGGCATTCACATTGCTTTGCTTTTGATTACGAACGAAATTTTCTCAGGATTTCTAACCGCCAAAACCAAAGCGTGGTAAACGCCTTTTCTATGTCTTGTCCCAGCCTACTTGCATCTCAATTAAGAGAAAACAGTCGGCATAGGACTCTGCAAAATTACACAAAGATTCTGTACTGCAAGGCATACGGAAATAAAAAGAGTCGTATAATATAATATTGTGTTTCCCACTCCCCCTACTTTTTCCCCTAAACAATATGCATCTCAAAAAAAATACGTACCTTTGCTCGTTAGTATATCTTCAACATTGTAAGAAGTAATGATTGACAACTCTGCATTCTCGCTACTCACACAGATAAACACCCCTGAAGACCTTCGCCAGTTGAAGGTGGAACAACTGCCACAACTTTGTCAGGAGTTGCGCCAATATATTTGGGAAGTGCTGGCTCAAAACCCAGGGCACTTGGCTTCAAGTTTAGGCGTTATCGAATTGACCGTAGCGCTCCATTATGTTTATAATACCCCCTACGACCGCCTTGTGTGGGACGTGGGGCATCAGGCGTATGGACATAAGATTTTGACCGGACGACGCGAGAACTTCCATACCAACCGTAAGTTGGGAGGTGTAAAGCCCTTCCCTTCTCCCCAGGAAAGCGAGTACGACACCTTTGCCTGCGGGCATGCGTCTAACTCTATTTCTGCAGCCCTCGGTATGGCTACCGCGGCGCTTCAGAACGGTCAGGAAGACCGACGCGTAGTGGCAATTATTGGCGACGGCGCGATGAGTGGCGGTTTGGCTTTTGAAGGACTCAACAATGCCTCAGACACGCCCAACAACATGCTCATCATCCTCAACGACAACAACATGAGTATTGACCGTGCCGTGGGGGGAATGACCAACTACTTGATGCAGTTGCAGACGAGCAACCTCTACAACCGCTTGCGCTTTAAGTTGGCACGCAAGATGACGGAATGGGGATGGCTCAATGAAAACCGCCGCCGCTCCATCCTGCGCTTCAACAATTCCGTAAAGGCGTTGCTTACGAACCAGCAGAACGTCTTTGAGGGCATGAACATCCGCTATATTGGTCCCACGAATGGACACGACGTTATTGAGTTGGTGCGCATCCTCAAGGAAATTAAGAATATGAAGGGGCCCAAACTGCTACACCTGCACACGGTGAAAGGTAAAGGTTTTAAGCAAGCAGAAGAGAACCCCACCGTATGGCACGCACCCGGACTTTTTGATGCCGACAACGGACAACGGACAACGGACAACGGCGGGTTGCAACCGCCACGCTTCCAGGATGTATTTGGCGACACGCTTCTTGAATTGGCAGAACAGAATGACAAGATTGTGGGCGTAACTCCCGCCATGCCAACAGGTTGTTCGATGAACACCATGATGCGCGCGATGCCCGACCGCACCTTTGACGTGGGTATTGCCGAAGGGCATGCTGTAACTTTCTCAGCTGGGATGGCAAAAGAAGGCAGAATGCCTTTCTGCAACATCTATTCTTCATTTGCCCAACGTGCGTACGACAACATCATCCACGATGCTGCGCTATTGAATCTTAACTTGTGTATCTGCTTGGACCGTGCTGGACTTGTGGGCGAAGATGGACCTACGCACCATGGAGCGTTTGACTTGGCAGCACTGCGTGCCATTCCTGGCATAACTATTGCATCTCCTTATGACGAGCGTGAATTGCGCCGACTGATGTACACGGCACAACTTCCCGAAAAGGGCACCTTCGTCATCCGCTACCCCCGAGGGGGCGGACGCTTGACGGATTGGAGATGCCCCTTTGAGGAAATCGCCGTAGGCACAGGGCGCATGATGAAGGAGGGCGAAGGCGTGGCAATCGTGACGCTCGGCCCCATTGGCAACCTTGCGGCAGATGCGATAGCGGAATATGAGGCGGCACACCCCGAGGCGAAGGTGGCACACTACGACCTGCGCTTTCTCAAACCCCTCGACGAGGCGATGCTCCACACGATTGGTAAGAAGTTTGACCGCGTTATCACCCTCGAAGACGGTTGCTTGAAGGGGGGCATGGGTAGCGCCTTGCTCGAATTCTTTGCCGACAACGGATACACACCTAAAGTAACACGCCTCGGAATCCCCGACCGCTTCATTGAGCACGGCAGCGTGGCGGAACTTTATGATATTTGCGGTATTGACAAGAAGCATATTCTTGAGGCGATTGAGAAGGGTTATTAGGTCGCTTCGCTTTAAGGTTATAAAGTTTTTCAGAGCGAATGGTGTCTCAAGACCTCAAAACCTTATAACCTTATAACCTCATAACCTCAAACCTCATCACCTCATAACCTCATAACCTCAAACCTTATAACCTCATAACCTTATGTTATGAAAATCATCATTGCCGGAGCAGGTGCCGTGGGTACACACCTTGCCCGTCTCCTTGCTCGGGAGAAGCACGAAATAACCCTCCTGGATGAGTCGCCCACAAAGTTGGACGGCCTCATGGGGAATATGGATATTATGACGATGGTAGCATCGCCCACTTCGATTGTGCATCTTCGTGAAGCAGGGGCAGAGCGCACCGACCTTTTTATCGGTGTTACCCCCGACGAGGCGCGTAATATGACATCGTGCATGCTTGCCCATAAGTTGGGCGCAAAAAAGACGGTGGCACGCGTAGACAATAGCGAGTATATCACTCCCGAGTTTCGTGCCTTCTTCAAAGAGGCGGGCATCAACTCCATCGTCTACCCCGAGATGTTGGCAGGCAGAGAAATCAGCCACGACCTCTCACGCTCATGGGTGCGCCAATGGTGGGAGTTTGAAGAAGGGCGTCTCATTCTGCTTGGGGTGAAGGTGAGAGAAAATTCGGAGATTGTAAACAAACCCCTCAAGGACTTCTGTAAGCCCGACGACCCCTACCTCATCGTAGCACTCAAGCACGGCAGCGAAACGCTCATTCCCCGCGGGAATACTTGCATTACTCCCGACGACCTCGTTTACTTTATGACCATGCCCGAACACCTTGACCAAATCAAGACGCTTGCGGGAAAGGATGGGTATAAGGAGGTGAAGCATGTGATGTTTCTCGGCGGAAGTTCTACCGCCATTCACACCATTAAGAATATGCCCGAAACGATGACGGCAAAGGTGTTTGAGACCGACCCTAAGCGCGTTAGTGAATTGGCAGACATCTTCCTGGAAGAGATTGACGAAGGACGCGTGACCGTGTTGCAAGCAGATGGGCGCGATGTCAATCTGTTGGAAGAGGAAAACATCCGTTTCACACAAGCCTTTGTGGCAACCACCGAAAATTCTGAAACCAACATCCTTGCCTGCCTTGCTGCCAAGCGTATGGGAGTAAGAAAGACCGTAGCGATGGTGGAAAATTCCGATTACATCGGTATGGCAGAAAGCCTTGATATTGGTACGATTATCAACAAGAAGACTTTTGCCGCGAGTCATATTTATCAGATGATGCTCAAGGCAGATGTAGCGTCGCTCAAGTCGCTGACCATTGCCAATGCCGATGTGGCAGAAATCAAGGTGGCAAAAAACAGTCGCGTCACCAAGAAACTCATTCGCGAACTCCGTCTGCCCTACAACACTACCCTCGGTGGTTTCATCCGCAACGGAGAGTGCCACCTTATCAATGGTAACACACAACTTCAGGAGGGCGACACCGTCGTAGCCTTCTGCATCGAAGACGGCATCCACAAATTAGAAAAATTCTTCTCCTCAAAATTCTCTTTGGGGGACTGGTTTTAAGGGATGCCAGTAAACAAGTTCATTAGGTACGAGTAAACAAGATAGTTTATGAGATAAACGACAATTGGACTTTCTGCTAAAGACTGCCCTTCTCGTCTACTCGTCAACTTGTCTTCTCGTCTACAAAAAATACATGCTCAACCTCCGTCTCATAGCCCATGTAATCAGTTCGCTGTTGTTGCTGGAAGCCCTGTTGCTTTCGGTTGCCTTTGGCGTGGGTATATATTATAATGAGACGGACTACACCACATTTGGTATCCCCATTGGCGTGACACTCATTCTCGCCATAATCCTGTTCAGATTGGGCAGAAAGGCCGTGAATAAGTTGGGGCGTAGAGACGGTTACTTGATTATCTCTTCTACATGGATTATCTTCTCCATCATTGGGATGCTCCCCTTCTTAATTGGCGGAAGCACAACGAATGTGGCACACGCATTCTTTGAAACCATGTCGGGGTTCACTACCACAGGAGCAAGCATCTTTACCAACATCGATGCACTCCCCCACTCCATCCTCTTTTGGCGCAGTATGACGCATTGGATTGGCGGTATGGGGATTGTGTTCTTTACCGTAGCAATTCTTCCCACGATTGGAACGGGTGACCAAAAGTTATTC
Source organism: Bacteroidaceae bacterium (assembly GCA_017628555.1). Classification (GTDB taxonomy): domain Bacteria; phylum Bacteroidota; class Bacteroidia; order Bacteroidales; family Bacteroidaceae; genus Alloprevotella. Next base: position 12,161 of record JAGBYW010000104.1, on the reverse strand, counting down.
TCTGCAGAGTCTACAGGACTGAAAATCGGAAAGTTACATCCAAAGATTTCGACTACAGCACGCTGGTTGTGGAGCCTTTACCTGCTCCTCACGGTTACTTGCATTATAGCGTATCACTTTGGTGGCATGAATATCTTTGATGCGATTAACCACGGACTTTCAACAGTGGCAACGGGTGGTTTTTCTACCCACCAAGCAAGTATTGCCTACTTCAACAGTGCTACAATTGAATACATCTCCGTGGGATTCATGTTCCTCGCCAGCATCAACTTTACCTTGCTTTACCTGTTTCTCATCAAAATGAGGTTCAGAGAAGTACTAAAAGATGCCGAATTGCGTTTCTTTACTTGTACGGTTGCACTTTCTACCATCTTCATTGCGGGCACACTCATCATTGCTCACGAAGCAAACTTCAGTGAAGCCGTTCGCAGGGCACTTTTCAATGTAGTTTCCATCTCTTCAACAACAGGTTTCACCACCGACGACTTCATGATGTGGCATCCCTGTGTATGGATGGTAATTACAATGGTTGGAGTGATGGGTGCTTGTGCAGGGTCTACAAGTGGCGGATTGAAATCCATCCGAGTGCTCACCGCATACAAGATTTCGCTTTGCGAATTTCGCCGTACGCTCCACCCCAAAGCGGTGTTCCCCGTGCGCATCAACCACACAATAATAACCAACGAGATGAGTCGCACTATCTTTGTGTATTTCGCTATCTGTGCGGCACTGCTCATTCTTGGCACAGGAATATTAGCAGCACTTGGTGTGCCCATGCTTGACGCCGTGGGGTTGAGTATTTCTTCTTTCAGCAACATCGGTCCCACATTAGGTCATGCCGTTGGTCCCCTCGACTCTTGGGATGCAATTCCCGATACCGGACTTTGGGTGTGCTCCTTCCTTATGCTCGCTGGGCGCTTGGAAATATTCTCATTGCTCCTCCCCTTCTTCCCCGACTTTTGGAAAGAAAATTAACTTGACTATAATTTTAACAAAATAAATAATGAAAAAATTTGCATGCACTATGCTTCTTGCTACTTCATTAGCAGCTTGCAACGCTCCTGAAACTACAGAGAGCGGATTTAACTACACCGACGAAAAGTTTGCTGACATTCAAATGCTCCGCTACCAAGTGGATGGTTTTGAAAACCTTACGCTTCAGCAACAAACATTGATTTACTACCTCTCTGAAGCCTCATTGGCAGGTCGTGACATCTTGTTTGACCAAAACGGACGTTACAACTTGCGCATCCGTCGCATGCTTGAAACGGTTTATACAGATTTCCAGGGCGACCGTGAAAGTGCGGACTTCAAGGAAATGGTGACTTACCTCAAGCGTGTATGGTTCTCTAACGGCATTCACCACCACTACGGTTGTGAAAAGTTCGAAGCTAATTTCTCGCAGGACTTCTTCCGTGAAGTCCTCAAGAGCGTGGATGCCGCAAAGCTTCCCCTTGCTGAAGGACAAACCGTTGACCAACTCTGCGACGAAATCTTCCCCGTTATCTTTGACCCTGCTGTAATGGCAATGCGTGTCAATCAGAAGGACGGTGAAGACCTCGTACTTACCTCTGCTGCAAACTATTACGGCGAAGGTGTTACACAAAAAGAAGCGGAAGACTTCTATGCTAAAATGAAGAAGCCCGGCGACACTCAGCCCATCATGTATGGTATGAACAGCCGACTCGAAGAAGACGCGAAGGGCAACCTTTACGAAAACACTTGGAAGGTTGGCGGTCTTTATGGTTCTGCCATCGAAAAGATTGTGTACTGGTTGGAAAAAGCTGTTCCCTATACCGAAAATGAAGCACAGGCAAAGGTTCTCAACCGCCTCGTTGACTACTACAAGTCTGGCGACCTCAAAACTTTCGACGAATACAGCATCCTTTGGCTTCAGGACACCCTCAGTCAGGTGGACTTCGTAAATGGTTTTACAGAAAGTTACGGTGACCCCCTCGGCATGAAGGCCTCTTGGGAAGCATTGGTCAACTACAAGGACCTCGCCGCAACAGCTCGTGCGGAGAAGATGAGCGAAAATGCACAGTGGTTTGAAGACCACGCTCCCATCGCTGACGAATTTAAGAAGGAAGAATGTAAGGGTGTTTCTGCAAAGGTGATTACTGCAGCCATCCTCGGTGGCGACCTCTATCCCTCAACAGCAATCGGTATTAACCTCCCCAACTCCGACTGGGTTCGTCGCGATTATGGTTCAAAGAGTGTAACGATTGCCAACCTCACCGCAGCCTACGCACAGGCAGCAGCGGGTAGTGGCATGAACGACGAATTTGTGGTGGACGATGCTACTCGCGAACTCCTCTCAAAGTATGGTCATGTCTGCGACGACCTCCACACCGACCTCCACGAATGTCTTGGTCACGGTTCTGGTAAGTTGGCTCCTGGTGTAGATAGCGAAGCCCTCAAGGCCTACAGTTCTACGATCGAAGAAGCGCGTGCCGACCTCTTCGGACTTTACTATATTGCCGATGCCAAGATGGTTGAATTGGGACTTACTCCTAATGCTGAAGCCTACAAGTCGCAGTACTACACCTACATGCTCAATGGTCTTATGACACAGCTCGTGCGCATCAAGCCCGGTTTCACTATTGAAGAAGCACACATGCGCAACCGTCAGCTCATCGCTCGTTGGGCGTATGAACACGGCAAGGAAAACAAGGTTGTAGAACTCATCAAGCGCGACGGTAAGACTTACGTACAAATTAACGATTACGAAGCCCTCCGCGGTCTCTTTGGCGAACTCCTCGCAGAAATCCAGCGCATCAAGAGCACAGGTGATTTCGAAGCTGCACGCGCTATCGTTGAACAGTATGCGGTGAATGTTGACGCTGAACTCCACAAGGAAATCCTTGACCGTTATGCGAAGCTCAACCTCGCACCTTACAAGGGTTTTATCAACCCCGTGTACAACGTAACGTATGACGAAGCAGGCAACATCATTAAGGTAGAACTCGACTACACTGAAAAGTACGACGAGCAGATGCTCCGCTACTCACGCGATTACAACTTCCTCCCTGATGTAAACGAATAAACGGATTAACGGTGAATGGTGAATGGTTTAACGACAAATGCCGTTAACCGTTCACCCTTAACCTTTTAACCTTTCTCCTTATGCAATCAATTCTTATCACAGGTGGCGCAGGTTTTATCGGCAGCCATGTCGTGCGCCTCTTTGTAAATAAATATCCTGACTATAAGATTATCAATTTAGATAAGCTCACTTATGCGGGTAATCTTGAGAACCTGAAGGATATTGAGAATGCTCCCAACTACACCTTCGTTCGTGCCGACATTTGCGATTTCGAGAAGATGTTGGACCTCATGAAGGAGCATGCCGTAACGGGCATCATTCACCTTGCTGCCGAAAGTCATGTAGACCGCAGTATTAAGGATCCTTTCACCTTTGCACGCACTAACGTGATGGGTACTCTTTCGCTCCTTCAAGCAGCAAAAATCTATTGGGAATCGCTTCCCGAACGCTACGAAGGTAAGCGCTTCTACCACATCTCTACGGACGAAGTTTATGGCGCCTTGCAGTTGAGCCACCCCGAGGGAATTACGCCTCCCTTTACTACTACAGCATCATCTGGAGAGCATCATTTGGCGTATGGCGAGGACTTCTTCTATGAAACAACGCCCTACAATCCTCACTCGCCCTACTCTGCTTCAAAGGCAAGTTCGGACCACTTTGTGCGCGCCTTCCACGACACGTACGGCATGCCCACCATCGTGACCAACTGCTCAAACAACTACGGTCCCTACCAGTTCCCCGAAAAGCTCATCCCCCTCTTCATCAACAACATCCGCCAGCGCAAGCCGCTGCCCGTTTATGGCAAGGGTGAGAACGTACGCGACTGGCTCTACGTAGTTGATCACGCTCGTGCCATCGACCTTATTTTCCACGAAGGTAAGGTGAACGAAACCTACAACATTGGTGGGTTCAACGAGTGGAAGAACATTGACATCATCCATGTCATTATCAAGACCGTAGACCGACTTCTCGGCAACCCCGAGGGACATTCGCTCGACCTTATTACGTATGTTACCGACCGTGCGGGCCACGACCTCCGTTATGCCATCGACTCTACGAAGTTGCAGGAGGAACTCGGTTGGGAACCCTCACTGCAGTTTGAGGAAGGTATTGAAAAGACCGTTCGCTGGTACCTTGACAACCAGGAATGGATGGATCGCATCACCAGCGGTGCCTACGAGCAATACTATGCCTCAATGTATGAGAACAGATAAATAGTTGAAGGTTATAAGGTTTAACGTCGCCCCACACGAAAGTAACTTGTGGAGCGCGCGGTAAACCTTATAACCTAATTTTATTTTGATCCTCCCCCTACGTTATGATAAAGTTTCTCGACCTTCAATCCCTTACACATAAATATCACGATGAAATCCACGAGGCAGTAAAGCGCACCGTGGACAGTGGGTGGTATTTGCTCGGGAAGGAGACGCAACAATTTGAGGCGCACTATGCCACATACATAGGTACGCACCATTGCGTAGGGTGTGCCAACGGCCTCGACGCACTCCTGCTGATGTTTAAAGCGCTCCTTTTGCAGGGACGCCTCAAGGAGGGCGACGAAATTTTAGTTCCCGCCAACACGTTTATCGCCACCATCCACGGTATTACCGAAAACGGGTTGCGACCCATCTTTGTTGATGCCAGAGACGACAATGGGCAGATCGACGAAGCAAAACTCTCAGCCGCGCTCACGCCACGCACACACGCCCTACTCATCGTACACCTCTACGGACAATGTGCTATGAATCAAGCGATTGAAGCGTTTTGCGAGGAGCACAACCTACTCCTGCTCGAAGACAACGCTCAAGCCCACGGATGCCTCTACGGCACCCGCCGCACGGGAAGTCTGGGCACGGCGGCAGCACATAGTTTTTATCCCGGCAAGAACCTTGGAGCGATGGGCGACGGTGGAGCTGTAACGACTGACGACGGAGAACTCGCGGCGCTCATCCGCCAACTGGGAAACTACGGGTATTCTGAGAAATACGTATGCCCAGAAATTGGCAAAAATTCAAGGTTGGACGAGATTCAAGCCGCCATTCTTGACGTCAAATTGCGCCACCTTGACACCGACATTGAGGCGCGCCGAAACATTGCCGATTTCTACCGCACGCACATCAGCAATCCGCTCATTTCCCTGCCTCAGATTTCGGAACGGGAGGCACACGTTTACCACCTGTTCCCCATCCGCACTGCGCACCGTAATGAGTTGCAGAACTACCTCCGAGAACGGGGCATTGAAACCTTAATTCACTACCCCACACCTCCTCACAAACAGCAGTGTTACAGCGAGTTTCACCATCTTTCGCTTCCCGTTACGGAGCGCATCAGCGCTGAAGTACTAAGTCTGCCGATAAGTCCGGTCATGACCTTACAGGAAGCCCGCGAAGTGGTGGATGCGCTCAACGCTTTCACACCCACTAATTCATAGTAAAAACACACAGGCAAGTCGGTCACTCTGGCTTGCCTTTTTTGTAACATTTTTTCGCCACCGATTACTTCTGATAATCAACAACTTAGACTATGCCAAAATTATTAGTAAGATAATTTAAATTATTAGTAACCTTTTTTAAATTATGTTACTAACAATTTTTACGAAAAGTAACCTTGTAAAAAACGCAACTGGTTTAGGCGAAAAATTTTTACATTTCACAGTGCTAAATTTTCGGAAAAATTGTGCCCCCCAACACTTATTTAATGGGCGCGCTGTAAAAAATCAAGGAGACACCCGTTTCGACTGCAAATAATTATGTAAATTTGCAGAAATAATTTGACAAAAAGGTTTACCCTCTTGAAGACAAAGATACTTACGTTGTTGCTATGCCTCACAGCCCTTTGCGCAACGGCTGGCAACACTTCTCATACACTGAAATTCTCAAAGACTTTGGCGACGTGGACCCCCCACTTCGTCAAAGTCTTTGTTGCTGATTCTATAGCCACCGACACCGTTGCTTCAGACACGACTCAAGCCAAGAAGCGCGATGCTGGGATTGAGGCGCCCATTGACTTTGTGGCGAAAGACTCTATGGTGTACGACGCCAAAACGGGATTGGCGTTTCTTTTTGGTGAAGCAGAAGTGAAGTACCAAAATATGCAACTCACCGCGGCACAGATTGCCATGGATATGGACAGCAGTACGGTGAAGGCTGACGGCAGAGTAGACACAACGGGCACCATGCACGGCAAACCTTTGTTCAAGCAAGGGGGCGAGGAATACGACAGCCAGTCAATGGCGTTTAATTTCAAGACCAAGAAAGGGTTCATCCAAAACACCTATACCGCGCAGGGCAATGCCTTTATGCAGAGTACACGCTCGAAGCGCACGGACGACGGCATCGTGTATTTGGAAAAGGCGAAGTACACCACCTGCGACGCCGAGCATCCCCACTTCTACCTCGCCACTTCGCGCGCCAAGATGCGCCCTGGTAAAGACGTGGTGTTCGGACCTTCTTACCTCGTAGTCGAAGACGTGCCCCTGCCTTTGGCAATCCCCTACGGGTTCTTCCCCTTTAACAAAAAGTATTCCTCAGGTTTCCTCATGCCCACCATAGGTGATGAAACCACGCGCGGATTCTACCTTCGCGACGGGGGATATTATTTTGCCATGAGCGATTATATGGATCTCCGCCTCTTGGGCGAAATTTACACCAAGGGTTCTTGGGGGCTGAGTGCCGAAACAAATTACCGCAAGCGCTACCGCTATAACGGCAACTTCTACGTCAGCTACCTCAATACGGTAGAGGGAGAAAAAAACATGCCCGACTACTCAAAGCAGACGAGCCTCAAGGTGCAGTGGACGCACTCGATGGACAGCAAGGCGGTGCCCAACACGAGTTTCTCGGCACGCGTGAACTTTGCTTCCCAAAACTATGAGCGCAACAATATCTTGAGCATGTACGACCCCGTGGCGTATTCTCAGAGCACGCGCGCCAGTGCCGTAAGTTTCTCACGCACCTTCCCCAACATTGGGTTGAACCTCGCCATGTCTACGAACCTCACGCAGAATATGCGCGACTCTACCGTGGCAATGACCCTCCCCGATGTCTCTATCAGCGTCAATCGTTTCTACCCCTTCAAGCGCAAGTATGCTGCGGGCAAACAGAAGTGGTATGAGAAGATTTCAATGTCGTACACGGGTGCCTTTACCAACAGCATTACGACCACAGAGACCCAACTCTTTAAGTCAAACCTCATCAAGGATTGGCGCAACGGTATGCAGCACCGTATTCCCATCGATGCTACATTCCAGGTTTTCAAATACATCAACGTGACGCCCTCATTCTCCTTCCGCGACATTATGTACACCCATAAGGAGAAGCGTTCGTGGGACGCAGAGCGCCAACGCGAAGTGCGCGACACGATTTACGGATTCTACAACCTCTACGATTGGAATGCGTCAATCTCTGCAAACACTACGCTCTACGGGTTCTACCAACCCCTGCCCCAAATCTTTGGGGAGAAGGTGCAAATGATTCGCCACGTCTTCAAGCCCTCAATCTCGTTCAGCTACGCCCCCGACTTTACGACGTCGCATTACGGATACACGGACTACTATACAAAGACCGATGCCGAGGGTAATGTTTCTACCGTAAGTTACTCCCCCTACGCCGGACAGGTGTATGGTTATCCTACAGGAAGGAAGACGGGAAGCATCTCGATGTCTATCTCTAACAACCTTGAAATGAAGGTGGCGAGCAAGAAAGACACTACGGGCGTCAAGAAGATTAGCCTGATTGACGAACTCGCAGCTTCGCTTTCTTACAACTTGGCGGCAGACCGCAAACCCTGGAGTGACCTCAACACACGCATACGCTTGAAGCTCACACCGAAATATACCTTCTCAATGGCGGCGGTATTTGCTACGTATGCCTATGAGTTTGACAAGAATGGTAACGTCATTGTGGGCGACCGCACGGAATGGAGCCACGGACGCTTCGGTCGTTTCCAGGGGATGTCACAAAACATCTCATACACCTTTAACAACGACACCTTCAAGAAACTTTGGGGTAAGGTAACGGGAAGCGAAGACGAAGAAGAGGCGCCCCCCGTAGAAGAAACCGAAGACGGTTACGAAAGTATCGAAGATGCCAACATTGACCCCGACATTAAGGAAGCACGTAAGGCAGGTAAAAACGCCAAAGTCGAAAAGGGCACCGTGGACGAGGATGGTTATTTGGCATTCAAGATACCCTGGTCAATCACCGTATCGTATGGGATTACCATGAGCGAAGACCGTTCGAAGCCCATCCGAGTAAGTAACATGCGCTACCCGTATAAGTACACGCAAAACTTAAACTTCTCTGGGTATATCCGCATCGCAGACGGATGGAGCATATCCTACTCTTCAGGATATGACTTCAATTACAAAAAATTGTCCATGACAACCGCCTCACTTTCTCGCGACCTTCACTGTTTCGAGATGTCGTGCAACGTCGTTCTGCGCCCCTACTCTTCCTTCAACTTCTGCTTCCGCGCACGTGCTTCAGAATTGGCAGACGCCCTCAAGTGGGACAAGCGAAGTGGGTATAGCAGCAATATTGAGTGGTACTAATAGTAGTAGACAAGTTGACAAGGTACGAGTAGACGAGCGGTTAGTACCGACCTTAGATACCTTATAATCAAAAAAAACTTTATGAAAAAAATATTCTTCCTTGCTGCCCTTGTAGCAGCACTTTTCACCTCCTGCTCTGAGAGTGAATACGAATTTCATCAAACATATTTTAGTCCGCAAGTAGTTGGCGGTAAAGTGCTTTATGCCGACCAAACAACAGACTCTACCCGCGTCATTTCTTACGACCCTTGGACGGCATTAACAGCTTTTGAAAATGGCACAGAGAGTTGGTTCACAATTTCTCCTACAGAATGTAATTTCATTGCAGGTGAACAATTTTCCAGCACGCGTATCAACATTACAACCACACCCAACACCTCTGCAAAGATTCGTAATGGGCACATTGTTGTAAAAAGTTTTGACACCGTTGGTATGGCTGTAAAGCAAACTACATGGCTGAACATTATCCGCCCCTTTGGTGAAGCAAAAAATTACGATAGTGAAGGCGCTCTGCTTCCTGAAGAAGACCGCACAGTGACGTTCTCCGGTACAACGATTGCTACTGCCAATCAATTTGAAATTGAATTTAAAGTTTACGCCGACGGTGCTACGCTCACCGCTGATGCTGATTGGTTGAAACCTGCTACTACAACTTTCGCGGCAGGCACACATACGGTAACCATTATGGCTGAAGAAAATCAAGAAGTCGTTGAGCGCACCGCCAATCTCATTCTTACGTCTAACGGCATCAGCACTCCGATAACCATCACCCAGGCAAAAGCCAACAACAAGTAATCATGGAACTTCTGGCCTTACCCTTGCAAGAACAAGTTCGTGCGGTGAAGCGAGAATTTCGCCTGATGATGAACGGGATTACCAGCCAGTCGATGCGCGAAAAGGGATTGACCTACCGCACGAACTTTGGCGTAGAACTCCCCCGCCTCAAAGCCTTCTCAGAAGAACTTCCCCACACCGCGGAACTCGCCACCGCACTTTGGAAAGAGCAGGTGCGCGAATGCCGACTCCTTGCCCCCATGCTCATGCCTGCCAAAGATTTTGAGGCAGATATGGCAGACCTCTGGGTAGAGCAAATGAACTTTCCCGAAGAGGCGGAGTGCGTCGTGATGCACCTCTTCCAACACCTGCCCTACGCTTCGCAAAAGGCATTTGAGTGGATTGCGCGCGAAGAAGTAATGCCCCAACTCTGCGGGTGGCACTTGTTTGGTCGCCTCTTTGGCAAAGGCGCAACGCTCTCCCCACGCGACGCTGAAGAGTGGCGCGACCAAATGACGGCAGCACTCGCCAGCGAACACTTCTCCGTAAAGCAAGCCGCTTACCGAGCACTGCTTAAATATATGGACCTCGGCGTTGAGGAAGAGCGCTTCGGCGAAACCTTGCTTAATCCTTAACCCACCTTCATTCATAGTATATTACCCCACGCATCACCCATTCCAAAATATGCCCCACCCCTCTTATTGCGACCGCGTTGATGTCAAGCGCTGCAAAGCCATCTATGCCGACATCTGTAAGACGTTGAAAAAAGGGAAACTCTATCGTGACCCCAATTTTACGGCACAACAATTAGCAGAATTACTCAACATCAATACGCGCTATATTGCCGCAGTTGTTCAGCTCAACACAAACGACAATTTCAGTAACCTGCTCAATTCCCTGCGCCTTGCCGAGGCTGAGCGCATGCTACGCACAAAGTCGGATTACTCTGCTGAGGAAATCGGATTGCTTTCTGGTTTCGGCAGCCGTCAATCTTTCTACCGTGTATTCCTCAAGAAATACGGCATCACGCCCCGCCAGTTCCGCCAACAATGTAAGGCAGAAAAGGCGGAAGCATAACTCTCGCCTCACTCCGTTTCTCGCAACCTCTTAACCGTATTCCCCTCCCCCACACCATGCTTACTCCCGAAATTCGCCAACAAATAACAGCCCTCGTGCGCCACTGGGTGGTGCCCGCCATGGGATGTACCGAACCCATCTGCGTTGCCCTCGCTACGGCTAAGGCAACGGAAATCTTGGGCACTACTCCCGTGAAGGTGGAAGCCCTCCTCAGCGCCAACATCCTTAAGAACGCTATGGGCGTAGGTATCCCCGGAACAGGCATGGTAGGTCTCCCCATCGCCATTGCCTTAGGTGCGCTTATCGGGAAGTCAGCCTACGGGTTGGAAGTGATTAAGGACAGCAACGCCCAGGCGGTAGAACAGGGTAAGCAGTTCATTGACGAAGGGCGTATCTCTATATCTTTGAACGAGGAGACTACGGAGAAACTCTATGTAGAAATTCGTAGCACGGATGCCGAAGGAAATACCTCGCGCACCATTATTGCGGGACAGCACACCAATTTCACCCTCGTTGAGAAGAACGGCACTCCCCTTTCTTCCCCTACCGCTACTTGCGAAGGCACACTTGAATCCGCCTCTCCCATTACCAATGCCCCTGCGCTCACCTTGCGCACCGTCTTTGACTACGCCACCACTGCCCCACTCGAAGAAATCAATTTCATCAACGAGGCAGCAACCCTTAATATGGCGGCAGCGCAACGCTCGCTTGAGGGCAACTACGGTCATTGCCTCGGCAAGGCGCTCACACGTCCCCTCGGCAAGGGTATCATGGGCGAATCCATCTTCTCCCACATCCTTTCCAGCACCTCCTGCGCTTGCGACGCTCGTATGGCAGGCGCCATGATTCCCGTGATGAGCAATTCCGGAAGTGGCAACCAGGGCATCTGCGCCACAAATCCCGTGGTAGTCTTCGCCCGTGAAAACCACAACACGCAGGAAGAACTCACCCGCGCCCTCATGCTCAGCCACCTCACCGCCATCTACATCAAGCAACACCTCGGCACCCTCTCTGCCCTCTGCGGTTGCGTAGTGGCATCAACGGGTTCCAGCTGTGGCATCACCTACCTCATGGGTGGCACCTACGAACAGATTTGCGCCGCGGTGAAGAACATGATTGCCAACCTCACAGGCATGATTTGCGACGGCGCCAAACCCTCGTGCGCCCTCAAGCTCACCTCCGGCGTCAGCACCGCCGTCCTCTCCGCCATGCTCGCCATGCAGGGCAACTGCGTAAGTAGCATCGAAGGCATCATCGACGACGACGTGGACCAGTGCGTACGCAACCTCGTCAGCATCGGTGCTCACTCCATGAACGAAACCGACAAGCAAGTCCTTGACATTATGGTGGGCAAGAGCAAGAAGTAATCCACTGCATCTTCTTCATCCAAGCCACAAAAAAAATCCGCAATGCAAGTTATGACAAACTGCATTGCGGATTTTTTGATAGCAACACTGCTTCCATTGCTGACCAGCAAACTTTTTGAGAAGTAACAGCCAATACCAAAGGTTGCTGATCAACTAGTGGTAAATACCTTTTGCCCAACAACCCAGAGTAACACCCTGGGAATAGTAAGTACCCATGCGATATAATAGTCCGGACGGCGCTCTCCCACTGTTTATAGGGGGAGGGGACCAGCTCTGCTGGTGAGGGGGTGCAATTTTTAGTGAGTAGTTAGAAGTGAGTAGATAGGAGTATGCCATGCGGGGTGTG
>JAGBYW010000103.1 GCA_017628555.1 Bacteroidaceae bacterium | reverse complement strand
CGGTATATTCCTTGTAGACCTTTTTGTCAATGTACTCCATAAAAAGGAGTTTCGGGTCATTCAATATTTCAGGCGTTAGTTCTTCAGCACACTTAATATAATGCAAATTAGCAGATAAAGAACCATCGTAAGGTTTTGCAAATAAGGGAAAGGTCGGATTATACTTATTTACCTCTGCTGGAACACGAACAGAATGCGCTTCAAAGAACTCACCTGTATTACGTTTATCACGACACATTGTAATGAAAGGTTTATCACTCACTATCACATGAATACCCTTTTTCTTAAATTCACCCTTCAAATCAGCCAATAACAACAATTCTGTATCGATGGTTGCAACAATCATACCTACATGGTTGTCTTGACATATTTTTAGGAGAATCTCAGGATATTCTGGTGCGGTCACACGAGGAACCTTAAAACTTCCATCACAGACATAACTCACTGGAGCCATCTCTGGATTCATGTCTGTTATAAACACTTTTGCATTAGGATAGAACTGGTTTAATGTCTCCTTAAAATATTTAGTCAACGCAACACGCTTACCAGCACTAGTAATAAGTATATTATGCTGCATAACCAACCTCCTTTCTAATTAAATTATAATTGGAGGTTAGAACGTCTACGTTACCCCCCCTTTTTTTCTAAATAGCTGTGTTTCATATATTTACATTTAAATTTAACTCCCGCGCAGGCACTCCAACAACTGTAGCCCCATCAGGCACATCTTTTACTACAACAGCGCCAGCGCCAATCATGCAATTCTTGCCAATTTTGATATACTGCTTAATAACCGCTCCAGCACCAATCCAAGAGCACTCGCCAACTTCAACACCACCAGCGACAGTCGCATGAGGAGCCACGTGTACAAAGTCACCAATCAAGCAATCGTGATCAACAGAGGCACCCGTATTGATGATACAATGTTTACCAATCTTTGCACAAGTTTGCACGATTGCACCATGCATCACCACAGTGCCCTCATCAATAGATGCTGTTTTTGATATAATGGCAGAGGGATGAACTGCCGTCACATAGTTATCTACCGACAACTGCTCCACCACCTTCTTGCGTATCTGGCAATTCCCGATTGAAATGATTGCCTCAGGGTATGCACCAGTATTTCTCTTTACTTCATACCCCAACAGTTCGGTCACATGCTGATTGTCGTCAACAATAAAATCAATCTTCTTACCAACCGCTTCTAAAATATCAATGACAACCTTACCATGTCCACTTGCTCCGTACAATATCATAAAAATGTTGTTTTAATTTGTACCATCAAAAAACTCCATCGTTGCCTGTCCCTCCTGTGAAATATCTTCTCGGAAGAGCACCTTCTTAGCTGTTATAAATATCACTTTCAAGTCTGTCATTAACGAGACGTGGTCTACATACCAAACATCCAACTCAAACTTCTTAGTCCACGAAATCGCATTACGTCCATGACACTGTGCCCACCCCGTAATCCCAGGTCTCACCTCATGGCGACGCGCCTGTTCCTTTGAATAAAGAGGAAGGTACTGCACAAGCAAAGGACGAGGGCCAATCAACGCCATATCGCCCTTGAGTACATTTATCAACTGAGGCAATTCATCAATAGAAGTCGAGCGAACGAATTTACCCACCTTGGTCAAACGGTCTGCATCAGGCAACAAATTCCCCTCCGCATCTCGCTCATCCGTCATCGTCTTAAACTTAATCACCTTAAAAATCTTACCATCCTTACCCGGTCGCTCCTGAAAGAAGAAAGCCCCCGCTCCCTTATTCGCAATGGTCAACCATATATAAATGATAAGCAAAAACGGCCAGATAATCAACAGCGCCGTCAGCACAATCACAAAGTCAATAACTCGCTTAAAACAATTCTTGTACATAGTTATTTTTTACATTATCTCATCGTAAAAATCATACAGACATTTTCTCACGAAACCCTGTTCAAAACGCGAAGCAATCATCGGACGAGCATTCTTTGCATAACGATTATAACTTTCTCTATCTGTCATCATGTGTTCCATCGCCTTATACAATGCATCCACATTCTTCGAAGGAATAATTACACCATTCTTACCCTCCTCAATAATCTCGCGCGAACCATTGATGTCCGTCACAATACAGGGCAAATCCATCGCACCAGCCTCCATCACCGTATTGGGGAATCCTTCACGGTAACTGGGGAACACAAAGCAGTCACTCGCAGCATAGTAAGCTAAAAGTTCATCACCATATTTAGAACCAACGAAGTCAATACACGGAGAATTCTTAATTTGCAATAAAGTTTTCTCCCTCACAGGGTCAATATCGTGCTCATTCCACCCCACTAATATCAACCTCACGTAATCATATTGTTCGGTAAGTCTTGTGAATGCAGCAACCAACTCATCCAACCCCTTATCTCGAGCAATTCTACCCACAAACAAGAAGGTAAACGTTCCATCATTACGCAGTTGCCGTGCCAAATTCATCACCACTGGGCGACGACTAAACTTATCCATGTCCACCCCACGCACATTGCCAAACCCCAACACACGCATAGGTTTCTTCGTGATATGTTGTTGCAAGTCTTGCTTCACCCCTTCCCCTTCGGGATTTACGTGCGTCGCACAAGCGCAAGTCAACCAGTCGGTGAACATCAAAATCTTACGCGACAGTCCCTTCGACGTAGGCCACACCAATCCTGTAAAGGTATGCACCCGTCGTGGCACACGAGTCAACCAAGCCGCCAACATGCAGAGCAACCCCGCCTTGGGCGTCATCGAGTGCACCATATAAGGACGTTCCTTGCGGAACACCCGTATCAAATGCCACAGCGACTTCAAGTCCTTCAGAGGCGACATCCGTCGCTCCATGGGCACCTCAATCGTCCTCACACCTAGTTCACGCAACCCCTCCAATTCAGGTCCAGATGAACTCACCGTCACCACTTCATACCCTTTGTGTTGCAGGTCCTTCACCATCGGTTTAAAGAACCCCACAGACATCGACACCGTTACAGCACGTATAATTTTCTTTTTATTCATTGAAATCATGGTTGGTATTTCAAATGTGTCTTTCTGCGTTAGCACTCCTGAAGGAAGAGATAAGGCAAAACTTAAATAAACATCAACATTTCTCTTGTTTCTCAATCTACTTCGCTTTATACAATGTAGCCATAGAGACTCCGCTCAATATCAAGAGAGCCCCTATAGCGATGTACCATGACAAAGCACCAGAGAAAAACTCAGGTAAAAACAACGATAGGACTAATGCAAAAAATACAGACCAAAATGAATATGTTACATTCAAGCAGAGTCCCTTAGTTGCACCAATATTATCAATAGCCGTATACCAGCATAGGAAAGAAATCATACCGACCAAAGCTGTTAAAGCTAAAAGGAACCAACATGGAGTATAAGAGAAAATAGCCACAAGTCCTATACCAGCACTTACAAACCCTCCTCCAAATATTGGTGCCACAACAATAATATAAACTACGGCTGAGGTTAAATAACGAATAAGAAGCGCCATATACGGGTCAACAACACCATCTTTCATTCCATAACCAGAAACGACTGCCTCAGTTGCCCAACCAATTGCGGCAACAAGAGCTAATATAACTCCTAAAGAAACATTAACATTCTCTACACCTGTAGGAGACCAACCTATAACAACAATACCAATTACACAAACTATTAACCCTAACCAAGTTTGTAAACCTGTTTTTTCTTTTAAAACCATTACAGCTAAGGCTGTTCCTAACAAAGGATAAATCGCGGTAACGCTTGCTGCTAAAGCCGCTCCACCAGTAGAGATTGCTAAAGTATAAAATGTCATTGCAAGAGGTCCACCAAAAACTGCAGCAAGTATGCACCAGCGACCATCTTTAGTTTTCAACGCACCACACAATTCATTTAAACGACCTTTTACTCCCATATAAGCGAACAACCATACAGCAGAGAACACAT
>JAGBYW010000102.1 GCA_017628555.1 Bacteroidaceae bacterium | reverse complement strand
GGGGGAGGGGACCAGCTCTGCTGGTGAGGGGGTGCAGATTGCAGGTGAAAAACACTGTAAATAATATTGTATAGGGGGCTTTCTTTGCACCCCCTCACCGCCAAGGCGGTCCCCTCCCCCTATAAACAGGGGGAGAGCGCCGTCCGGAATGCTTTTGCAATAGTAATCAACCTTTTAATAAAACAATTATGAACAAATTTTTCAGAACTACAACAGCATTGCTGGCACTCTCCGCCCTTGTAGCCTGCGGTGAAGACGCAGCGATGGAAGATTCTTTGAACCTCAGTAATGGCAAAACGCTGGAGAGTATAAGCATTACGGGTAAGGACTTTCAAATTGATGGCGCAACGCGTTCCTCTGTAGTAATTAGCAATTCAGGTGTAAACTTTCTTTGGGAAGAGGGCGACGTTGTGGGTATCTTCCCCAACACGGGCGACCAAGTTTCTTTCGCCATGGATGAAGGTGCGGGCATGCAGACGGCAACCTTTAATGGTGGCGGTTGGGCATTGAAAACCTCTTCTACTTACGCCGCATATTATCCCCACAATTTCTACAACCGCGACTTGACGGCAATTCCTGTGAGTTACGAAGGACAGAGACAAGATGGTAACTCGTCTACTGCCCACCTCGGTGCGTATGACTTCATGGCAGCAAGCGTAACTACGCCCTCTAATGGCGCAGTGGCTTTTGATATGCACCACATGGGTTGTTTGGTAATGTTGCAGGCGGAGTTGGATGAAGACAAGACGCTTACGAATGTTGCTTTGAAGGCAAGCACACCTGCTTTTGTTGAAGCGGGAACGATTGACTTGACGGCTATGGATCCCCATATTACTTCAACCGCTTCAACGAATATACATAACATCCCCCTTGACAATTTTACAGTTGCTTATAACGAAACTTCTACCATCTACTTTATGATGGCGCCCACCAACCTCGATGGTGAAACGCTTGAAATTACCTTGTCGGATGAACGCGGTAAGTATATCAAGTATGAAGTTGCGGGTAAGGATTTCGTTGCAGGTACAGCGTATGCTTATACTTTGACGGAAGGTGAAAAGTTAAATCGCATTACTTATAATGCCGTTGACCTCGGTCTCCCCAGCGGTACACTTTGGGCTGATCGTAATGTAGGTGCTTCTACTCCAGAGGCGTATGGTGATTACTTCGCTTGGGGAGAAACGGAACCTAAGGATTACTATTATTGGAATGATTATAAGTGGTGTGATGGTTCTTCTTCTACAATTAACAAATATACTACAGATGGAATATGTCTATATCTTGATGATGATGCGGCTTATGTGAATATGGGTGCTGAGTGGCGTATTCCGACTAATGAAGAACTGGACGAACTGAAAACAAAGTGTACTTGGACCTGGACTACTCAAAACGGTGTCAATGGTTATAAAGTGACTGGCGATAATGGTAACAGCATTTTTCTCCCCGCTGCGGGTTATCTCGACAGGGGCGACCTCTGCGACGTCGTTTCTGACGGCCGCTATTGGTCGAGTACGCCCTACATCAGTCGGCGTTACTACGCGATTGGGCTTAACTTCAGCTCGGGCAGTTACGGTTACTACGGCGCCGACCGCTACATCGGGCGCTCGGTGCGTGCTGTGGTGCGTTAGAGAATTTAAGGTGAACATACAATAGATTCACAAACCGTGGGTGCGCCAAGGCGTACTCACGGTTATTTTTTTGAGTTGCAAATCGTAACTGCGGGGTACAAAATTGGGGTGGAAGAAACCCGAAACCCATTGCGCAAAAAACTAAACTACTTTTCGTAAAAATTATTAGTAACATAATTTAAATTATTAGTAATGTATTTTAAAAAAGGTTACTAATAATTTTGGGGTAGTCTAAGGTGTTGATTATCAGGAGTGTTTGATGGCGAAAAATTGTTACATTTTGGGGGTGCATTTTTAGGATGGTGGTTCCCCTGAATAGTAGATGGGTAACAACTCGGCAAACAGAACTTCGCGCCCCTTTGCGGCTTTGCGTGAGACGAAGGTGGGTGCGGTCTTATTCTTTTGTCACGCAAAGGCGCAAAGGGGCGCAAAGGTTTTTTTCGAGAGATTACGTGGTCGTTAATCCGGACGGCGCTCTCCCCCTGTTTATAGGGGGAGGGGACCAGCTCTGCTGGTGAGGGGGTGCAGAATATGCACCGCATGGACTCACTACTTATTACTCACTTAATTTGCACCCCCTCACCACTACGTGGTCCCCTCCCCCTATAAACAGGGGGAGAGCGCCGTCCGGACTATTAAACCGCATGGGGTATTTGCTTTTCCCAAAGTGCGGTACCCCTATCTTAAGGGGAGGGTGCCATTCGGAGTGTTCCTACACTATTTATACAAAGTAAAAGCGAGATTGTTTACGCCAGTTGAGTTATTTTAACGGAAGTATCAAACCAAACTCTCCCCTTAAGATAGGGGGAGTACCTCCTCAGGAGGGGAGGGGGTATGATTACTTTCTCTCTGTATTCTTTAGAAAATTCTATGTCCCCTTAAGATAGGGAGAGGGGACTGCTTTGCGGCGAGGGGGATGAAATGCAACTTTGGGGACAACTCCAATATCATTGTCAAAAATAAAGACCTCAAAGCGTGTGCGGACATACGATTTGAGGTCTTCAATAATATGTGAGGGACTTTTTACTGCCACTTCTTTTCCAACACGATAGCGTCGATTACGGCTACGGCGGTGATATTGACGATGTCGCGTACGGAACTTTCAAAGTCGGTGAAGTGGATGGGTTTGTTAAGCCCCATCTGAATCGGACCGATGACTTCGCAGTCGTCAGACATGCCCTTGATCATCTTATAACTGCTGTTGGCAGAGGTAAGGTTGGGGAAGATGAGCGTATTGACGTCGAGGCCGCGGAGACGTGTGAAGGGGTATTTCTCATCGCGCAATTCGCGGTCGAAGGCGAAATTCACCTGCATTTCACCGTCAATAGCGAGGTCGGGGAAGTCTGCCTGCATGCGGTCAACGACCTTGTGGACGATGGTGGGAGAACCCACGTTGTCGGTGCCGAAGTTAGAGTACGACACCATTGCGATAACGGGCGTGCGGTTGAAGAAGCGCACGGTCTTAGCCGAGAGCTTGGCGATGTCGTAGAGGGTGTCCTCATCGGGGTGGCGGTTGATGAGCGTGTCGGCTATGAAGTAAACGCCCTTCTTGGAATTGACGATGTGCATCGCACCGAAGTTCTTGAATCCAGCTTGTACGCCGATAACTTCGTGAGCCACCTTGATAGTGTTAGAATACTTGGTGTAAAGACCTGTAATGAACGCGTCGGCGTCACCCATTTCTACCATCATCATGCCGAAGTAGTTGCGCTCGTACATCTTATCGATGGCTTCCTGAAGGGTATACCCCGCGCGCTGCTTGCGCTTGGCGAGCACTTCAGCGTAACGCATACGCATGGGTGCAGCCTTTGCTTCGTCGCGGAGGTTGAGGATTTCAATGCCCTCGAGGTTGAGGTCCATTTCCGCAGCAATCTGGCGAATCTGCACGTCATTACCGAGGAGGATGGGGCGACAGATGCCTTCTTCCTTTGCCTTAACGGCAGCCTCAAGCATCTTGGGGTGTGTGCCTTCAGCATACACTACGCGCTTGGGATTGAGGCGGGCGGTGTCGTAAAGGTTTTGCGTGAGCTTGCTTTCTTGTCCCATGAGTTCGCGGAGCTGTTGGCGGTATGCCTTCCAGTCCGTAATGGGTTTGCGCGCCACACCGCTATCCATTGCAGCCTTTGCCACAGCCATAGAAACGTCTGTAATAAGGCGGGGGTCAACGGGTTTGGGAATGAAATAGTCGGGACCGAAGGTGAAGTTGCGCACCTGGTACGCACGGTTCACAATATCGGGCACGGGACGGCGTGCGAGGTCGGCAATCGCGCGAACGGCAGCCATCTTCATTTCTTCGTTAATCGCCGAAGCAGCAGTATCGAGCGCACCACGGAAGATGTAGGGGAAGCCGATGACGTTGTTAATCTGGTTGGGATAGTCCGTGCGGCCCGTACTCATCAACACTTCGGGGTTCGCTTCCTTGGCATCTTCGTAAGAAATTTCGGGAACGGGGTTGGCGAGGGCAAAGATGATGGGTTTCTCTGCCATCGTGCGCACCATATCCTTGGTGAGCACATTACCCTTTGAGAGACCTACGAATACGTCAGCACCCTTGATGGCATCCTCAAGCGTGTGGATGTCCGTGCGAGAGGTGGCAAACTCCAACTTCTGGGCATTGAGACCGGGGCGGTCCTTAGAAATTACGCCCTTGGAGTCGAGCATCACGATATTCTCGTGGCGCGCCCCAAAAGCACAGTAGAGTTTGGTGCATGAGATGGCTGCTGCACCCGCACCGTTTACTACAATCTTGACGTCCTCAATCTTCTTGTCCGCCACGATAAGGGCATTGATGAGGCCCGCACAAGAAATGATGGCTGTGCCGTGCTGGTCATCATGCATTACGGGGATGTCAAGTTCTTCCTTTAAGCGACGCTCAATTTCAAAGCACTCGGGCGCCTTGATGTCTTCAAGGTTAATACCGCCAAAGGTGGGGGCAATCGCCTTAACTGCCTGGATGAACTTTTCGGGGTCCTTCTCATCCACTTCAATATCAAAGGCATCTACGCCCGCATAGATTTTGAAGAGAAGGCTCTTACCTTCCATCACGGGCTTACCGCTCATGGCGCCGATGTCGCCCAATCCGAGCACGGCAGTACCGTTAGAGATTACGGCAACGAGGTTGCCTTTGTTTGTGTACTTATATGCGTCCTGGGGATTCTGCTGAATCTCCAAGCAAGGCTCAGCTACACCAGGAGAGTAGGCGAGCGAAAGGTCAGTCTGAGTGCGGTAAGGCTTCGTGGGTACGATTTCAATCTTACCGGGTTTGCCCTGCGAGTGATAAAGCAAGGCAGCTTCTTTGGTAATCTTTGCCATAAAAGTCAGGATTGGGATAACGGAGAACGGGATAGTGGTGAACGAGGAGCGAGTCTACAATCTCTACTCGTTTACCGTGACCGTTGGGGAATTTGTATAGTTTTTGTGAATTGCAAAAATACAAAAAATCCGATTGTTTGGGTGGGGTGGACGTACGTTTTATAGAAAAAATAGAGATTTTAAGAAAACTTTTTAAATGTTGGGGGGATGGTATATATAAAATTTGTATTTTTGTCAAGAGAAATACTGCATTTAACACAATGAGAATACTGATAGAGCAGGAGGCTAAACGTAGCATGGTGGTAAAGTCTGCCATGGCGCTTTTTCATGCTAAGGGCATTAAGGATGTTACGATGGATGAGATTGCCCGTAGTTTGAAAATGTCGAAGCGCACACTCTACGAACTCTTTGAAGACAAGGAGTCGCTCTTGCTTTACTGCGTGAAGGCGGAAATGCTTTGGCAGCGTGAACGCCTGCAAGATTGTGTGAAGCATGCTACGAATGTGCTTGAGCCCGTCCTTTACGACTTCGTTTTCAAGATGGAAGGACTTAGCAAAGTGTCACCTTGTTTCTTCGCTGACTTAAATAAATATCCTAAACTGATTGCGTACAAGTCAGAAATTAGTAAGGAGCAACGCGAAAGGACGGTGAAATACTTATCCAATGGAGTAGAGCAAGGCCTCTTCCGTGAGGATGTAAATTTTGAAATAGTCTATAACATCATCAGCACACAGTTTGACCTGATTGTTGCGTCTGAAGATTTTAGAAAGTACACTCCCGCAGAACTCTTCAATAACTTTGTGTTAAACTACTTCCGCGGTTGCGCCACTCCCAAGGGTGTGGAGGTTATGGATAACTTCTTTTTACAACATAGGACGAAGAATTTGCGTGCGATGAGAGGTTAATGGATTTCTGCCTCAAACTCTTATCCCTAAATAAACTTTCGCCGAAAAACTGAATATCTTTTTTACCCCTTAAATATTTATCAAAATGAAACCTACTCTCTTTCTCCTCGCTGCAGGTATGGGTAGCCGATATGGCGGATTGAAGCAGCTCGACAAGCTCGGTCCTAATTGTGAAACTATCATGGAATACAGTATCTATTACGCTATCAACGCTGGCTTTGGTAAGCTCGTTTTCGTAATCCGTAAGGATTTCGAACAGGACTTCCGCGACATCGTGCTCAAGAAGTACGAAAGCAAGATTCCTTGCGAACTCGTGTTCCAGGCACTCGATGCTCTTCCCGAAGGTTTTACTTGCCCCGCAGACCGTCAGAAGCCTTGGGGTACTAACCACGCTGTAATGATGGGTAAGGACGTGATTAAGGAACCCTTCGCAGTATTGAACTGTGACGACTTCTACGATCGCGATGCATTCCAGGTAATGGGTAAGTTCCTTTCTGAACTCCCCGAAGGTTCTACAGGCAAGTATGCAATGGTTGGTTTCCGTGTAGGCAACACACTTTCTGAATCAGGTACTGTAAGCCGCGGTGTTTGCGAAACTAACGACCAGAACCTCCTCACTTCTGTAGTTGAACGCACTAAGATCCAGCGCTTTGACGGTGTAGTTAAGTATCAGGACGAAAACGACGAGTGGGTTGCTATCTCTGACAACACTCCCGTTTCTATGAACTTCTGGGGCTTCACTCCCGACTACTTCCAGCACTCAGTTGAGTACTTCAAGGAATTCCTTTCTGACCCCAAGAACATGGAAAACCTCAAGAGCGAATTCTTCATCCCCCTCATGGTGGATAAGCTCATCAACGACGGCACAGCAACTTGCGAAGTGCTCGACACAACTTCACAGTGGTTCGGTGTAACATATCCCGAAGACCGCCCCGAAGTAGTAGCTCGTTTCGCTAAGCTCGGTGAAGACGGTGTTTATCCCGCAAATATGTTCTAAACATACACATATTATATATATGTCGGGGCGTGTCCATTTGGGCACGCCCTTTTGTGTTATAAATACCCCAAAAGGTGGGCTGTAGGGGATAAAAATCGTTCCAGAATAAGGGTAAAAAACGGCTTTTGTATCTATCTGAAAATCAACAGAGTATAAAGGCGAAAATTATTAGTAAGATAATTTAAAATATGTTACTAATAATTTTTTTTTATGTTACTAATAATTTTTACTACAATAGGTTTAGTTTTCAGCACATCGGTTTTAGGTGAAATTTTGATGAGGAAAATGGGGGAGGAGAGGGGAACTGGTGGGGGCGAGATAGGGTGAAGTTTTCTTATAAGAAAATAAAACGAATTTGTACAAATATTTTTCGAATATTTTACGGGTAGAGTAACACTTATTTCCTTATTTTTGCAATGTAAAATAATAACAAATCTAAACCACTGTGGAACATAAAATCTATACCTACGACGAGGCGTTCAAGGCTTCGTTGGATTATTTTGAGGGCGATGAACTCGCCGCTCGCGTTTGGGTAAATAAGTATGCCATGAAAGACAGTCATGGCAACATCTTCGAACAGTCGCCCGACGATATGCACTGGCGTTTGGCAAATGAGATTGCGCGCATTGAGCAGAAGTATGCTAACCCCACATCGGCGGCAGAAATTTTTGACCTCCTCACACACTTCCGCTACATTATCCCTGCGGGCAGTCCGATGACGGGAATTGGCAATCCGCATCAGGTGGCTTCGCTCTCCAACTGCTTTGTCATTGGTGTGGACGGCGATGCCGATTCTTACGGCGCCATTATGAAGGAGGACGAAGAGCAGGTGCAACTCATGAAGCGCCGTGGTGGCGTGGGGCACGACCTTTCAAAACTTCGCCCCAAGGGTTCTCCCGTGCGCAATTCCGCTTTGACGTCTACGGGTATCGTGCCCTTTATGGAGCGCTTCAGCAACTCTACGCGCGAGGTGGCACAAGACGGTCGCCGCGGCGCACTGATGCTCTCCGTAAGCATTAAGCACCCTGAGGCTGAGGATTTTATTGATGCCAAGATGACACAGGGAAAGGTGACTGGGGCAAATGTGAGTGTGCGCGTTGATGATGCCTTTATGCAGGCGGCTATGGCGCAACAGCCTTACGTGCAGCAGTATCCCGTAGATGCCGAGCATCCGCAATTCTCAAAGCGTATTGATGCTTCAGCGCTGTGGCGCAAAATTGTGCACAACGCTTGGCGCAGCGCTGAACCGGGTGTGCTTTTCTGGGATACGATTATCCGCGAAAGTATTCCCGACTGCTATGCCGACCTTGGCTTCCGCACCATTTCTACAAACCCCTGTGGTGAAATTCCCCTTTGTCCCTACGACAGTTGTCGCCTTTTGGCCATCAACCTTTACGGCTATGTAGAAAATCCCTTTACTGCTGAGGCAACCTTCAACTTCGACCTCTTTAAGAAGCACGTGCGCTTGGCGCAGCGCTTGATGGACGACATCATTGATCTTGAACTTGAGATGATTGAGAAGATCTTGAAGAAGGTAGAGAGCGACCCCCAGTCGGAAGAAGTGAAGCACACGGAAAAGCAACTCTGGAAGAAGATTTATCAAAAGGCTATTGAGGGTCGCCGTACGGGTGTGGGTATTACGGCTGAGGGCGACATGATTGCAGCGCTCGGTCTGCGTTACGGCACTCAGGAGGCTACGGATTTTGCCGTAACCGTGCAGCGCACACTTGCCTTGGCGGCGTATGCGTCCTCGGTAGAAATGGCGCGCGAACGCGGTGCGTTTAAAATTTATGATGCGCAGCGCGAAGTGGCTAATCCCTTTGTGCTCCGCCTTAAGGAGGCCGACCCTGCGCTCTATGAAGACATGGTAAAGTATGGGCGTCGCAACATCGCTTGCTTGACCATTGCACCAACGGGTACGACAAGTTTGATGACGCAAACGACAAGCGGCATCGAACCCGTATTCCTCCCCGTTTACAAGCGCCGTCGTAAGGTCAATCCTAACGACCCCGAAGTGCGCGTAGACTTTGTGGATGAAACAGGTGACTCCTTCGAAGAATACATCGTATACCACCCCAAGTTTATGACTTGGATGAAGGTCAACGGTTTGGATACAACCAAGAATTATACGCAGGAAGAAATTGACGAACTCGTTGCGCAGTCGCCTTATTATAAGGCTACGGCAAACGATGTAGACTGGCTCATGAAAGTGAAGATGCAAGGGGCTATTCAGAAGTGGGTGGACCACAGCATCTCCGTGACCGTAAACCTTCCTGCCGATGTGGATGAAGAATTGGTAAACAAACTCTACATTGAAGCCTGGAAGAGTGGTTGTAAGGGCTGTACCATTTATCGTGACGGCAGTAGAAGCGGGGTGCTTGTGAGTGCCGAAAAGAAGGAGAAAAAGGAAGAAACTCCCGTGTGCCAACCGCCTCAAGTTACAGAGATTCGTCCTGTTGAATTGGAGTGTGACGTGGTGCGTTTCCAAAATAAGAAGGAAAAGTGGGTGGCATTCGTTGGCCTTCTCGACGGTCATCCCTACGAAATCTTTACGGGTTTGATGGACGACGAAGAAGGTATTGTGCTTCCCAAGCATGTGACTTCGGGGGTTATTATCAAAAATCAAAATCCCGATGGCACGAAGCGCTACGACTTCCAGTTTAAAAATAAGCGTGGGTATAAAACGACGGTAGAAGGACTCTCTGAAAAATTCGATAAGGAGTATTGGAATTACGCCAAGTTGATTTCCGGCGTACTCCGTTACCGCATGCCTTTGACAAATGTTATTAAACTCGTCGGTCAGTTGCAACTCGACTCTGAAAGTATCAATACTTGGAAGAATGGTGTGACGCGTGCGTTGAAGAAATATATCTCTGACGGCACAGAAGCGACGGGTCAGAAATGTCCTAACTGTGGATGTGAAACGCTTGTATATCAGGAAGGTTGCTTGATATGTAAGAGTTGCGGAAGCAGTAGATGTGGATAGTATATAAAATCAGAAATGAGAATCTCTCTCTCAAACCTTGACTTCTATGCCTTCCACGGTGTGCTTGAACAAGAGCGCATCGTGGGAAGTTCTTATCTTGCAGATGTAGTGCTTGATGTGAACGTAACTGCCGAGGCATATAACCACGATGAACTTTCGGGGACAGTAAATTACGCTGCCGTTTATGAGGTAGTAAAAGCAGAGATGCAAGTGCCCTCAAAGTTGTTAGAGCATGTAGTCATGCGCATTGCCCGACGATTGTTGGACGAGTTTCCTTTAGTGGAGCAGGTAGAAATCTGCCTTACCAAGGTTAATCCGCCTATGGGAGCGTCTTGCAAAGGTGCTTCTGTAAAACTTTGCTTGAGCAGGTTAGACGAATGTTTTAAGAATAGGGAATAACTGCTTTCAAAATTGAAGTTGATTTATTGCTTTCGCTAACAAATATTTACTATCTTTGCGCTCGCAATAACAAAACGAAACTAAACCATGAGTTATCTAATTAAGCCAACAGCATATTCTCCCGTACTTAATAAATATGAAACCGAGCAGGGTATTAAGGTCATCAAAGATTTCTTTCAAGACAACCTTGCTACGGGACTGTGTCTCCGTCGTGTGACGGGACCGCTCTTCGTGCTTCGTGGTTTGGGTATCAATGACGACCTCAGCGGTAAGGAGCGCCCTGTGACTTTTCCCATTAAGGATCTTCAAGATGCGCACGCCGAAGTAGTGCATTCGTTGGCTAAGTGGAAACGCTTGACGCTTGCCGATTATGAAGTGCAACCGGGCTATGGTATTTATACAGATATGAATGCCATTCGTGCGGATGAGGAACTTGGTAATTTGCACTCGCTTTATGTGGACCAGTGGGACTGGGAGCGTGTGATTCTTCCCGAACAGCGCACGGTGGAATACTTGAAGCGCACGGTGAAATGTATTTATGCTGCTTTGAAACGCACAGAGTTTCTTGTGTGTGAGCGCTTCCCGCAATTAACTCCCTCATTGCCTGAAGATGTGCAGTTCATTCATGCTGAAGAACTCCTGCAGCGCTACCCCGATAAGTCGGCAAAGGAGCGAGAGGACTTAATTACTCGAGAATGGGGCGCGGTATTTATCATCGGCATTGGTTGTAAACTCTCGAATGGCGAACCCCACGATATGCGTGCGCCGGACTATGATGATTACTCCACGGTGTCGGCAGATAGTGCGTTGCCCGGATTAAATGGTGACCTCTTGGTGTGGAACGATGTGCTTGATCGTGCCGTGGAACTCTCTTCTATGGGTATCCGTGTGGACAAAGAAGCGCTACTTCGCCAGCTCAAGGAAAGCGGAAAAGAGGAGCGTTTGGAACTTTACTTCCACCGCCGCCTTGTAGAAGGCAGTCTTCCCCTCTGTATCGGCGGAGGTATCGGACAGTCACGCCTCTGTATGCTCTACCTTCGTAAGGCGCACATCGGTGAAATACAGGCAAGCATTTGGCCCGATGAGATGCGCAAGGAATGTGCAGCGCTGAATATTCCTCTGATTTAAAAACGGTAGCATATTTCGCTTGAAGCAGGTCTTATGCTTCGAGGATTTCTACAAATATTATGGTGAGGACATTGTATATATCATTGCTTTTGGGGTTATTGAGCTTGTTGCTTAATAACCCTGCTTGGTGTGACGCCACACCGAGTAATGAGCAAGAGGTAAACGTACAATGTGTTACCCAACAAACTTGTGAACAACAGGATTATTACGATTACTCAAACATATCAAAAGGAAGTGATGTTTGTGCCGTACAAGTTGTTCAGAATGTAACTGTTCCGCAAACTGCTTGCGAGCGAACGGTGCGCACTTACTCTGCTCGTTCCATACCTTCGTTTGCCACATCATTGGGACGCAGAGTAAGAAACTTAACTTCCTTTTCTAAACATTGTTCTTGGCGCATATTTTCGGCGTCAGCTCCCTACTATTGCACGACGGCAAAACTCTTTTACGTCTATGCTTTGAGGGAGATTATCCGTTAGGTATTCATAACTTTTAGATGCAACGAATAAGGTGCAAGTAAGTGAGTGAAATCAGACGTTTCGCTTATTAACTTGTGCCCGAATACTTATTTATTAAATTCATTAAGGAGGGAAAAATTCAAGGTGTATGAGCAATTCCCTCCGATAAATCTATTTCCTAAAATTATGAATACTATTAAAGAATATACCCATCCCAATTTGGGAATCCGTTTTGATGTTAAGAATATTGTTTTATCTACGCTCTTGTTGGCGATAGGCTTAGGGCTCTTGTATTATGCACTGAATTTTGAATTTCAAGGAGAAAACTCTGCGGCAACGTTGTTGGGATTAGGCGTTGGGTCAATCATAGCCGCCGTTGTATGTTATTTTGTCGGGGGTAAGGCGTTGTATTTTTTGCCTACGATGTCAAAGGTAGAATTTAAGTCGTGGCATTTCGACGCTGACCAACTTGCGAACTTGAAACAAATTGTTGTTGCTGGAAAGTTTGACGCCGGCATGCCTTCGCCCAAGGAAATAGGTAATGTACGTATGGACGCACTCTTGGCAGAGGACAATACTTTCGGAGCAATCCAATTATATAAGTACGTAGATTTGATGTATGAACCTCAAATGGAAGTACGCGTGTTGAATATTTCAGAAGTTGAGGCTTTAACTCAAATCCTGAAGAAATAAGCGCAGCGTAGGTAAGGGGTAAGTATACCTTATAACTATAAGTCCGTATTGCGTAAAACAAACTACGAGTTTATTGAAGATGATAATCTTGTAGCAATCTCTGCGTGTATTTGTGTACGCCCAAAATGCAACAATTTTTCACGTTGAATACTCCTGATTGTCAGCGGGTTAGATATGCCTAAAATTATTAGTAACATATT
>JAGBYW010000101.1 GCA_017628555.1 Bacteroidaceae bacterium | reverse complement strand
TGCGCCTCCTTAGTTTTTGCAAAAACAAGTACACCCGACGTTGCCATGTCTAATCGGTGCACCACCATCAGGTCAGGGCGCGACGCTTGCAGGAGTTCAAAGGCGGAGGGAACGCCCGTCAGTCCTGGTACACTGAGCATGCCCGAAGGTTTATTGACCGCTACGAGGTGGTCGTCCTCATAAATCACCGCAAGTTGGTCTTCAACGGAGCGCTGCAAGGCTTCAATGGGGTTCGGGTCGAGGTCAAGCCCCTCAAGCATGTGGGCAAGAATCGGTTTACACTTACTCAGGCACGAGGGATAGAACTGCCCCTGTGTGCGCACCTCATTTCGGGGCGATGCTCCCCACCAAAATTCACCGAAACACAGGGGGCGCCATCCGTGTGTGAAGGCATATTGCAGAAGTTTGGGCAAGGCACATTCACCCGTTCCCGCAGGGGGAACGCCCTGAGGCGTTTCGGCGAAAATCTCCACCAGGTCCTTGCGCGCACCACGGATGTTGAGCATTTGGAACTGCTTGAAAATCCAGGTCTGCAAGGCGTCCGACATCCGACGGCGCTCTTCGCAGAGCGCATTCAGTTTCTCCTTATAAAAGTCCACCTTGCGCTCCGCCGCTTCAATGCGTTCACGGTACTGCTTTTTGAGGCGCGAGAAATTTCCCTTGAAATACTGACTCTGGCGCACGAGTTCCGCCTCCTCCTCTGCCGAAAGGTTACCCGCGCTTCGGCGCTCGTCGCGCTTGCGCTTCTCCTCCTGCATCATGAGTTGGTAGGACGAAATTTCACGTTGCCCCTCCTTGCGCAACTCCTCGAGGGAACCACACGCCGCTCGGAAGTCCGCGTCCTGCTCCAAGACCTCTACGGCACGATTTACGGCACTGATTTCCGCATCGCGCTCCTTGAAATAACTGCCAGGGTGCAAGAAATCATAAACCGCCGGCACGAAGTAAGGCAGGTCGTTACGACCGAGCAGGAGTCCCGAATAACCCGCTAAGAATGCTACTTCACCCGGAGCAGGTTCCACGATGAGCACGCCAAACATCTTGCCCTCAGCCCAATCAGTAGATTCTTGCGCACGCTCGCCAAGGTAGCGCATCACTTCAGCCGCCGCCTGCTCCACAAGTGGGTGAGGGGAGTAGGCAAAGGGGAAGGTGAAGCGCTCGGGTGGGAGGGCGCAGGGATTGGGGAGGAGGTGGAGCATGGGGGAAATGAGAAAGGGGAAAAGAGACGGGAGAAAGACCTTGCGGGGTGTCGCTCCGTGACGATTGTTTGTAATATAGGGCAAAGGTACATTTTTCTATTCACACTCCACCTATTTTCCCGCCGCTTTCGCCCGCGCCGAAGCGCACCGAATCATCTGTAATGGCTGAATCTATTACCCATAATTCGGATGGTAAGAATGTTTAACATTTTCCCAACTATATTTAACAGAAATAATTTTGGCAGGTGGCAAATCTCCCCTACTTTTGCCCTCGGAAAGTCACTCCTGCGGATGCTACTTACAGCCGTTGCAGGGCGCACTGCTCCATACCAACACAAACTACTACAGCTATGAAAAAGTTGTTCTTACTCTGTTCCCTCATGGGAATACTTACGGCTTGCTGCTCCGAATCAAAGTGTGCGGCAACGGGTGAAGAAACCGCCAGCGACTCTCTTGTCGTTGTGCAGGATGAAATTTACGCGGGGACTTTCCCTGCTGCGGACTGTTCGGGTATTGATTATGTGTTGCGACTGCATGCTGTGGAGACGGGAAAGGATACTTTGTTTACCCTCGAGGCAACTTATTTAGACGCTGAGGGCGACGGTGTGCACCGCACCTTTACCACGACGGGAAAACGCACTCACGTGGCTAATGCTCCCCGAAAGACACTGCGCCTTATCCCTAACAATGGCGACCCCATCCTGCATTTTGTGGCGGTAGACGACACTACGCTGCGCATGGTGAACGACAGTCTGCAGGTAGTGGGAGACAGTATGAACTACGACCTTGTCAAGATTACGGAAATCTGTGTAGATGATGCTTGCAAGGGCACGTGCGAACGCTGCAACTGGGCACCTGCGAAGGATTAAATGAGGGGGAACGGTGAGGATGAGGATTTAAAATGCTCAGTGCCTGTCACCGCCTCTGACGACTATTGGAAATTGTTCTGAAAACCAAAAACTAAATAATGTGTGTTAGCTTTGAATGATAGGTCCGTCCGCTGAAGGGATTCAGTGGGCGGATCGCTTTTTTGGGGTAGGGCAAAGCAGGGGGAGAAAGGTAGTTTTTGCGCCCTTG
>JAGBYW010000100.1 GCA_017628555.1 Bacteroidaceae bacterium | reverse complement strand
CAAGAGAAGTTGGCTGAACTCCGCCTCAATATTGCTACTTCAGAGGATGACCTTTCAGACCTCGACCTCCCGCGCACGGCTTACCCCGTGAAGCTCGGCACACGCCACCCCCTTTCGCTCACGAAGCGCGAAATCATTGACATCTTCGCACGTCTCGGTTTCGCTATGGCGGAAGGCCCTGAAGTGGAAGACGACTGGCACGTGTTTGGCTCCATGAACTTTGCCGATGATCACCCCGCACGCGACATGCAAGACACCTTCTTCATCGAAGCGCGCCCCGACATCATCCTCCGTACGCACACCAGCTCCGTACAAAGCCGCGTGATGGAGCAAAGCGAACCTCCCATCCGCGTGATTTGCCCCGGACGTGTGTACCGTAATGAAGCCATCTCTGCGCGCGCACACTGCTTCTTCCATCAGGTGGAAGGGCTTTATATCGACGAAGACGTTTCGTTTACCGACCTCAAGCAGGTGCTCCTCACCTTCGCTCGCGAAATGTTTGGCGCAGACACCAAGATTCGCCTCCGCCCCTCATACTTCCCCTTCACCGAACCTTCGGCGGAAATGGATATCTCATGTAACATTTGTGGCGGAACGGGTTGTGGATTCTGTAAGCACACGGGTTGGGTAGAAATCCTCGGTTGCGGTATGGTTGACCCCAATGTGCTCGAAGCAAACGGCATTGATAGCAAGAAGTATAAGGGTTATGCCTTCGGTATGGGCGTAGAGCGTATCACAAACTTGAAGTATCAGGTAAAAGACCTCCGCCTCTTCTCTGAAAACGACACTCGCTTCCTCGAAAACTTTATGTCGGCAAACTAACATCCGGCACACACATAGAAAAAATAACGGCGGTTACTCCAATTTGCAAGGGGTAATCGCCGTTTTTTGTGACGGTAGGGACGCAATACATTGCGTCTGCCATCTGCAGGTTTGAAACAACTCCGCATGGTTGAAACAGTTGTTAATGTGTCCGTAAAATAATAGGGCAATGCTGGTTGTGGACGCAATGATTGCGTCCCTACGACACGATTGTGAGCGTTTAAATCCGAATGGATTGACTTGCGCGACCTTCGGTTTGTGCTCATTAGTGGCTAAAAGAAAACAGAAAAATTGTGGGCAAAATTTGGTGGAATCAATGTTGTTACAACTAATAAGAAGGAAGCAAAATAAAAAGTTTCTTCATATTCAATGCATTACTGATAGATTTTCTGTAATCGTTCTTTAGCTATTTCATTACCTTGAGCAGCCGATTTTTTCCACCAATACTTAGCTTGCTCAATATCCTTCTTAATCAATATTTAATAATCAGGGACTTCTTTCCACGCATATAAATCGTATTTATTGTAAAGACTAGGGTCATAACCCGGCTTTAGTTCTTTATGTGAACCGATTTGGATTTTCACACCTTCCATAAACAAATCACCATAGTTTCTTTGTGCCCAATCTTCACCAGCTTCTGCCCCCTTTTTTAAGTAGTGGACAGCCTTTCTCAAATCAACTTCTACACCATTCCCTTCCTTGTAGGCAATGCCAAGATTGTTGTACGCTGGTGTGTAGTTCTGTGAAGCGGCTTCATTCCACCAATAAGCGGCTTTAGTTAAGTCTAATTGGACATAATGGTATCGTGTTTCAGCCCATCTGTATATTTGTCCTAAACAATATTGCCATCTTGCTTCACCAGCATAAGCTTTTGATTCAATTAACTTGAAAGAACTTTCACGATAATCATACAATCTTGAAGAAATATCATAATCACTTACATCTTCAAAACCCCATTCGTGTTTCTTGTCCAAAACATATAAGGCATATTTAGTCTTGATTGAATCATTGGGTGAATTGATACCGACCTTAATTTCTTCAATAGCAGCATTCAACTTTTTTTCAGGAATGTATGTATAGGTATAATAATCATACGCGGCAACACCACCAATGATTAAACCACCGATGATTACAACCCCTAAGATGTACTTCCATATCTTCTTCAATAATCTACCTACCCAAAGGATACACTTTAATATACCCTTAAAGAATGCCATTATAACAGTCTTACACTTTTCTATTATCACAAGAAGCCAATGCTTTTGCTTGTTATTTATGTTTAAATTAAGATCCATAGTTTTATATTTACCCAGTTACAGATAATCTTTATATGAAATGTAGTTTGTTGTTTATAGTACAAAGTACGTATAAAATAACTAAACTACAAAATAATATCAAGGAATTACGCACTCCTAATGGTACCGTGTATGGTTGGAAAGGGTAAAGAGCAAAGGGTAAGGAGTAGTTACCATGCGGGGCGGGTACACTAACTACTAATTACTACCTCCTAACTACGATCTCCTCCCACTATCTCCCAATTAGTTTCAACTATGTGCCGATTAGTTTGAATTATCTCCCTGTTACTAACTCCTGATTACGAAAAAAGCGGAAATCATCCCTTGGGGTTGGGGGATAATTCCCACTTTGATAAGTTCTCTTAGTATGTCGGAGTCAATTACTTCTTTAAGAAGGCTGCAATCTTCGCTTCGGTTTCTTTGCGCGCAGGAACCAAGGGGAGGCGGAGTTCGTTCTTAATCACTCCCTGGAGGGCAAGGGCACACTTTACGCCCGAGGGGTTGCCGTCGATGAAGAGGAGTTTGTAATAGTCGTTAAATCCGTGGTGGATGTTTTGTGCTTTTTGAAGGTCTCCTGCTTGGATGGCGTGAATCATTTCGGCAAATTCGCGGGGGTGGGAGTTACCGATTACGGTGATGGCACCTGTTGCTCCTGCGCTCATGAGTTCGAATGCAATGCCGTCGTCGCCACTCAACACTTCAAAACCTTCGGGTGCGCCAACGATGATTTCTTCAATCTGCCCGATGTTGCCCGAAGCTTCCTTTGTGGCAATTACGTTGGGACAATCTCGTGCAATGCGGAGGGTGGTTTCAGCGGTGATGTTCACGCCCGTTCTTCCGGGTACGTTATATACCACCACGGGAAGGTCGGTGGCTGATGCTACGGCCTTGTAGTGCTGATAGAGTCCTTCTTGTGAGGGTTTGTTGTAATAGGGCGCTACGATGAGCAATCCGTCAATGCCTTCGGGGATATCCTTGAGTCCTTCAATGACCTTGCGTGTATCGTTACCTCCCGCACCGAGCAGAAGGGGCACTCTGCCCGCTACACGATCAATAAAGAAGCGGGTGATGGCACGGCGTTCTTCCATGTTGAGCGTGGGCGTTTCGGCCGTTGTGCCGAGCACACAGAAGAAGTCAATGCCTCCTTCCAATTGGTTGTCTATAAGTCGAGCGAGGGCTTCGAAATCAATGCTACCGTCCTCCATAAAGGGAGTGACAACGGCAACGCCGAGGCCTCTGAAGATATTTTGTCGCATAAAAGGTACGAGTTTTAGGTACGAGGTACAAGTGCCGTGCGGAGTGTTAAAACTTAGTTCCGTTGGCTCATTTCCAATTTGCAAATTTAAGATTTTTCTGCAATATGGGTGGGGAGAAAGTAGAAAATTTAGGGGAAAATATTTGTGGTAGGGGGAGTAGGGAAGAGAGGAGGGGCGGAGGAGGGGGTATTTATGGGAGTTCACCTTTGGGGGACGCACGGCGTGCGTCCTTACGCGATATGGGGTGAGGGTGCTCTCTCATTTTTCCTATCTCATCTCTCATCTTTACTCTCTCATCTTAACTCTCTCCAAGAAGGTGTCTTCATCCACGATTTCTACGCCGAGTTTTTGCGCCTTTTCGAGTTTTGAGGGACCCATGTTTTCACCGGCGAGGATGAAGGTGGTTTTCTTGGAAATGCTGGACACATTCTTACCGCCGTTGGCTTCGATGATGGCCTTGTATTCTTCGCGTGAGTGGTGGGTGAAGGTGCCACTGATGACGATGCTCATGCCTTCGAGCAGGGTGGAGGAGAGTTGGATTTCTGGGAGTTCCATTTGAAGTCCTGCCTCGCGTAGGCGCTCCAGGAGGTCAAGATTATCTTGCTTTGAGAAGTATTCCTTGACGC
Organism: Bacteroidaceae bacterium; assembly: GCA_017628555.1. Lineage (GTDB taxonomy): Bacteria > Bacteroidota > Bacteroidia > Bacteroidales > Bacteroidaceae > Alloprevotella. Next base: position 6,019 of record JAGBYW010000100.1, on the reverse strand, counting down.
TTTGCGCAATGATTTCGCCCACGCCTTCCGTTTCGAGGAGTTGCTCGAGAGAGGCTGCTTGAAGGGCATCAATGTTCTTGAATTGGCGTGCCAAGAGTTTTGCCACTACCTTACCCACAAAGCGAATGCCGAGGGCATAGAGCACGCGGTCAAACGTCACGTTTTTGCTCTCCGCAATGCCCTCCAAGAGGCGGCGTGCCGACTTCTCACGGTTGCCCTCTACGGTGGTGAGTTGGTCAAGGGTAAGGGTGTAGAGGTCCGCCACATTGTGAAGAATGCCTCGCTCAAAAAGGCTTGCCACGGTTTCAGGACCGAGACTATCAATGTTCATCGCCTCGCGCGAAATGAAGTGCTCAATGCGACCCTTGATTTGAGGCGGACATTGTGTGTCGTTCGGGCAATAGTGTGCCGCCTCGCCCTCATAGCGCACCAAGGGAGTGCCACATTCGGGACACGTCGTGCGGAACACCACCTTGGGTCCCGGCATAAACGAGCGCGCTTCGGTGTCAACACCCACGATTTGCGGAATGATTTCACCCGCCTTTTCTACATACACATAGTCGCCCAAATGAAGGTCTAACTGATTGATAATATCAGCATTATGGAGGGATGCACGCTTGACGATGGTGCCCGCTAATTGTACGGGGTCCATGTTCGCCACGGGAGTCACCGCCCCCGTTCTTCCCACTTGGAAAGTCACCTCGTTGAGAAGGGTGCGACCGCGCTCGGCTTGAAACTTATAGGCGATTGCCCAACGCGGACTCTTGGCGGTAAAACCAAGACGCTCACGCTGGTTGTAGTTGTTGACTTTCAGCACGATACCATCCGTAGCCACGGGCAATTCTTTGCGCATCGTGTCCCAATGATCAATGAAGCGATAGATGTCGTCAAGGCTATGCGCAAGGCATGTGGCTTCGGAGATTTTGAATCCCCACGAGCGTGCCTTCTGAAGGCTTTCAAAATGCCCCTCGGCGGTTTCTTCGGGGGTGTAAAGTTCGTAGAGGTAGGCATCCAACTTACGCGACGCTACGACGGCCGAATTCTTGCTCTTGAGCGTACCTGAAGCCGCATTGCGGGGGTTGGCAAAGAGGGCCTCTCCGCGCGCTTCTCGTTGCTGATTGAGGGTTTCAAAACTCTGCCACGGCATGAGGATTTCTCCGCGAATTTCAAACGTCTCGGGATAATCCACCCCCTCGGGGAGCAGGAGCGGAATGGAACGAATGGTGCGCACATTGCGCGTCACGTCATCGCCTACGACACCATCACCACGCGTTACGGCACGCACGAGTTTGCCCTCCTCATAATGAAGCGAAATGCTGAGGCCGTCAAACTTGAGTTCGCAACAAATGTCAAACGCTTCGCCCTCTAATCCTTGGCGCACACGCTCGTAAAACGCCGCCACCTCCTCGCGATTGTACGTATTGCCCAGCGAGAGCATGGGGCGCTGGTGTGTCACCTGCTCAAAGTCGCCCGAGAGGTCAGAACCCACGCGCTGGGTGGGCGAATTGGGGTCGAAGAGTAGGGGATTTTGCGCCTCAAGCAGGAGGAGTTCGTCCATCAGTTGGTCAAACTCTTGGTCGGAAATCGTGGGCGCATTCTTGACGTAATAATTATAGTTGTGGTCGTGCAACAATTTGCGCAACTCAAGTATTCTTTGTTCTTGCATGGTTTACTTAATCGCATTTACCTTTCATCACACAAAATTACGGAAATCCCAAAGATAATGCGTATTTTTGCAAGTGAAAATTTTAAGAACCTTCCTATTTATAGAATAACTATGCGTATCGATATCATCACCGTTGTGCCCGAGATGTTGCACGACTTTATGAACCTCTCCATCCTTGGTCGCGCCCAGAAGAAGGGACTTGTGGAGATTCACGTTCACAACCTCCGCGATTACACGAAGGACAAGCACCGCCGTGTGGACGACTACCCCTTTGGCGGATTTGCGGGCATGGTGATGCAATGCCAACCCATTGACGATTGCATTGCGGCGCTCAAGGCGGAGCGTGAGTACGACGAGATTATCTTCACTTCGCCCGACGGTGAGCAGTTCAACCAACCCATGGCCAACACACTCTCTATGAAGAAGAACATCATCATCCTTTGTGGCCACTATAAGGGCGTGGATTACCGCATTCGTGAGCACCTGATTACGAAGGAAGTGTCCATCGGCGACTATGTCCTGACGGGTGGCGAATTGGCGGCGGCGGTGATGACGGATAGCATTGTGCGCCTCATTCCTGGAGTGATTGGCGACGAGCAGAGCGCCCTTTCCGACTCCTTCCAGGACAACCTCCTTGCCGCACCCGTTTACACCCGCCCTGCGGAATACAAAGGCTGGCGTGTGCCCGACGTGCTCCTCTCGGGGCATGAGGCAAAGATTAAGGAATGGGAATTGCAACAATCCTTGGAGCGCACCAAGCGCTTACGCCCGGACCTATTGGAGTAAGGGGGGAAGGAGAAACTTCGCTTAAAACATTGTCACGCTGTTAGCGTAAGACCATGCGGAGTGATTGACGCTGCCAAGTGAAGAGCCTCATTATAATACCGCCTTCTCGTAAGGCATAGTACAAATAAGTATGTCCTCTGCCCTTACTTCGTGCGTGGGTTCTCCCGTCTTATTTCTTATCAATCACCACCGTTACTATCGAACGTGCGGGGATTGACAACGCCTTCAATGAGTGTTTACCGATGTATTGCAAATCCTTGTCTATAGAGGTCACATACAATTTTCCCTTTCGGGCATTGTCACATGCCAAAGAGAGGGTTTTGTCCGTGTCGGCATAGTTGACGATTACTGTTACCACTTGCGAATCGTCGGTATAAGATGAAAGCATGAGTGAAGTAGCGGCCTCAAGCGGGGTCATGTCGTTATTCAACGCACGCACATCGATTCTGCGCATACCGGGGCGCACAAAGAAACTATAGTTTGCTGTTGCCCAGAACATCTTTGTTGGAGCGACTCTGCCATCATATTTCACACTTTCGCCCGATGCTCCCTCTATCGGCAACAACTGTATGGGGACATCTTCATTTAATGACACAGCTGTCCACCATTGCCATGCTGAAGCATTTGCTATAGCCAGGTTGGTATGAATAAGACGCGCCACATACAACCCCAAATTGATGCTCTTTACCGGCGAAGGCGGCATGGTGATTTCGTCGTTCTTCTCCAAAATGCAATATTCTGAGGCCCAAAATTTAGTCTTATGATTGTTGCCTGCAAGCGAGTCTCTCAATTGAGTTCGTATATCGACCAAGAGACTTGGCGGGTAGGCCGTCCAATAGTCATGAGCGGCAACGCAATTATAAAGGTTCTTGAACGACAGGACACTATAGGCACCATCCTCATAGAACATCGAACGTATAATGTCATCGGGCGTTTTCTCGTTGGCATCCACCTCAAAGAGCATTTTCATCTCGCCAAGTTCGGGGATAATGATTTTTGTAACCACCCCATTTTCCGATATTGCCTTATCTAACTCTTCAACCATCTTGTAGATATCAGACTTTGTGGCGAAGGTGCCTTCTTGCCAACTATTCGTGTGCCACTCCACATTAGGTTCATTCAGCGGACTCACATATTTGATGTTATATCCGTTGTCCCTAAAGTGCTTCACACAACGAACCAAGAAGCGTGCGAAATCATCAAACTTGTCATGCTGGAGGTTGATACACTTGTTGTCGGCGGACAATGTAGCACCCGTTCTGGTCATAAAATAGGGCGCTGAGTTGGTAAAGAAGAGAAAATCATTCATCCCCCTCTCCCTTGCGGCATTCATAAACCATTGCTGACCGGCTTGTTTGGTGAAGTCATAGGTCCCATTGGGGGAGAGGAAACATTCTGTTCTGTTCCATGTACTTGTGACCTCATTGTTCTCCCTATTTTCATAACTTCCGGCGCCAATATTCACTCTCCAATTCGTTAGCGCCATACCCTTGGGATTGCCATCCTTGTCAAATTCATGCTTGAAAAGCAAGTCGGCAATATGTTCCCTTTTCTCTAAGGGCCAATTTTTACCCACAAAGTCCATGCGCCAAGCATCTGAAGCGCTAAAGTTGTCTATTTCTTGATATTGAATCTTCTGGTCAATAATATAAGCTATCGTATCCTGAGCTTTTAGACTTCCAGTCAGGCATAACACCAATCCAAAAATCGCACAATATTGTACTTTCATAAAGTATAGTGATGAATAGTTAAATAAGAAGTAATTAACACGTTACAAATTTAACGTAAAATCACTAAACAACATGCGTTCCATATAACAATTTATACCGATTTGAGTGTACTCCTTAAAGCGAAGTGCCCTCATAACCTTCAACCTCAAAACCTTAATCAAATGAACATCCTCTTCGTATGCCTCGGAAATATCTGCCGTTCAGTTACGGCGGAAGAAGTCTTTCGCACGCTTGCCAATCGAGCAGGTGTGGGCAACCAGTTTACGGTTGATTCGGCGGGCATGATTGACTATCACGAAGGCGAATTGGCAGATAGTCGTATGCGTGCGTGCGCCCAGCGCCGTGGGTACAACCTCACACACCGTTCGCGCCCCGTGCGTAAGGAAGATTTCACGCGCTTCGACCTCATCGTGGCGATGGACGATAACAACGTGCGCCAGCTTCACAATGCCGCCCCCACGGAAGAGGCAAAGCAGAAGGTCGTGCGCATGGCGGACTACCTCACGGAGCACCCTCACACCTTCATCCCCGACCCCTATTACGACGGTCCCGAAGCGTTCGACCTCGTCGTTACCCTGCTCGAAGATGCTTGTGCGGAGTTGTTGAGGAGGGTGAGGGAAAAGTAACTGGTTTATTAAAAAATAACATTAAGGACTACATCAACTTTTGATTGATGTGCCCCTTAATGTTATTAGTAAGATTGAGAAGGTAAGGTTATGAGAGTTATTTGCTAAAACCTTCAAACAAAGCAGTTTGAAACTTTACACGATCTGATACAGTGTCGTTCTTATATGTTTATATATAATTACTTACCCTTTGTGATTTTGCAAAATTCAGCTTTACCATCGTTGCCTAATTTATAGGTACCAGGAGCAGTCCTTGTATAATAATTATATTTATTTTGTGAAAGATTTCTACCGACTGTCATATCTGGAGTCTCTCCATCTGTCATATAGAAACCATTACTTAAAATCCTTTCTTTCACTTCAGTGTAGTGTAAGGCACAGTTGGCGTCTCCTAAAACATGAATAATTGCGTGGTCCCAAAGTTTGTAAGGTTTGATCATTTGTAAAAAAGATTAAGTGGTTTGAGGATAAATATTGTTTTTTGTTGCTGCAAAAGTACAATATTATCTCAAATATCGTTCATTATATCAGAAAAAAATATCAACTTTTAATCATTAATAATCAGATTGTTATGTTGATTGTTTTGATGTAAAAAAATAATCAGATTTAGATTTTACAATCAGATGTGATATTTCAATTGGACTTTTTGTTCAGTGTATTAATAGAATAACTAAAGGTTGCGCCAATTTAATAGGTGCAACCTTTAATGTATTATGTATTAGATTAGTGATGCGGTAGTTTTTACGCCACTGTCCATTTGCAACGAACGGGAGAGACGATGGCGCCTTCTTCCTTGAGTTGCTTCATAGCCTTGTCTACTTCCTTGCGGTCAAGCCCAGAGAGTTCGGCAATCTTACCTGCGTTGAGGGGTTCGCCTGCTTCCTTCATAGTTGCGAGTACTTTATTCTTTGTTTCCATAGTCGTAAAATTTTGTTTGTAAGGTAATTAGGTATTAGGGGACTGAATGGTTAATTGGTATTCTTTGTTTGTTTAACTCAATGCCTTGATGAGTTGCTGGGCATGCGTCTTCGTGTTGATTTGCTTGGGGGTAAAGATGTGGGTGATGGTGCCCGTTTCGTCGGCCACGAAGGTGGTGCGAAGGGTGCCCATGTACTTGCGTCCACACATTGATTTTTCGCCCCATGTGCCAAAGATTTCGTGAAGGCGGAGGTCGGTGTCGGCAATGAGGGTGAAGGGAAGGTTGTTCTTCT
>JAGBYW010000099.1 GCA_017628555.1 Bacteroidaceae bacterium | reverse complement strand
TGAGCAATGATAGAAAGCTTCATCCCCAATGCTGTTCACACTATTCGGAATCTTCACTAAAGTCAAACCTGTGCATTCTGAAAAAGCAGAAGCCCCAATGCTGGTTACACTATTAGAAATCTCTACAGAAGTCAAACTAGTGCAACCATAGAATGTTCCATCCCCAATGCTGGTCACCTTATTCGGTATCTCCACAGAAGTCAAACCTGAGCATTCTTGGAAAGCATGCTCCCCAATGCTGGTCACGCTATTCGGAATCTCCACAGATTTCAATCCTGAGCACAAATAGAATGCTGATGCAGCAATCAGCAACGTACCATCCTTAATCTCAATAGATGTATTTAAAGGCATTTTTCCTTTATATCCTATTAAATAATTATCCATATATACTACTCCATCAAGTTGATTATTATACCATGCGGTATTATAGAAAACTTGAGCCCCAATGCTTGTCACGCTGTTACCCATTTTCACGGATGTCAAACCTAAGCAACCATAGAAAGTGCCGCCCCCTATGCTGCTCACACTATTCGGAATCTCCACAAAAGTCAAACCAGAGCAACGATAGAAAGCCGCTGCACCAATGCAGGTCACACTGTTTGGTATCACCACGGAAGTCAGACCCGAGCAATTTTTGAACGCATTATCCCCAATGCTGGTCACGCGGTAGGTGATACCATTATAGATCACTGTTTCGGGAATGGTAACACCATCGGAATATTCTAGAAAATCATAGTCGTGGTCTCCGCGATAAGTCACCTCCACCGTCTTGTCTGATGACGAAGTAATTTTGTAATAAATGTCACCCACCTCAAAATCGTGGGCACTCACGCTCATACAGCATAGTAATCCAATTACTGTAAGCACTAAAGATAAAAGTTTGTACATAATAAATTGTATATTAAGTGTTGAAGTTTATTCAATTTGCTATAAGAACACAAAAAGACGTGGAACCAACGATTGTCCGTTCCACATTCTGAGGCTCTAGCAATTGCCCATCACAGTTGAACAGACAACGCTAGAGTCCACGCCGAATATGATTTATATTAGATTTCCATCCGATGCAACTTGCGATTGCATCCACACGGATACAATCACGACTGTCGCATGATGGTTGATAAACCACACCCAATGGACATCTACCGTTGCAATGCTCAAGACTGTGATTCTTAAATTTGCTAGATTTCAGAATGTCTTAAACAGTGCGTAAGTAAACGCCTTTTATATGTCGGTCTTTCCTGTTCCCGCCCTATCCCCCAACATTATTTCTATAGAAGTTTAGTAGGAGGTCTCGGCGTGGATGCTACGTCTCTGCGCAGTTATGACTGAAAGACAGGGCAAATATATGTATAATTTTGTTAATGAAAAAGTGATAGGTGTTATTTTTAGAAATAGCATTAGGCAATACTGAAAGTCACTTCCATGGTAAGATGATTGGCGTATATAAAAAATGTACCACTCCGCGATAGAGTGGTACGATTTTTGTTTTATATTCCCAGCGGATTAGAGTAATCCGTAGCTCAACGCATCAATGTAATTATACACGATGCTGGCGATGCCGAGGAAGATAACACCTGCGGTGCAAAGAGCGAGTGCAAGGCGGGTGTAATTGTCGGAACGGAATGTGGCAATGGGCGACTCGTTGGGTTGGATGTACATTGCCTTCACGAGGAGGAGGTAGTAGTAAAGTGACACTACCGTATTGACGAGGGCAATGAAGACGAGCAACACGTGACCACCCTTGAAGGCTGCCATGAAGATGAAGAATTTTGAGAAGAAACCTGCGAAGGGAGGAATACCTGCCAAGGAGAAGAGGCAGAGCGTCATGAGGAATGCCAACTTGGGGTTGGTCTTGTAGAGCCCATTGTAATCGCAGATGTTGATCTTGCCGCTGTTTTCTTCTACGCTGCTCATCACGGCAAACGCACCGAGGTTGGCTGCCATATACACGAAGAGGTAGAACACGAGAGCGGTCATGCCCTGTGCCGAACCGTCCATCAAGCCCAACACGAGGTAACCTGCCTGTGAGATGGCAGAGAACGCCATGAAGCGCTTGAGGTTCTGCTGGCGGATGGCAAAGAGGTTTGCCAAGGTGATGGAGAGGACGATGAGCCAGAAGAAGATCTCGTTCCACATTTCTACATAACTGGTGGCGCCAAATACCTTCACGAGGATGGTGAAGAGCGCAAAGGCTGCGGCACCCTTAGAGATGACGCTCAAGTAACCCGTTACGACTGTGGGCGCACCTTGGTAGGTGTCTGCAGTCCAAAGGTGGAAGGGCACAAGTGAAATCTTGAAACCCAAACCTGAGATGATGAGCGCAAGACCTGCCACAGTGAGGGGTGTCCAAGAGTTTGCTGCCAACGCCTGTCCCATGGGTTCGAGATAGAGCGTACCTGTCGCACCATAGAGCAACGACATACCGTAGAGCATAAGGGCTGCAGAGAAGAGGGCGAGGAGAATGAACTTCGCACTGGCTTCAGCACTTTCGTAGCGCTTCTTGTCGAAGGCAACGACTGCCGCCATGGGCACAGATGCCAACTCAAGACCGATGAAGAACATGAGGAAGTGGCCCGCAGAAATCATGAAGAACATACCAAGGAGGGTGAAGAGTGTGAGCAGGTAGAATTCGCCCTGCTTCACTAAGTTTTCCTCACGGCTGAGCCACTTGTGTGCCATCAAGAACACGATAAGTGTGCCGACAGAAAGGATGCTCTTTACGACCGTCATCATAGGTGTGTGCACATACATGCCACCGAAGGCGGTGAAGCTTTCTGTCGTGCCACACGAAGCGCAAGGCAACAAGTTGAGGACGATGTGCACCAACAGAAGAACCGCAGGCAAACAGGTGTTATAAACACCCTTCCCGCTCTTCTTGTCGGGACACATGAAAAGGTCCGCAACAAAGAGTATGAGAATCACTGCAAGGAGCGAAAGCTCGGCGTGCATTGATAAGAATTGTGAATAATCCATAAGTGTTATTTTATGAGTAGACGAGTTTATAGTAGACAAGTAAACAAGATGGTTTGTGCATTTTCAATTTTAGCATCATACCCCCTCCCCGCCAAAGGCGGTACTCCCCCTATCTTAAGGGGAGAGCGCCATGCGGATTTAGATTTATTTCGTTTCCCAATAAAACAGCTCAAAGTTTTTCCTATTGAGATTTTTAACGGAATCGTGTAACTACGCTCTCCCCTTAAGTTAGGGGGAGTACCGCGTAGCGGGGAGGGGGTATGTTGAAGATGACTATTAGTCGCAACTTTATTTTGTCAACTCGTCAACTATCCGTTACATAAACGGGTTCAGAACAATGAATTTGTCCAATTGGTTGATAATCGGCGCTACGCCATCTCCAATCAAGTTGCTTACCCAAAGGGGAGCGATACCCAAACCTGCAACGCAAGCGATGAGGCAGATTACAGAGAAGCGTTCGTCCCATGTGGCGTCAGTGAGGTGGAGGTGGTGTTCATTCGTGCAAGTGCCGTAAAGAATCTTTCCGACAAGGCGCAAGATGTAAACCGCCGTCACTACGATACTCGTACAAGCAATAATGGTGAGCGTCGTGTAGAAGGTGCCTGTGTTTTCAAATGAACCTACGAAGATGGTCATTTCAGCCACGAAACCACTCAAGCCAGGGAGACCGAGGTTTGCCAAACCGGCAATGACATAACACACTGAAAGGAAGGGCATGATGCGCATCAATCCTGAAAGTTCGCGGATGTCACGCGTGTGCGTTCTGCCGTAAATGAAACCGATGAGGGCGAAGAAGAGGGCGGTCATCAAACCGTGGCTCAACATCTGAAGTACAGCACCCGTGCAGGCTGTTTCGTTCATCATCAAGATGGCGAAGAGCACGAGACCACAGTGAGACACTGAAGAATAAGCATTGATGTACTTCAAGTCGGTCTGTACGCATGCTGAGAAGGCGCCGTAAACAACGGAGATACCCGTGAGGATCAAGAAAATCCAACCCAATTCGTGTGCCGCCTGGGGCATGAGATACATGGCGATGCGGAAGCAACCGTAGCCCCCGAGCTTCATCAACACCCCTGCGTGGAGCATAGATACAGCGGTGGGCGCAGAAGCGTGACCGTCGGGACTCCAAGTGTGGAAGGGGAACAATGCTCCGAGTACACCGAAACCTACGAAGGTCATGGGGAACCACAAGTATTGGTTGTCGAGTGCAACACCGTGTTTCGCAATATCCAAGATATTCATGGTTGAGGCGCCCGCATCGAAGTAGATACCGAAGATACCACACATCAAAAAGGCGGAACCACCCATGAGCATGAGGGTGAGTTTCATGGCAGAGTACTCCTTCTTACCGCTACCCCAAACACCAATCAAGAGGTACATGGGGATGAGGGCGATTTCGTAGAACATGAACATGGCGAACATGTCGATGCTGATGAAGAACCCGAATACACCCATAGAGAGGAGGGTGAACCAAAGGAAGTATTCCTTCGTGAGGGGTTTGAGTTGCCAAGAAGCAAAGGTGCCCGTAAACACGATAATCGCCGAGAGCAAAATCATCGCTACAGAAATACCGTCGACACCTACAGAGTAGCAGATGTTGAGGGGTTCAAACCAAGAAACTGCTCCCGTGTAGAGCATTTCTGCCGTTTCACCCGCAGCACGGTCGCCCAAGAAGCGAGCGGTAAGGTGGATGGCAAGAGCAAGAAGCGCTGTGCTACCTGCAACCATCACGCCACGAACTTGATTGACGTTTTTCGCCAACCACAAACCTAAGAGCATCACCAAGGGGATGAACACAAAGGTAGAGAGATAAAGAATATTTTCCATAGTTGGCTACATGATCAAAATGAGAATAATAACGAGGATGCCGAGGAGGAACACCTGTGCGTAGAGTTGTACAGAACCACTCTGCAAACCTCGGATGGCGTGACTCAACTTGTGGGTTCCCCAAGCGAGGAAGTTGAAGAAACCGTCCACTACATTACGGTCGAACCACGCAATGGGGCGAGAGATGTAGGCGAAGATGATTCTGTGAGTCACGAACTGGTACACCTCGTCAAGATAGAAGCGCTTGAATGCCCAACGGTGGAGTCGGGGGTAGGCGTCGTGGAGTTTTTCAGCAACGGGTTGGCGACTGCCAGCATAAATGTAAGTTGCCAATGCGATAGACACTACCGCAACGACGATGCTTGTGGCAGCAACGGTCCAATCCAAGTGAATGTCGTAGGCTTCACCCGAAGCACTAACGAAGTGTCCGAAGGGGATAAACCCAGCAACGAGGGTAATGCACGTAAGCACCATCAAGGGAAGGGTCATCGCAAGCGGTGCTTCGTGGGGTGTGTGGTGCGCATGGAGTTCCTTGTTTTCTGTGCCCCAGAAGATGCCGAAGTACAAGCGGAACATGTAGAAAGCAGTCATTGCCGCTACACCCGTCATAATCCAACCGACAACGGGACTGTAGTGCATGCATGCCGTAAGGATTTCGTCCTTAGAGAAGAATCCAGAGAAGGGAGGAATACCCGCAATCGCCAAACATGCAATGAGGAAGGTGATGTGGGTAATGGGCATATACTTGCGGAGTCCACCCATTGCCGACATTTCGTTGCTATGAACGGCGTGGATAATGCAACCTGCGCCGAGGAACAGGAGCGCCTTAAACATGGCGTGCGTAAAGAGGTGGAACATAGAAGCCATGTAACCCAGACTGGCGTGGTTGTCAATCACCGCACCGTGTTCGCCAGGAAGACATACGCCCAACGCCACCATCATGAAGGCAATCTGCGAAATGGTAGAGAACGCAAGTACGCGCTTGATGTCGCTCTGTACGCATGCCACCGCTGCTGCATAGAAGGCGGTAATAACACCTACCCACACGACAATCGTCATCGCTTCGGGAGCATACTGAATCCAGAGGGGGAAGAGGCGTGCAATCTGGAATACACCAGCCACAACCATCGTCGCAGCGTGAATCAATGCACTGACGGGAGTGGGACCTTCCATCGCATCGGGCAACCAAATGTGAAGGGGGAACATCGCACTCTTACCAGCACCACCGATAAACATCAGTACGAGGGCGGTGGGGAGCATGAAGGCACCTGCCGCAAAACCTTCAGCGTTGAAGTCAAAGCCGAATGACTTGCAGTAGTAACCGTAGATAAGGATACCCACAAGGAAGAACATGTCGGCAAAGCGCGTTACGATAAACGCCTTCTTAGAGGCGGCAATCGCTGCGGGGGTGGTGTAGTAGAAACCGATGAGGAGGTAAGATGATACCCCTACAAGTTCCCAGAATAAGTACATCTGGAAGATGTTGGTGGCTACTACCAAGCCGAGCATAGACATGGTGAAGAGACTCAAGAAGGCGTAGTAACGCTGGAACCCGCGTTCGCCCTTCATGTAGCCGAAAGAGTAGATGTGTACCATGAGCGACACCGTAGAGATGACGATAAGCATCATCACCGAAATGGGGTCGAGCAAGATACCCATATCAAAGTGCAAGTCGCCGAGGGGCAACCAAGTAATGTTATAGGGCACTACTTTTTCGAACACGCCATTCACGCGGTCTGCGGTGAAGTATTCGAAGGCGGTGAAGTAAGAGAGGAGGGTTACTGCTCCCAAACTCATTGTGCCGATAATGCCGGCCGCCGTCTTGCTGATCTTACTGTCGAGAAGACCGAGCAGTAAGAAAGAGCAGAGGGGCAAAAGGAGTATGAACAATGTATATTCCATAGTGGCTTACCATTTCATTTTCTTCAACTCATCCACAGAAATGTTTTTGAGCATTCGATAAATATTGATCATAATGGCGATGGCAATAGCGCTTTCCGCAGCAGCGATGGCAATGCCGAAGATAGCAAAGAAATATCCTTCGTGACCTTCGGGGAAAAGCATGCGATTGAACACCGCAAAGTTGATGTCGGCAGCGTTGAGCATCAGTTCGATAGAAAGCAACATCGCAAGGGTGCTCTTTCTGGTAAAGAAACCGTAGATGCCGGCAAACAGCATAACTGCCGAGATGATGAGGAGATATTCTAACTGAATCATAGTCGTAGTATTAGCGTTTACGGGCAATAATCAATCCGCCAACGATGCAGGCAAGTAATAAGATACTCACCGCTTCGAAGGGAAGCAAGTAACCGCCTTCGCCTGTTGAGAGCATCTGCTTACCAATTTCCTCAATGCTGAGGAAGGACGCATCTGATTCGCTGGGCGCAGAGAGTGCGGCTGCCAAGAACTGTTGCTTGAAGAACATTGCAATGAACACGGCGAGACCTGCCAAGCAGGACATACCTACGGCAACCTTCTTCATGAGATATACACGGTTGAGCTTTTCCTGCTGACCGCTGGTCAAGAGTATCGAGAATACATAAAGCACAATGATACCACCAGCGTAGACCATGATTTGTACCGCACCGAGGAACGAATATCCCATCAAGAAGTACAAACCTGCCGTGCCCAGCAGCACGAAGAGCAGGTAAGTTGCCGCGCGGATAATACTCTTGCTCACCACCGTAGCAATGGAGGAGAGCATGATGATTACCGCAAGGATAACGAACATTATATTGTGTGAATCCATAATTATTTAATTTTAGGTTTTAAGGGGGGAGGTTTTTGAAGGTCTTTAGGGTCTCTAAGGTCTTTAGGGGCTTTAAGGTCGAACTGAAGAGCATCCACATCCGCAGGTTCTTACCACCTCAAGACCTCATAACCTTAAAACCTCAACCCAATTTACTTTTCCGCCACCTTACTACCTTCTTTGTTCAACACTTGGACGAGTTTAGAGCGGTCGAACACGGCGTTTTCAAAACTCTGGTCAAATTCAATGGCGTCTTGGGGACACGCGCGGGTGCAGAGCATGCAGAACATACAGCAGCCGAGGTCGTACTCGTACTTCACAAGGCGCTTTTTCTTCTTACCGTCTTCTGTTTCGTAAAATTCGCTGGTCACCTTAATAGAACCATTAGGACAAGCCATTTGGCAGAGTCCGCAACCGATACACTTGTGTTCGTTGGCTTCGTTGTGGGGCATGATGAGTGCACCACGGAAGCGGTCGAACATCTGCAATTCCTTACGGTTCTCGGGATATTGTTGGGTGATTTTCTTCGTGAAGAACTCACGCATCGTAATCTTCAACCCCGTGCAGAGTGACTTGATGCCGCAAAAGAGTCCTTCGAAATAATTCTTTTCTTCCATGTCTTATTTAGAAATGAAGTCCGAACGCCACGAGGAGCGCCATCAAGACAAGGTTCAACATACTGATTGGTACGAGGTACTTCCATTCCAACGCAAGGATTTGGTCGATACGCAAGCGGGGGAAGGTCCAACGCATCCACATAAGGAGGAACACCACAAAGAAGGTCTTACCGATAAACCATACGGCACCGGGGATGAAGTCCATCACATTGTTGAAACCGTCGAGACCGGCAATGTGGAGGGGCGCCCAACCGCCGAGGAATACCAAAGTGGCGATACCTGCGCAGATAAAGAGGTTGAGGTATTCCGCAAGGTAGTAATAACCGAAGTGCATACCTGAATACTCTGTGTGGTAACCTGCAGTCAATTCACTTTCACATTCGGGAAGGTCGAAGGGACCACGGTTACATTCGGCATTACCCGCAATCAAGTAAATGATAAAGGCAATCACTGCGGGGATGTGTCCGCGGAAGATGTTCCAACCTTCAGCATACTGCTGCTCTACGATTCCCTGAATAGACATAGTGCCTGTCAAGCAAATCATGGTGAGCATGGTCATACCGATAGAGAGTTCGTAGGAAATGATTTGCGCACCACTACGCATCGCACCGATGAGTGAGTACTTGTTGTTACTACTCCAACCTGCGAGCAAAATGCCCACTACGCCTACCGAAGAAGCAGCGAGGATGAAGAACAAACCTACGTTGAAGTCCACCATTTGCGCACCGCGGTTCCAGGGCAAACAAGCGAAGGTGACCATTGACGCAGTGACCACGAGGAAGGGGGCAAGGTTGTGGAGGAACATGTCGGTGTTGCGAAGGTTGATGATTTCCTTGGTCAACATCTTAAACACGTCGCAGAACACCTGCAAGAGTCCCCATTTACCCACACGGTTCGGACCGAGACGGCACTGGAAGAAGGCACACACCTTACGTTCCATGTAAATGAGGATGATGGCAAACACGGCATAGAGCGTAATGATGGCAAGTGCAACAAGCACACTCTCCGTCAAAATCGCTGCCCATTCGGGCATCACCCCCGTAAGGGCGCCGTGCAACCATTCGGTAACTATTTTGAAATCAAACATAACTATTTTGGTTTGAGAGTACAGAGTTCAGAGTACAGAGTACAACTGCCTTTCGGCATGATTTTTTAGAGTGTATCCATTCCGGATGGAGTTGTACTCTGTACTCTGTTATCTGTACTCTATGAATTATCTATCCACATCAGGCACAATATAGTCTACCGTACCGCCGATGGTAATCAGGTCGGCAAGCATTGAACCGCTACAGAGGGTGTCCATTGCTGCAACGAGGGGGAGACCTGTAGAACGGTAGTGCAAACGGTAGGGACTCTTGTCGCCCTTACTGATAAGCATTACGCCAAAGATACCGCGGCTACCCTCTACGGCACTGTAGTAAGTACCTTCGGGCACCTTGATGATGGGCTTCATCTTTTCCTGAATGCTACCTTCGGGGATGTTGTCCACGAGTTGTTCAAGGATGTTGAGGCTTTCCAGGATTTCGTCCATACGAATCATGTAACGGTCGAAACTATCGCCACCCTCGCGCACCACTTCGTTGAACTTCACGCGGTCGTAAGCTGCATAAGGACGCGTCTTGCGCAAGTCGTTGTGCCAACCAGCTGCGCGACCTGTACCGCCCGTGCAACCGTAAGAAATCGCTTGCTCCTTGGTCAATACGCCTACGCCCTTCGCACGGTTTTGGAAAATCACGTTGCCAGTAAAGAGGGCGTGGAGTTCCTTCAAACTGTTGCGCAAGTAAGGTATGAGTTCCTTCACACGGGGCACGAAGTTGGGGTGAAGGTCGTGCATCACACCGCCAATCGTGTTGTAGTTCAGGATGAGGCGTCCACCACACGTTTCTTCAAAGATGTCGAGAATCTTTTCGCGGTCGCGGAATCCGTAAAGGAAGGCTGTTGTAGCCCCGAGGTCCTGTGCCAAGCAAGAGAAG
>JAGBYW010000098.1 GCA_017628555.1 Bacteroidaceae bacterium | reverse complement strand
GCCAATCGCAACGCCTCCATCAAGGGGAGCACCCAGCGGATTGATGACGCGACCGAGCATTTCTTCGCTTACTTCAATAGAAGCTACTTTACCTGTACGCTTTACAGACTGCCCTTCCTTAATCCCAACTGAAGGGCCAAGGAGCACCGCACCGACGTTATCTTCTTCAAGGTTCATCGCCACAGCCATTACGCCATTCTCGAACTCGATCAATTCGTTTTCTGTAACGTTGTTCAAGCCATAAATGCGTACCACACCATCACCAACAGTAAGCACTACACCGACTTCCTCAAGTTGGACATCGATGTTTACTTCCTTTAATTGTTGGAGCAATATGTCTGAAACCTCATTTGGTTTTATTTTATCCATAGTAATAATAATTTAGTAGACAAACTTTATCGGGGTAAATCCGTAGACTTTGGGTAGCCACCTCGTCCACTTATACCTCAATAACTTGTGTACTATTTTTTCTACATTCCCTTACTAATTTTTTGTAACTGAGTCTTTAGAGAAGCATCCACACGATACGTATCGTACTCTAAAATGAAACCACCGCCGATTGATGCATCCACAACTGTTTCAAATTCCACTTGTCCGTTAACCGCTTGCTGAACGATAGCCTTCATACGTGCTAAAGTTGCATCAGAGACAGATGCGGGAACTATGAAACGTGACTTCGTGATGCCACAATACTTGCGATATTGCGCAATGTATGAACTTGCCACAAATTGCATGATTTCGCAACGATTTTGATCAAGGATTAACTGACAAAATCGTGAGGTGGAGGCAGAGACTTTACCCTCAACCGCCACTGCAGCCAAGAGTAACTTTAATTTGTTATCGTTGGAGACTACGGGATTTTGCAACGTCTGCTGAATCTTAGGCAACTTCATGAAAGAATCACTGAGGTGCTGCATTTCGGCATAGACGCGTTGCTCTTCCCCGTTCTCAATAGCAAAAGACAGAAGGGCGCGCGCATAACGCGAAGAAATAATCCCAATGTCCATACGCTTCAATTAGTCTTTAGAAGGTTGGATTTCATCAAGCAATGTATTGATGTAGTCTTCATGTGCTTCTGTAGTGGCAAGATTTTGTCTCATCACCTTTTCAGAAATAGCAATAGAAAGTTGCGAAACTACACCTCTGATATCCTGAAGGGCACGCTCACGCTCTGCTTGGATTTGGAGTTTTGCATCTTCCAAAATCTTTGCACCTTCTTCGTGAGCCTTACGTTGTGCGTCGGCAATAATCTTATCACCGGTAGTTTTTGCTTCACGCAATATCACTGCTTGTTGCTCGTGGGCTTCCTTCAAAATCTTCTCACTCTCTGCTTTCAATGTTGCTAACTTCTCATTCGTAACACGAGCGTTCGTAAGACTCTCGTCAATGAATTTCTTGCGCTCCTCGACCATAGAAGTAATAACGGGAAAACCGAACTTTGCTAATAGGCCGAACACCACAAGGAAAGCTATCAACATCCAAAACAATAGTCCTAAATCAGGACTAAGAATAGATGGGAGGTTCAAAGAATCCATAAGGCGGAATTCAGATGTAAGCGTAAAGAGGAAAGGCTGGAGCGCTGACGCTTCAATAAGCTGCATGACTCACTAGTCTTAACTCTTTACTCTTAAATACGCTGAAATTAGATAAACAAACAAAGCGCACAAACTACTACAGAGAAGAGGGCAACACCTTCTACCAAAGCAGCAGCAATAATCATTGAAGTACGGATGTCACCAGATGCTTCAGGTTGACGAGCGATTGCTTCCATTGCTGAAGAACCGATTTTACCAATACCAAGACCTGCGCCTACAGTTGCAAGACCTGCACCAAGAGCGGCGCCTAATTTTGTAATACCTACTGCGAGTAATAACATAGTTGTAAAGTTTTATTTATTAGTAATTTATATTAAATTATTAGTGAGTTAATTCAAACTGTTAGTGAGTTAGTGATGATGAGGTTCGGGATGTGCCATACCGATAAAGACGGCAGACAGCATCGTGAACACATATGCCTGAATGAATGCCACCAAGCACTCCAAACAGTTCATAAAAATCATCAGCACAAGACTCACTGGGGTTAAGGCGGAACCGATACCGATGCCTATAGTAAAGGCAATGAAAATTACACAAGTGAACGAAAGTATCGCCGCATGACCTCCCATAATGTTGGCAAAGAGACGCACCATCAATGAGAATGGACGTGAAATGATACCAAGCATTTCTACCAAGGGCATAATGGGGAGCGGACACTTGAGAAACACTGGTACGGGAGGCCAAAAAATTTCCTTCCAATACTCTTTGTTGCCAAACAGGTTGATCGCCAGCAAGGTGCAGAATGCAAGGAAGAACGTAATGGTAATATTACCCGTAAGGTTCGCCCCGCCAGGGAAGATGGGAATCAATCCTAAAAGATTACTGATGAAAATGAAGAAGAAGCAGGTAAGCAAGTAAGGAGCAAATTTCTTATACTGCTTTTCACCTACGCTCGGACGGATGATGTCGTCGTGAACCATCATCACCATCATTTCTACCACCCCGAAGAATCCCTTGGGCGCTTGCTGTGTAGCCACGTTCTTCTTATACCAACGAGCGGCACTCAAGAAAATCGTGAGCATCAATGCCACCACAATCCAAAGTTGAACAACATTCTTGGTAATGGAAATATCCAACGGACGAACAGAACTTCCGTCGGCTAATTTCTCATAAATCTTACCATTGGTTTCATTGATATAGAAACCATTGTAGGTGTCACCATGAGTTACTTTACTACTACTAAACACATTCCAACCAGAATTTTCTCCCTTTACAATCACAAGAAGCGGAATGGAGATGTGATGTCCTTCATACGTTGTAATGTGCCAATCATAGCCATCACTCATGTGACCTAATACGATACTTTTTACATCAATCTTACCATCTTCATGACTACTTCCTGATGCTTTTGCAGAAAGCGAAATCATCGCAACAAGACCAACTACAAGTATCCATTTTAAGTATCTAATCATGTATATTCAATCGCTAATTTGAACTACTATGTTTCTGTTTACGCTCACACACAATGAAATGTACGGAGGTGAAGAATAACGCTACAAGGTAGAATATCAATAAGTTAATTATAAATAGTCCCCTACATTCCTGAAGGATAAGGAATAAATACACCAACGCCAACACAAGGGTTATAAGCAAACGTGCTACGTTGTTCACCATATGAAATAGCGTGAGATATTTCGGTTTATTCTCCTGAACGTAATGATATACAGAAAGCGAGACAAGTGTCATTACGAAAAAGATGGTGGGGAGCACGATTAAGGGCTTCACCATACTCATTCCACCTGCCACGTACGCCACCTCAAAGTAGCACATTACAGGCGTTAGCAATGCGTAAATAAGTCCCAATTTCCAAATTGACTTTAATGCTGATTTCATGTACGCTAACGTTAGAGTTCTACACAAATGTTCAGCACATTGTTCGCAACCTCAATAAATCCCGAGTGAATGTCTACGGTATAATCCTCTGCACCATAGCAGTAGATTGTGCCCTTCACTAACGTGGAAATAATGGGAGCATGATGCTCAAGCACCTCAAATTGTCCCATTTCTCCCGGCACTACTACCCTACTCACTTCCGCTGCATAGAGTTGCTTCTCAGGTGATAAAATCTTGATCTTCATAGTTTAACTATACTGCCTGATTGAGCAAGTTCTCACCCTTCTTAATAGCGTCGTCAATCGTACCTACATTGAGGAATGCTTGTTCGGGCAAGTAATCCACTTCACCATCAATAATCATGTTGAAACCGCGAATCACTTCTTCAATAGGCACCATCACACCGGGAACCCCGGTAAACTTTTCTGCCACAGTAAAGGGTTGAGAAAGGAAACGCTGCACGCGACGTGCACGATTCACAATAAGACGGTCTTCATCTGAAAGTTCATCCATACCCAAGATGGCGATGATGTCCTGCAACTCCTTGTACTTCTGAAGAATCTGTTTCACGCGCTGCGCACAATTATAATGCTCATTACCAATCACATTAGGATCAAGGATGCGCGATGTAGAATCAAGGGGGTCAACAGCAGGATAGATGCCCAACTCCGTAATCTTACGTGAAAGCACGGTGGTCGCATCCAAGTGCGTAAATGTCGTTGCAGGAGCAGGGTCGGTCAAGTCATCGGCAGGCACATAAACCGCCTGAATTGAGGTGATAGAACCATTCTTTGTCGATGTAATACGTTCCTGCATCGCACCCATTTCGCTTGCCAAAGTGGGTTGATAACCTACCGCCGAAGGCATACGTCCGAGAAGCGCAGACACTTCTGAACCAGCCTGCGTGAAGCGGAAGATATTGTCAATAAAGAAAAGGATGTCTGTTTGCTTTCCTTCGCTCGCACCGCTATCACGGAATGATTCGGCAATAGACAAACCTGAGAGCGCCACACTTGCACGCGCACCAGGAGGTTCGTTCATCTGTCCGTACACGAGCGTCGCCTGGCTCTTCGCCATTTCTTCGTAGTCCACCTTCGACAAGTCCCATTCGCCACGTTCCATCGCTTCGGTAAATTCCTTACCATACTTCACTACGCCTGATTCAATCATTTCGCGTAGCAAGTCATTACCTTCACGCGTGCGCTCACCAACACCGGCAAACACTGAGAAACCGTCATGCCCCTTGGCAATGTTATTGATAAGCTCCATGATGAGCACTGTTTTACCTACACCAGCACCACCAAAAAGTCCAATCTTACCACCCTTTACATAGGGTTCCAAAAGGTCGATAACCTTAATGCCTGTGTAGAGCACTTCCTGACTCGTCTTGAGATCTTCAAACTTAGGAGCCTCACGGTGAATGGGGTAAGCATTCTCACCCTTATCCAGCGCCTTGAGTCCATCGATGCTTTCGCCAATCACGTTCATCATACGCCCCTTAATCTGCTCACCGATGGGCATAGAAATCGGAGCATCGAGCGACGTTACTTCAAGTCCACGCTTCAACCCATCAGTGTTGTCCATTGCAACGCAACGCACGGTGTCTTCACCAATATGTTGTTGCACTTCAATGACAATCTTGCGTCCGTCGGGGTGTACCAATTCAAGCGCATCATGAATGCGAGGAAGGAATTCGGCACCGTGCTTACCCTCTGCCTTAAAGCAGACGTCCACAACGGGACCAATAATCTGTGAGATATAACCTATTTTCATATATAATTTTACTTGTATTTCTGTATTGAATCAACTTAAAATCCCATGTCTATAATGCCGTAAACAATAAATCCAGCCAACCATCCGGCAACAACCTTGAGCGTCATGTGGCGGACGTACCACATAAAGGTGACATTTTCCATCTTCATCAGCGAGAACCCTGGCACCGAACCGATGGTAAGCATAGAGGCTCCAAAGGCGGTTGTATAACTCAACAACACCCAAAAATTACCATCCACAGCAAATGCTTGTGCAAATTCGGCATTGTGGATGACTTCGGGGTGTGCAAAAAGGGACAAACTTGTCAAGGTGGTGGTCACATTTCCAAAGCATGCCGACGCCAAACCAATAACACCCGCCAAACCATACACATTGCTCATGGCCTGAGCGATGTCAATGAAGAAACGCTCCAACTTACCTGTTTCTTGCATGGCGCTGAGCGCCAAGAAGATTCCCATAAAGAAGAGCAGGTTCTGTATCGTGTCATATTGCAACGCCAGCGGTTTCCCCGTGGTGCTCGTCATACGACCCGATGAAAGCAGCGTGCGGTTAAATAATTCGTTCAATATCCATAATACGGACAATACGCAAAGCGAACCCACAAAGGGCGGCATCAGCGTGAGGCGGTGAAAAGTAGGCACAAACCATAGCCCTCCAATGCCCACCACGAGCATCAACAGCGTTTGCCATCGCTTCAGGAGGGAATCATCACCACGATACCGTGGCGTGGCATCTTGAAATTGTAGCGTACGAGGCAATTTCTTGGCGATGAGAAACAAAACGACGCCCAACCCCACAATCGTGGGAATCACCAATTTCATCCACAACCCTGCGGGAGTGACCATGCCCTTAATCCATAGCATCAGCGTCGTGGAGTCTCCCACAACGGTCATCGCCCCTGCCACATTTGCCGTAATCACAATGGCGCACCCAAACACCCACCGCAACTTCTCCTCCTTAATCATCACCCTAACAATCCCCAGCATCAACACCACCGTCGTGAGGTTGTCAAGATTCATCGACAGCAAAAAGGTAAATAGGCAGAGCATCCAGAAAAACCTCCGGGCAGAGCGCGTGCGCAACCATACCTTCAAGAAGTCAAAACACCCATTGTTCGTCAACACCTCAACGATAGACATCGTAGAAAGCAAATAAAAAACAATCTGCGCGCCCTGTTGTAGATAATTTACAAATACGTTTTCCGCTATAAACAACTTTGCAGCATGTACCTTGCGGTCAGCACCATCGGCCAAAAAGTCAGAAAACTGAGCCGCATACTGCTGCAACACATAATCCGTGCCATAACCAATGTAAAGCATCCAACATAACACCCCCACCAACATGGCTACCGCAGCCTTGTTGATGCGATGCAAACTTTCAGTGGCGATAAGCAAAAATCCAGCAAGTATTACACAAAGAATTACAGCCGTCATGACGAAACAGATTATAGTACCTATTTTTCGCGTATGCTGAGCAAAACTGGACAGCCTTAGGCGTTGTCCCCCTGCACCATACATCTTTTTGAGCGGCAGACGAGACTCGAACTCGCGACTCTTGGCTTGGGAAGCCAATGCTCTACCAACTGAGCTACAACCGCAAAACAATCCCCAAAAAACAACTTGAGACAGCAAAAATAATGCTTTTTTTCGATAACCGCAAACGACTCCAAGAAAAGATGCGGACATCCGAAAAATAAAACGCATTTCACACCGAATGACTAACATCAATATACCGCTCTGCATACATATTAACACTGAGAGAGCAAGACGCCATCCCCTAATGTAATCAACACGTAACAGTTACAAAATTATTGGTATCCGGTAAACTTTTTAAGAGGTAACGGCCTGAACCAAAGGTCGCTGACCAAAGGGAAGCAAAGACCAATAAGCATCCAAGGTTGCATATTGATGTTCCTAACCAATATTTCCAATGAGGTAAAAATAGCTGCCACCTCTAAATAATGTTTTATTCTCTACACTCAATTACCAATTTCAAAAAACTGGGCATTTAGGAAACTTAAAGAATTTATAT
>JAGBYW010000097.1 GCA_017628555.1 Bacteroidaceae bacterium | reverse complement strand
ACCATCGTAGGGTACGCCATCGAGGATGATAAGGGGAGCAGAGCTGTTGATTGAACCGATACCACGGATGTTGATAGAAGCCTGAGCACCGGGCTGACCTGTAGAAGAAGTGATCTGCACACCGGCCATCTGACCTTCAAGACCCTTAGAGACGTTGGCAACCTGCATCTTCTGCAAGTCCTTCGCCTTCATCTGTGATACTGAACCGGTGAACGAACCCTTCTTAGCCACACCATAAGCGACTACGATTGCTTCGTCCAAAAGTTCGTCTTCAAAAGCGAGCACCACTGAAACGTTGTTGCTCACACTTACTTCTTGCGTCTTCATACCAATGTAAGAAACGCTCAAAGTCTTAGCAGAAGCAGGTACGTTAGGAAGTACGAACTTACCTTCCGCATCAGTAACTGCAGCAACCTTTGTGCCATTCACCTTAACAGTAGCACCAATTACAGGAGCACCGTCGGCGTCAGTCACGTTACCCGTTACACGCTTCTGAGCCATCAGTGTAACTACTCCAAAGAGTAAGCCCACCAACAAAAGCATTAACTTTTTGTCCATAACTGTTTGTGTTGTTAAATTATTAAATAGTTGAGTTGTGTTTACTTAAACCCGCGGAGTGATGACAAAATGAAAGTCCACCCCAAAATATTCGAGTGGCAAAAGTAAACTATTTTTAACTTCTGACAAACATTTTTTCAAAAAAAACGCCTTTTTTACTATCCAACAGTCGTTTTTTTGGTGTGAGAAGCCCCCAAGGCGTCATTTTTTTACTTTTTTACGCTCAATGAAAAACAAAATGACAGGCATTTTCGCCAATTAGATTTCATTTTGAAAGGCGGGGGCGAACAAACGGTAGGCGCGCACTCAAAAAACAGGGGGATGCGCCCCGCCCCACCCCTCTTTTCACGCCCCAAAAGCGCCCCAAAAAGCACCCTAAAATAGCATCTGAAAATCAGGCAGTTAAGATAGCCAAAATTATTAGTAACCTTTTTTAAAATATGTTACTAATAATTTTTTTTAGGTTACTAATAATTTTTACTACAATAGGTTTAGTTTTTTGGAGGATGGGTTGGAGGGTGAAAAATGGGGGTGTGAGGGGGCGGATGAAGGATGGGCGCACTACTTTTTCCTCGCTTGTTTGGCACTCCTCACTACTAACTACTAACTCCTCACTTTCTTTTTGCACCCCCTCACCACTGCGTGGTCCCCTCCCCCTATAAACAGGGGGAGAGCGCCATCCGGAATGTACGAAGACAAAAAAATGGAGGCCTCCCCGGCGGGAGACCTCCACTCATATATATATTATATAATGTGTACGTTTACTGCTTCACCAACGTAAAGTCGTCGATGAGCACGTCAGAAGCGGTGTGCGCAGAACTTGACTTGGGATTCATGACAACCAAGCAGATGGTGGTTTCTGTAGCGAGGGTAAATTCATGAGTTACCAAAGTCCATTCAGCGGGAATGTTATTGACGTAGTCGCCATACTTGTAGTTTGAAGAGTCTGCCGAGCCGTCGGCCTTCATGGGCACATAACCGGGGCGCACGCTTGACACGGCGTCGGTGGCTGCCTTGGCGTAGAAACTCATCGTATACGTGCCTGCGGCGAGGGTCATTTCCTGATACGCAAGGCGCTTGTTAGAGGCAGTGTTTGCCTGCACACATACAGAATATTGACCGCCGCGCGCGTCAGTGCTCTGCGAGAGCGTAGCGCTGCTGGCTGTTGACTTACTCTTCCAGTAGAGGGGCGTAGAACCGTTCCACTCTTCGAAACCACCGTTAAGAACTTCTGAAGTGCCTTCGGGAGTTGAGGGCGTGTCCCCACCCTGCTCGGGATCTTCAGGGGTGTCGGGCGTTACGCCACCGTCGAGGATGCCGCCGTCAGTAGTTTCAAGCGTAAAGTCGTCGATGAGCACGTCGGCACCAGGGTTCTTAGAGTTCATGATGACGAGGGCGAGGCGCGTGTCTGCATCGAGCGTGAAGGTGTGGTTTACTTCCGTCCACTCTGTAGTCTTGAGGTCGTTTACATAATCGCCATAAACATAGCTGCCCACCTTATTGCTGCCATCCACGGGGGTGTAACCGGGACGCACGCTACCACCTGTAGCCGTTGCTGCCTTGGCGTAGAACTTCATCGTATACGTACCTGCCTTGAGCGTCATTTCCTTGTAACCGATGCGCTTGTTGGCAGAGTTTGTACCGCCTACACGCACGGAGTAACTACCGCTATGGGCATCCGTGCTCTGTGAGAGCGCCGCGTTGCCGGCTGTAGAAGCGGTCTTCCAGTTGTTGGGGAGCCCATCTACCCATGTTTCGAAGTCGCCATTGAAAGAAGTGAGGTCGCCTACGACATCGCCACCCGAGGGTGCTTCGCCGGGAGCGCCTTCCGACATGTTGAAGTTCTTCACTTCCCAAGTAGAGCAATCATCAGCAGCAGCGTTGTAAAGGAATGCTACGCGCACCTTCTTGCCAAGGAATTCGGCGGGAACGGCTACGTCGGCGTTGGCAAAGGTTGCCCAGTCGGTGCCTTCCGTGTGGTCCTTCTTCAAACAAGTCCAAGTAGCTTCCTTGGCAGACTTGTCAATGTCTGTAGTGATGAAGAGCTGCTGGTTTTCGTCTGCCACGTTGTAGCGAAGGATGTAGTCGTACATGATGTGTGCCGCCGTAACGCCTTCAAGGTCAATAACGGCAGACTTGAGGTAGTACGTACCTGCGGTAGTTGTAGCAGTAGCGTTGTCGTAGCCCGTAGCCTTAGCCGTCTGGAAGTCAATAATCCAAGCGCCCTGACCGCTCACGGTTTCAGAAGTAAAGGTGCCGAGCGTAGAAGCAAAGGCTTCCTTGTAGGGAAGTTTCTGATCGCCTACGGGAGTGGGGTCTTCGGCAGCCACACTACCCTTCTTCATGCTGAAGTTCTTCACTTCCCATGTAGAACCGCTCACGTTGTTGGTGTTGTAATAGAAAGCCACCTTCACTACCTTGCCCATGTATTCGGCGGGAATGTTGAACGCGGCATTTGCAAAGGTTGTCCAGTCGGCACCTTCCACGTGTTCGTTATTGAGAGTTACCCAGTTTGCCTCAGCAACAGACTTATCAACGTCAGTAGTAATAACGAAACGCTGATTGTCCTTGCCCTTGTTGTAGCGAAGGATGTAGTCGTAAGTCACATACGTCTCCGTAACATTTGTGAGGTCAAGCTGCTTACTTACGAGGAGGTAAGTACCCGCAGTAGTTACCTTTGAGGTATTATCATAACCAGTTGCCTTGGCTGTGCTGTAGTCGATAATCCAAGAACCTTCACCGCTAATGGTGAAGTTCTGGAACGAACCGAGCGAAGTAGCAAAAGCTTCTTCCACAATAATATCTTCATTACCGGGAGTAGAAGGGTCGTTGGGGTCAACCACAGAATCGTTGGGATTGACATAAGGCGCAGGCACATCTTCACAGGCGGTAAAGCCAAAAGTGAGCATTGCTGCTGCGAGGAGGGAAATATATTTTTTCATTGTGATGAATGGGATTGTGGTTAAAAACCGGATGGCGCTCTCCCCCTGTTTATAGGGGGAACCGACTCACGAAGTAAGGACAGAGGATAAACTTGTTTATACTATGTCTTACGAGAAGGAGGAAGATGAGCGTAGCGAAATCAATCGGGACCACGTAGTGGTGAGGGGGTGCCGAAAGTATCGTGAGTTGTTAGGATTGAGTAGTTAGGAGTATGCCATGCGGTGCATTTCTTTGCACCCCCTCACCAGCAGAGCTGGTCCCCTCCCCCTATAAACAGGGGGAGAGCGCCTTGCGGGACGGGAGGCATATCAATAAAGTATTATTCCAAAACCTCAAAGTCATGAATATCGCGGAGCTGTATTTGCCAACCGCTGTAGTAGGTCATGATGCCTGTGAGGCGCACTTTGCCTTCAGGAATTTCGGTGAAAGAAATGGCATTTTCGGTACTTGTGCGGAGGGTCATCTTTTGGTTGCCCACCTTAATCTCACGGTCTACGCCGTAACCCGCATCGCGGAGCACTTCGGGTGCTATAATTTTCGGGAGGGGTTCTGCCTGACCTGCAAATTCCTCTACTGTTCCCGTCTCAGCCTTTTCTTTATTCGCGCCTTGCACAGCTGAGAAGTAGCCTTCTACTGTTGCGAGTACGGGAGCGTTGATGTATTTCTGCGCCGTGCTCTTCAGCCAAGCCTCATCCACTTGAACGGGTTGGAGTTCGGGCGCTTCGGGGTTGGGTTTGCCTACGAGTGCAAAGTTTGTGCCGAGCAAGTTAAAGAGCAACGGACCAAGGCGGCGGTTACCGCTACTTGTGTAGTAGGGCTGACCAATCTTGGGCACTTTACTGTAATTACCTACCCACAAACCCTTAAGGTTTACGCGCACTTCCTGACCGAGGGGGAAGTAAGGGTAAAGACAGGTGTTGCGAATGCCGATTTGGATGCTCTGGTCGGTACCGTCGGGAAGGATTTGGCGGAGTACAACCGTCTGATAGAGGTTTCCGTTAATGCCGTCGTTGGCTACAACTACGCCACTCACTACAATATCGCGGTCGATGCAGGTCATTTGGTTGGAACTGTTCATGTAGCCCGGGCCAAACTCATCCTTTAATTGTTTAATGGTATATTCCTCACCGCTTACGGAAGCTGCAAACATTTTTGTCTCTGAGAAATCCGTAAGATCGGGAGCGCCGTGTTCGTCAAGGCAGGAAGTAAGTCCCAGCGTGAGCGCGGCAAGAAGGATATGGAGATACGTTTTCATAATTGCTTGCTTTATCGTTTAGAACTTGAACCCTACGTTGAGGAAGAAGTTGAACATATTTGCGTAATAGTATTTGGGATTTTTCGAGAACTGGTACGTGCGCTGCTCTCCCGTAGCATAGTAGTCGTCGCGGTTCTGCTCGTAACCACCCGTGCGGAGGTCCTGATTGTTGAGAATATTCTGGAGCGAGAGGTTAATAGAGAGCGAACGTCCACGACTGAGGCGGATGAAGCGACCAATAGAAGCGTCGAGCATAAAGCCGCCCTTACATTTTTCTTGTTTCGCCGTGCGCGCCTCAACCACATTGCCGTTTTGGTCAAGTCGGATGCCGCCGTTTGTAACATACTCTTCGCCCGTGTGTTCCCAAGCGGGATTACCATTGGCGTCGAAAGAATTACCAAACACTTCGTTCTGCATCACATTGCTCAAGCGGCGGTAAGCAGAATAGCCGATGTAGGTGCGGTCGTAATAGTTAAGATTTGCTTCAAGGAACCATCCGCTACGGTTGTAACTAACACCCACACTTGCGGCAGTAAGGGGCGTACCACTCACGCGGCAACCGTCGGAAATAACGCGGAGGGGCTTTTCCACCGTAGTACCGTTGGGAAGATTAACCGTCCATTTGTTGAGCTGGGCAGTAGTCTTGGCGTCCATACCTTCGTAATTAACCTGCGCATAAGGATTGTTGATGTACTGCGCTTCGCCGATAGAACCAATAAAGTTGAACTTCAAATTACTGGTCACCTGAAGTGAGAGCGCAACTTCCACACCGTAGTGTTCCTTGTCGATGCCCGACATTGCGAGGTAGGTGAAGCGCGATTCCTGGTCGTTGTAGAAGGCGGTTTGTTCCACCTGGTTCATAAAGCGAGTGTAGTAAGCGTTCACCTTACCCGAAAGGATGCCCCAGCGGAAGGTGTAAGCGAGTTCAGAAGAGAAGACGTCTTCCAACTTCAAGTTGTTGACGAAATCATTGTGCAGGCGGGGCGCCACAAAAGCATTGCGCGCAAGGGGCGCACGCTTTTCGTAACCCGCACCAATGCTGATGCGATGACCCGCTCCGGGATTGATGAGCAACTGTGCCTTACCGCCACCTCCGAAGAACTTCGCCGCGCCACTCTTACCGAAAGAATTTTCAGGCGCACGACCGTTTTGCATTTTACCGTCGCGCTCAATTGTCGTGCCTTCACCGTAAGCAGAAAGCGTAAGGTCGAAGATGCCGCGCTGGGTTTCGTAAAGACCCCAGAGGCGTGCCTTATTTACATGGATGTCGTAGTCGTAACCAAACTTGTCGTCTACGAAAATGCGGCGATTGGGGTTGCGCAGGTCGTTTTGTGCTTCTTGGCTGTCGCGACCATAGTCGTTGGCCGCAAACTTATCGTAGTCGATATACACCTCACCGCCAAGGAGGTCTGCCATAGTCTTGTAGTGATACCCCTCTGTGTGGTTGAGTTCGAGCCCAAGGACATATTTGCTGAAGCGGTTAAACTTACCGTCGAGGGTAGAGTTAAGGGCAAACGTCAGTTGGTCGTTGTGACGGCGCTCTTGGTAATACAAAGTTTCCCCTCCGAGCGCAGCATTCTGCTGGTTCACATAATACATGCGGTCCCAGTTAATTTGTCGGTTCGCCTTGTTAGATGTCCAATATTCGTATAAAGAATTCCACTGATCTACTGCTTCGGGGTTGGCAGCGAGCCATTCGGCATTGTTCTTCTCAGGGTCCCACACGTTGAATATTGACGAGGGCATGTTTTTGTAATAGTCTGGACGGGGGTCGTAAGCTTCGCCGTTCCATCCGAGGGCTGTAGAACTGTACATGCTGTATTTTCCCGCGAGAGAGGTTACGAGTTTCGTCTCGTGGTTCATCTTCCAGTCCCACGTAAGGATGGCCGTGGGCGAATAGTCGTTTACGACACGCGCATTACGCATGCTACCGTTCTGATACCCCCAGTTGGGGTTGTAGTAGCGGTCGTTGGCCAACCAGTATGCTTCTTCCGTAGAAGCCCCCTGCTGACCGCGCTCTGTGGGCGCACCAAAAGTAACGAGCGAAAGGCTGTGCTGAGAATTAAGGCGCTTTTCGAGTGCCAAGAAATAGCTGAAGGCGTTGTAGAACGTACCTTCAATCTGCCCACGCTCTGCCCAGCGATAACCGAGTGAGAGGGCAGCCGACCAACCCTTGGAGTTGATGCCCGTAGCATGGGTAAACATCATACGCGCTACGTAGTTGCGGTTACAACCTGAGAGTGCCAACTTGCTACCCTGCGCAAACTGGTTGGCACGTGTCTGAATGTTCTGACCGCCACCCTCGCTGAGGTAACCGAAGTTGTTGGCTTCGAAACTGGAAGCGCTCTCGCGGTTGCGCGTAGCGTCGTTCAAACCGCCAATCATGCCGTAAGAAAACTGCCCACGCTCGAGGTCGTTAAGCATTACCCCGTTGATATACGTCTGACTGCTTGTGTTTTCGAAGGCACGCACGCGGTAGCGCATCGGGCTGAAAAGGTAACCCACTTCTGAGAGGAAGGGGTCGTTAGATGCCGAAGAAATGGTTGAGACCGCTTGCGCCGCATCTGCATCTTCGTCAAGTTGAGATTCCGTAAACGAGAAGTCGTGACTGTCGTCAGGAATCAAAAGGCTGTCTGCGGGAGTCTGAGCCGTAGCAAAGAGCGGAGCGAGCAGCAGTGCCGAGGCAAACAGCGTTACACCTTTTTTCATAATTATAGGGTTAGTTAATATTGTCATAAAGTATGGCAAATTTACGACCTTCCCCAGAATGAGGAATAAAATATGTGACTTTTTTATTTTTTAAACTTCAAAAATCACCCCGTTCAGTATTTTTTTTAGAAATTTGCTGTCATAATACTCAAACTATTCTCCATGAAGAAGAATCTCCTTGCGCTCCTTGCGCTCCTCATCTGTCTTTGGGGCACGGCGCCCACTGCTTCCGCACAGAAGAAGTATAAAATGAACGGGGTGGCGTTTTACAACCTCGAAAACCTCTTTGACACCATCCACGCTGCGGGAAAGAACGACTATGAGTTCTTGCCCCAGGGTTCGTATAAGTGGAACACGCTGAAGTACACCAATAAGCTGACCAACATGTCGCAGGTGCTTGCCTCGCTCTGCACGGAAGTGGGCAAGATGAAGAACCCTTTGGGCGCAGCAGTCATTGGCGTTTCTGAAATTGAGAACCGCACGGTGCTCGAAGACCTTCTCAAGCAGCCCGCGCTGAAGGATCGTGGCTACGAAATCTGCTTCGTTGAGGGTCCCGACCGTCGTGGGGTAGACTGTGCCTTTTTCTACAACCCCAAGCTCTTTCAGATTGAGCACTCTATGCTCGTGCCCTACATTTACCTCAAGGAGGGCGACCCCTGCACCATTGGTTTTGAGTGGAAGGACGGTCGCGTAGAGGCCATTCCCGAACTGCGTGGCGACACTACCTACATTACCCGCGGTTTCCTCGTAATGAGCGGACAGATGGAGGGAGAAAAGTTCCACTTCATCGTTTGCCACTGGCCCAGCCGTAGTGCGGCGAGCCCCGTTCGCGAACGTGCGGGTGACCAGGTTAAGGAACTCAAAGAGGCGCTCCTGAAGCAAGACCCCAATTCGCACGTTGTCATCATGGGCGACTTTAACGACGACCCCAAGAATAAGAGCATGCGCAAGTGTCTGGGATGTAAGGAAAAGCAGGAGGCTTGCGGCGCCGACGACCTCTACAACCCCTGGTATGACTTCCTCTACAAGGTGGGGCAAGGCACCTTGCTTTATCAAGGCAACTGGAACCTCTTCGACCAAATCGTATTCACCGGAAACCTCCTTGGGAAGGACCGCACCACGTGGAAGTATTACAAGAGCGAAATCTTCATGCGCGACTACCTCTTCCAAACCGAAGGGAAGTATAAAGGTTCGCCCAAGCGCACTACCGCCGGCGGCGTGTGGCTCAATGGGTATTCCGACCACCTTCCCGTACAGACCTACTTCGTAAAGGAGGTGCAGTAACGCCTCCATCATTCATGCGAAAAATCACCTCCCCAATACCCCATCCCTCGAGTCGTCTCGGGGGATTTTTTTGTGCTCTAAAAAGGGGCAAATCCGTTGTGCTAAAAACTAAACCTATTGTAGTGAAAATTATTAGTAACCTTAAAAAAATTATTAGTAACCTATTTTAAATTTTCTTACTAATAATTTTGACAAAATCTGACATTCTTTAAGTTGTTAATAATCAGGCATTTCTAAAGCGTCTGTTTTTGCTCAAAAAATAAATGTTAAAATTCGCCACACCTCATAGTTTTCACCCTGAAACCACGATGGTTTAAAGATTATTACGTAAATTTGCGAAATCATGACTGCCCTCTACGAAAAGTTGCATCATCTCGTAGCGCAGATGCGCCCCATCACGCTCGAAGAGATGAAGTCCGTACGCCTTATGAAGCGCACGGACACGAAGTTTGTTACAAATGTAGAGAAGCTCCTTGCCCTGCTCGAGCTCACGCATGAGAGTTATTCGGCGCAGCACAACAATGGCAAGTGCATCGCAGGTTATCGCACCGTTTACTGGGACACGCCCGTGACTCACGAGATGTTTCGCCAACACCACTGCAAGCATTTTCCCCGCACCAAAGTGCGTGCCCGCACTTACCTTGACTCGGGGCACAGCTTCTTGGAAGTGAAGAAGAAAGACAACCACGGCAAGACCCGCAAGAAGCGCATCGAAATTCCCTCCATAGAGGCGGTTATCGCCGACGGATACGGCGAAGAATTTCTCACCGAGCGCACGGGCTACACCTTTCGCGACATCATCCCCACGATAGAAAATGCCTTCCACCGCATAACCCTTGTCAATGATGCCAAGACCGAGCGCCTCACCATTGACTTTGGCATTAACTTTCTCAATCACGAAACGGGCGAAACGGGAACGATGGACAACCTTGTCATTATCGAACTCAAGCGCGACGGTCGCATTCACTCGCCCATCCTTGCCCTGCTCCGCCAACTGCGCATCAAGCCCAGCGGTTTCAGTAAGTATTGCATCGGCTCGGCAATTACAAACGACGGACTCAAAATCAACCGCTTCAAAAAAAGGCTTCACCGCTATGAAAAAATAACGGGACGCCCCAGAAACTAAATCGCATCATTTTATACCCCTCACCCCTTAAATCTCAACTCCCCATGCACGAATTATTCGCCGAAAACATCGGACTGTTTCACCTCCTTGGTAGCCTCATTCTGAACTGTGTTACAGTTTGGCTCATCGTTCATTTCTTCTATTACCCCAAGGGGCAACGCCGCGACTACTACTTCACCTTCATCCTGCTCTCGGTGAGCATCTTCATGCTCATCTACCTATTCATGGGCAGAGAAATCGCCGGAACCATCTCCGACGCCGGAATGGTAGGCGCAGCCCTCGGACTCTTTGCCATCTTTGGCATCATACGTTACCGCACGGAGAGCGTACCCATACGCGAGATGACCTACCTCTTCTTCCTCATCGCCCTCTCAGTATTGAACGGGAAGACAGGTGACCTCCACATCGTTGAGCGATTCGTTATCAACTTAGTATTTATCCTTATCGTATGGCTGGCTGAGAATTTCCATTCAGCATACAACCAAGGATGCAAATATGTCAAGTATGACAACATCGACCTTATCAAACCCGAGCGCTACGATGACCTTGTGAAAGACCTTGAAGAGCGCCTCGGCGTGAAAATTACTCGCGTAGAAGTAGGCGCCGTAGACTTCCTTACCGACATGACCATGCTCCGCGTGTTTTACATAGACCCCGAGAAGCGCATCAAGTCAGTCGATCGTATGTTTAAGACTCCCGAGGGATAATATTTGAGTGATTTCTTTTAAGTATAGAATCTATAGAGTTTCTATAATATCTATAGCATTTATACTTTCCCTCCCCTCCATAAAAACAATACACCAACCATGAAAAAACTATTTACCACCTGCTGCGCCCTCTTACTTGCAGCCCCCACATTCGCTCAGAGAGATGAATTTGGTACTTGGCTGGAAATCGAAGCCGAAAAGAAACTTACAAAACGCATTGACTTGACCCTCGGTTTGGGCATGCGTGCCAACGACAACTTAGGTGAAGTGTCGCGCGCCAATGCCGTAATCAGCGGCAGCTATAAAGTGTGCGACTATCTTAAAATCGCTACCACCTATCAGTATATTAGCGACTTGAGTCGCGGAGAAGTGAAAGAGGATTTCAAGAAAAGCAATGGCAAGTTCAATGGTTATAATGTCGACGAGGCATTTCACCGCGCGAAACACCGCCTCTCGTTCGACCTTTCCAGTAAGGTAAAAATCGGACGCTTTACCATCTCCTTGCGTGAGCGTTATCAATATACCCACTCCGTAAGCAAAGACATTGAGCGTGTACGCTACCGCGACGAAGTGCCCCAGGGATTCTCAGGAGATGTGCCCACGTATGAATTTGGCGGTTACGATTGGATGGAATGTGAGATTGGTGAAGACCATAAGAATCATAAAAACAACCACCTGCTCCGCTCGCGCATCGGCATTGAATACGACATCAAGAATTGCCCGCTTACGCCCTTCGCCACCTATGAAATTAAGACGCAACTCCAAAAGGGTGGCGCCACTGAGGAAACTCGCCTCATCGTAGGTACGGATTGGAAGCTCAATAAGAAGAATACGCTCTCGCTTGCCTATATCTTTAACGACGGGCACTATAGCGATGAAGCCAACATCCATGCTGTGAGCATCGGGTATAAGTTTAAATTTTAATTGAATAGGAATTATAGATGCTATAGAAGTTATAGATACTATAGACGCTATAGAAACTATAAAAAACTCCCCCTTTAAAAACCTCATGAGAATCCTCTCCCTCATTGTTGCCCTCTTTGCGGCAACTACACTTAGCGCCCAGCGCTTAGACTACCTCACGCTCCGCCTGATAAACGGAGAAGAGCACAGTCTGAATATTGCTGCGGGCGCCACGCTTACCTTCTCGGCAAGCACCTTTACCGGACAGGCCAGCGGGCAACAGTTGCAACTCCCGCTTGCCGACCTCGGCGCCCTCTTCTTTGCTGCAGAACCTACAGGTATAGAAGACCTTTCAACAGCAACCGTTACGGCGCGACTCAGCAGTAACGCCCTGATTGTTACGGCTCCCGCAGGCAGTCGCGTAAGTATTTACACGCTCGACGGACGCCTGCTCACCACGCTCCAAAAGAGCCTGAGCGGTAGCGAACGCTTCACGCTCCCCCTGAGCAGTGGGATTTACGTCGTGCGCATTGGTCAAGAAACTTTTAAACTCCTTGCACCATGAAGCAGTACCTTCTCTTTATCGCCATGGTCGGCACGGCGCTGACCTCGGCAGCACAGACGTTACGCGTTGCGCAAGGAAATGTTACGACCGTCTTTGACGCTACCACGCTGGGCGAATCTCCCTTCACCGCAGGCGGAAAGACGCTCACCCTGGGCGGAAAGGCGTATGACGTCAGCACGATTGACCGCATGACGGTTACGAATGATGCCGTAGCAGTGGCATCTGTGGGCGTTATCTATAATGGTGCGACGGCGCAAGTAGAACTCAGTGGCGACCTTGCCCCTTACCTCACGGTCAGTGTGGAGGGTGCGAACGTCAGCATCACCGCCGATGCCGCGCTTCAGGAAGAAGTGACCTACACCCTTAGTGGCACGTCGACCTCAGGCTCATTTACCATGGAGGGCGACTATAAGGCAACGGTCGCGCTCAATGGCGTAAGCCTCACCGCTACTACGGTGAACATGCCCGCCTTAAACATTCTCAACGGCAAGCGCATCAAGGTCGTGGTCAATGGCACAAACAACTTTGCCGACTCTGCCGGCGGCACACACAAGGGGGCGTTCTTTATCAACGGGCATCCTGAATTTGAGGGCAGCGGAACCGTGAACATCACGGGCAACTCCAAGCACGCCTATGTCAGCGATGAATACTCGCAATTTAAGGATGAATTTACGGGCACCATTAACGTGCTCGGCGCCGTGAGTGACGCCTTTCACATCGACCAATACCTGCTGCTCCAAGGCGGAACCTTCACGATGAAAAACGTAGGTGGCGACGGCTTTGACATTTCGCTGACCAACGACGCTACGGATGAACTGAACGGCGAGGTGTTTATCGAGGGCGGCAAGATAGTTCTTGACGTTGCTGCCCACGACACGAAGGGCATTAAGAGCGACGCGCAGATGACCATCTCGGGCGGCACCATCACGGGCACAGTTTCGGGCAACGGCACCAAGGGCATCAGCGTTGATGGCGACCTTACCATCAAGGGCGTGGCTAACAATCCCCTCATCGACCTGAAAGTGACGGGCACCACCTATGCTGCGGGCACGGCAGACGAAAGTAAGTGTCGCGGCATCAAGGGCAAGGGCGACTTCATCTTTGACGGTGGCACGATTAAGATTTCAGCCACGGGCGCCAAGAGTAAAGCCATCAGCATTGACGGCACTTATACGTACAAGAGCGGTTCGCTCAACTGCGCCGTGGATGCTGCGAATTAGGCACACTATGTTACACACACAAGGGAGGCAACTTGAGCGGTTGCCTCCCCTTTTTTTCGTGCGCCGAGCAGCCTTTCAAACGCCTAAACCCATTGCGCAAAAAACTAAGTCTATTGTAATAAAAATTATTAGTAACCTAAAAAAAATTATTAGTAACATATTTTAAAAAAGGTTACTAATAATTTTCACTACCCTTAACCTGCTGATTATCAAAACACTAAGCGTGCGAAAAATTATGACATTTTTGTGCGCCGCAACACTACCATTTTCACCCCCAAATGCCCAGTGTAGCAGCTTCCGTAATCCGCCCCAAAAAGGAACTCCCCCAAGCCTCGGGGCAAGGGGGAGCGGGTGTTTCAGGTGTAAGGTGCGCACTACTTGATGCGCTTCACAAGCGTGAGTCCGTCGCGCAGGGGGAAAATAAAGGTTTCCACGCGCGGGTCTTGCGCAACGATGTCGTTAAAGCGCTTGATGCCAACGGTCTGCGGGTCGTTGTCGTACTCCGGTTCTACAACATGCCCGTCCCAAAGGGTATTGTCGGCCAAGATATACCCACCCACGCGTAAGTAGCGCATAATCAGCTCGTAATATTCCGCATACGTGCGCTTGTTGGCGTCGATAAAGGCGAGGTCAATGGTAAGGTTCATCGGCGGGAGCAACTTAAAGATGTCGCCAATGACCATGTCAATCTTCGGGGGAAAGGGCGAATTGTCAAACCATGGGCGTGTGAAATCCTCCTGTTCGTCGTTGATTTCAAAAGTCACGATGCGCGAACCCGGGCGCATACCTTGCGCCATACTCAGCGCGGAGTAGCCCGAATAAGTGCCGATTTCAACCACCGTCTGCGGGTTGATCAGTTCCGTAAGCATCTTGAGCAACTGCCCCTGCAAGTGTCCCGACGCCATACGCGGGCGAATGAGCTGCGTGTTCGTAGCGCGGTAGAGCTTGTAAAGGTAGGGGTGCTCGGGAGCTATGTGAGAGAGGATGTATTCGTTGAGCATCGTTGTAGCATTAGGCATTAGCGTTTACCAAAGCCTCAACCGCCAAGCGGTAAGAGTCCATGCCAAAGCCTGCAATTACGCCTTTACACACGGCTGAGAGCATAGACGTGTGGCGAAACTCCTCGCGGGCATGCACATTGGAGAGGTGCACCTCAATTACGGGAACGCTGAGCGACTTGATGCAGTCGCGCAGGGCAATAGACGTGTGGGTGTAGGCGCCAGCGTTGAGCACGATTCCGTCACAACCGGCATCGTCGGCCGCCTGAAGGGCGTCGATAAGGAAACCTTCAACATTGCTCTGGTAATATTCCAGTGTTACGGCATCGGCATACTTTTGGCGGAGCGTTTCAAGGCATTGCTCCATCGTCTGAGAGCCATAAATCGAGGGCTCGCGGGTGCCCAAACGATTGAGGTTAGGCCCGTTTACAATATGTATCTTCATAGGGAAAATAAGTGGGAACTGTCTAACGAATGATGGGACAAAAATACAATAAGAAGTTGGATTACACCCCGCCCCACCCTAAAAATGTGGTTTCTTTCGCCACGTAGTCTGCTCTGGGCGGCGAAATGTGGAAACAAATCCGTAACTTTGTGGCACATTTTATAATCCATATTTTTTACAGCATGGAAACAACCCGCCAACAAAAGATTTCGCGCTTGATTCAAAAGGAACTCTGCGACATCTTCTTACTCCAAACAAAGTCAATGCCCGGTGTGCTCGTTTCGGTAAGTGCCGTGCGCATCTCTCCCGACATGAGCGTGTGCCGTGTTTACCTCAGCGTGTTCCCCTCAGAACGCAGTGCTGAAATTGTTGCCAACATCAACAACAACATGAAGCAGGTGCGCCTCGAACTCGGTAACCGCGTGCGCCACCAGTTGCGTATCATTCCCGAGTTGAAGTTCTTCGTAGACGACTCGCTCGACTATATTGAACACATCGACGAACTCTTGAAAAAGTAAGTCATGCACCTTCCCTACCGCCTCGCCTTGCGTTACCTCTTCTCGAAGAAGAGTCATAACGCCATCAATTACATCTCTGCCATTTCGGTGGCGGGGGTGGCTTTGGCTACTTTGGCGATGGTGTGTGTGATGAGTGTGTTTAACGGGTTCTACGATATTGTCGAGGGCCTCTACACGACGTTTGACCCACAGATAAAGGTTGTCCCCAAGAAGGGAAAAATGGTGGCGGAGACCGATAGTGTGCTCTGCGCTTTGAGAAATCATGAGAGCGTCGAGGCAGCCACAAACGTGTTGCAAGACCATGCGCTCATCCTTTTCAGTGGGCATCCGCTTTTGGTGGAGATTAAGGGCGTCGATGAGAATTTCAAGCGCACGAGTGATATAGAAAGCATCTTGCGCGGAGGAGATAAATTCGTTTTACAGGAGGGTCAAACGGAATACGGTATTCCCGGCATCGCCCTTTCCTTTAAAATTTGTGGCGCCTACAATTACGGCACGCTCCAAATCTGTGCGCCGAAAAAAGGGGAGCGCATCAATGTGGTGAACCCCTCAGAGAGTTTTAACACGGGCATACTGACCTCACCCTCACAGGTGTTTGTAGTCAATCAACCCGTATACGACGAAAATTATTTCCTCACCTCGCTCGGTTTCTCCCAGCGCTTGTTTGACCAACCTGGGATGGTGACGTCGGTAGAACTGCGCCTGAAAGACGGGGCTAACCTTTATCTCGCCAAGCGTGAGTTGCGCAAGATTGCAGGTGAGCGTTTCGAAGCGCTCGACCAGTTGGAACAGCAGGCGGAAGTGTATAATATTATGAACATTGAGAAACTCGTGTCGTTTGGGTTCTTGGCGTTCATCCTGTTTATTGCCATGTTCAACATTGTCGGCAGTCTGTCGATGCTTATTATCGAGAAGCGCGAAGACATGCTCACGCTCTACGCCCTCGGAGCCTCTCCGGGCATGCTGCGCAAGATCTTTTTAATCGAGGCACGCCTTATCGCGCTGATGGGCGGACTGGTAGGCATTGCGTTAGGCGTTTTGCTTTGCCTGGGGCAACAGACATTTGGATGGATTACTTTGGGCGACGGCGACGGTAGTTTCCTCATCGACAGCTACCCCGTAAGCATTGAGATTCTTGACCTCATCGCCATCCTCGCCACAGTCTTTGTGGTGTCATTCATAAGCACATGGATTCCCGTTTACTACCTCACCCACCGTTTGCTTTGGGAAGAACACAAGGCAAACCTTCGAGGCGAAGAGGAGTGACCCAGCGGAATGGTGAAGTCACTTACCCGCCAGAAAATTCGGGTTATACAGAAAATCTATACTGTCAATAGCCGATATTTTCAAAAAAATCCGTTCCTTTGCAGTATCCTCCGCAGTGTGGGGTGCGACCTCGCGCGCTGAGAGGGGCGTATTGTGTAAACATTTTCAAAAACCTAATTATAACTAACAGCATTATGTACGGAAATTTCCAAGAATTTCTCCAGAATGAGCTTGAAGCCATTAAGGAGGCTGGTCTTTACAAGAACGAACGCTTGATCGAAGGTCCTCAGCAGGCTGCGATTCAGGTAAACAACAAGGAAGTGTTGAACTTCTGTGCAAACAACTACCTTGGTCTTTCTAATCATCCCCGCCTTGTGAAGGCTGCGAAGGACATCATGGACCAGCGCGGTTACGGTATGTCTTCTGTACGCTTCATCTGCGGTACTCAGGACTCTCACAAGACTCTTGAAGCTGCTATTTCTAAGTTCTTCAAGACTGAAGATACTATCCTTTACGCAGCATGCTTTGATGCTAACGGCGGTGTGTTTGAACCCCTCTTCACAGCTGAAGACGCTATTATCTCTGACGCACTTAACCACGCTTCTATCATTGACGGTGTGCGCCTCTGTAAGGCAAAGCGTTACCGCTATGCTAATGCTGACATGGCAGACCTCGAACGTTGCCTTCAGGAAGCTCAGGAACAGCGCTTCCGCATTATCGTAACAGACGGTGTGTTCTCAATGGACGGTAACGTGGCTCCCATGGACAAGATTTGTGACCTCGCTGAAAAGTATAACGCACTTGTGATGGTTGACGAAAGTCACTCTGCAGGTGTTGTAGGTGCTACAGGTCGCGGTGTGAGCGAATTCTTCAACACTTACGGTCGCGTAGACATCTACACCGGTACGCTTGGTAAGGCATTCGGTGGTGCGATGGGCGGTTTCACAACTGGTCGCAAGGAAATCATCGACATGCTCCGTCAGCGCTCACGTCCTTACCTCTTCTCTAACTCACTCGCTCCCTCTATCGTAGGTGCGTCTATCGAAATGTTCAAGATTCTCGAAGAGTCTAACGAACTTCACGACCGCCTTGCTGAAAACGTAGAGTACTTCCGCTCTAAGATGATCGAAGCTGGCTTTGACATCAAGCCCACGCAGAGTGCTATCTGCGCCGTGATGCTTTACGACGCGAAACTCTCACAGGTTTATGCTGCGAAGCTCCAGGAAGAAGGCATCTACGTAACTGGTTTCTACTACCCCGTTGTTCCCAAGGACCAGGCACGCATCCGCGTACAGCTCTCTGCGGGTCACAACCGCGAACAGCTCGACAAGTGTATCGCAGCCTTCATCAAGGTGGGTAAGGAGCTTGGCGTGTTGAAATAAGCCCCTTTCAAGGTCAAAAAAATAGCAAGTGCATCGCTTCGGCGGTGCACTTTTTTTATTATTGATTATCAACGCGTTAGCGCACGTCTATTTTGCTCAAAATTATTAGTAACATATTTTAAATTATCTTACTAATAATTTTTTTTAGGTTACTAATAATTTTTACGAAAATAGGTATAGTTTTTAGGGCAACTATTTTGAGGGTATTTTCAAGGGATTTAATAGCGAAAAATTGAGACATTTTCACGAAAAGTTTCCACACGATTATTCTGAAGAACCTATTGGTGTCTGATAAACACCTATAACCACTATAATATTAAATTATTCAAACAGTGTAAGCCCACCAGTTAGCAGATTTCCCCTGAAAGGGGATAAATCCATTAGCCCAGGGCAACGCCCTGGGTATCGTTGCAGTCGAGGTTTGCGCCCTGAAAGGGCAAAAGCGAGTATAAAAATCTGAGCAGCAATGCTTTTGCCCCTTCAGGGCGCAAGTCCAAACGTTCATCCCCCCAGGGCGCTGCCCTGGGCTGGATGCTTAATGGCCTTTCAGGCCGTTACTTCTCATAAAGTCCACAAGACACCAATTAAAAAATCCCATTCTCCTCCGCACGAAGCATACACATTTAATATATATAGGGACGCGGGGCACAAGCTTACTCCCCCGCGCGAAAAGAAATCCTTGGCGTCGGAACAAAAATAAGTTGCGTCCGAAATTCTCGGACTTTAGCGCCCTACCTTTGCACTGTCGACAAGAAAGGACTGCATGCCGGGAGGCAAGCACCCATTCTCCCCGGGGTAAAACTATAGTATTCACCCTATTACCTGAAAAAACTAATGCGAAATCATTACGGGAGCGCGACGCTCCTAAAAGAGAGAAGCGCGGCAAAGGCGGGGGCATTTTTCATGCACCGCGAGCCCACACTGGGCGTAAGAAACCATAACCCGCTAAACATCCGCTACGTGGCAACAAACAAATGGCTGGGACTGTCAAAGACTACGCCCAACGTCGGCGGGTTTTGCAAGTTTGACTGTATGGACTACGGCCTGCGCGCCGCCCTACTGCTCCTGCTCACCTACATCCGTAAGCGCGGATGCACCACTCCGCGGCAAATCATCACGCGTTGGGCACCGCCCACTGAGAATAATACCGAACTCTACATACAATGCGTGTGTGGCAGAGCAGACGTGTCGCCCGAGCATCCCTTGCCCACCGAGGGAAGCGCCTTCAACCGCTTCGTCATTGCCATGGCGCGACAAGAGTCGGGCATCCGACTCACCGAAAACGACATCGAGCGCGTGCGTAAAACCTTTAACATCCACTAACCTTAAACCTCTATCTATGTACACAATAACCACACTTTCAAGCGTCTGCACCCGACAAGAAATAGCCTCAATCATCTTCCCCTCCACCTCAACACACACCTCCGTTGCGCGACTCAACCGCTGGATAAAGCAAGACCCCATCTTGCAAAAGGCACTCCAGTTGGCGGGATACAAGGAAAAGAGCCACTTCCTGACCCCAAAAATCATCCGCATCCTCGAGCGCTTCTTCCTCTAACCCTTTTGCAGAGAAATAACACACATAAAAATAAGCGAGAAGCAATGCCAGCAGGCAAAACTTCTCGCTTTCTGAGTACCCCCAAGGAGAATCGAACTCCTATCTAAGGTTTAGGAAACCTCTATTCTATCCGTTGAACTATGAGGGCAGCCAGCGCACAAAGGGTGTGACGCATTTTGCGCGGCAAAGGTAGCAAAAACTTCCCACACAGCACAGATTTTCGCAAATATTTCCCTGAAAGTGGCAGGTTTGAGGGCGCTGAGTGTGAAAACTTGTTTTTTTTCTTTGACGGGTCAAGAAAAAACAATTCCTTTGTAAGTTGAAACTAATAACATAAATTAAATAAACTAAAAACTAAATGATTACCTCAATTATCATTGCGGTGTTCGTTATTGGCTATGCTTGTATCGCCCTCGAACACGGTACAAAGATTAACAAGGCGCCCGTTGCGCTCTTGATGTGCGCAATTTGTTGGACGCTTTTCGCTGTAGGCATTCCTTCTGGTTTGATTGACTTAAGTGCTGAACAGACAAAACAAATAGAAGGAATAATGCAAGGTTCTAATTGTGAATGGGGGAAAGCAATACAACACTGGGTTTCTGAACGTATGCTCCACCACCTCTCTGAAACTTGCGAAATTATCGTATTCCTTATGGGTGCGATGACTATCGTAGAGATTGTAGACGCAAATGGTGGCTTTAATTTCGTACGCTACCGCCTTCAGACTGCCAGCAAGCGTAAGCTCATGTGGCGCATGGCATGGATGACCTTCTTCCTTTCAGCTGTGCTCGACAACTTGACTACTTCTATCGTGATGATCATGGTACTCCGCAAGCTCGTGGCAAACAAGGAAGACCGTTTCCTCTTTGCGGGTCTCATCATCTTGGCTGCAAATGCCGGCGGTGCTTTCTCTCCCATCGGTGACGTAACAACCATCATGCTTTGGGTACGCGGTATGCTCTCTACTCAGGGTGTACTCTTGGAAGTGTTCCTCCCCTCTGTTGCCAGCTTGCTCATCCCTTGTATCATCATGCACTTCCGCATGAAGGGTAATATC
The DNA here is from genome assembly GCA_017628555.1 of Bacteroidaceae bacterium. Taxonomy (GTDB): domain Bacteria; phylum Bacteroidota; class Bacteroidia; order Bacteroidales; family Bacteroidaceae; genus Alloprevotella. The sequence goes on along the minus strand of JAGBYW010000097.1, from coordinate 3,000 downwards.
GAAGGTGTGAAGATGGAAGAATATGTGGAAGCGAACCAGGAATTCTCAAAGAAGGAACGTAACATTGTGTTCTGCCTCGGTGTGGGCGGTTTGCTCTTCGTGCCTGTATTTAAGTCATTGACTCACCTCGCTCCCTATGTAGGTATCCTCCTCGTGCTTGGTGTGCTTTGGACAGCTGTAGAAGTATTCTTGGCGCGTAAGAAGAACCACCACCTCATGTCTACGCACCGTGTGACAAACATGTTGCAGAAGATTGACATGACGACTATCCTCTTCTTCCTCGGTATCTTGATGACCGTTGCAACCCTTCAAGACACTGGTGTTCTCACAGCATTCGGTCAGTGGTTGAATGAAGTAACTGGTGCTAACCACTATGCAATTACAGGCGTTATCGGTGCTGCTTCTGCCATCGTTGATAACGTGCCCCTCGTAGCTGGTTGTATGGGTATGTACCCTGTAGAAACAGTTGGCGCACTCGCTCAAGACGGTATCTTCTGGCAGCTCCTCGCTTACTGCGCCGGTGTCGGTGGTTCAATGCTCATTATCGGTTCGGCTGCAGGTGTAGTTGTAATGGGTCTTGAAAATATCTCATTCGGCTGGTACTTGAAGAACATTTCTTGGCTCGCACTCGCTGGTTACCTCGCAGGTATCGTAGTTTACGCGATTCAGCATCCCATCTTCCAGAGTTTCGGACTTATCCAATAACCTTCTAAATATCTATTAACTATGAAAAAGATTCTTCTCACACTCGTAGCAGCTCTTGTAGTTACATCAGCTTCTGCATTCAGTTTCAACTGGGGTATCACTGGCGGTTTGAATTATACAAAGGTGAAAGTTTCAAACAAGTCTGCCGCACTCTCAAGTCTTAAGAGCGGTGACAGTCAAGCAGGTTGGAACGTCGGTGTACGTGCAAACGTAGGTCTCATCGCAGGTTTCTCAGTAAACGGTGCGTTGCTCTACAACCAGAATAAGTTGGTGCTTGAAAAAGATCAATTTAAGGAAACTGAAACTGAACGCTCTTTCTCAGTACCCTTGAACCTCCGTTTCAACTTCGGTATCGGACAGACTGGTGTGTTCGTTGGTACAGGTCCTCAGTTTGACTTTGCTTTGGGTAGCACAAAGTGGAACGACGCTTTGTTGAACGGCGCCAACACATTTGACAATGAAAACATGTCTACTTCTTGGAACATTAGTGCAGGCGCAAAGGTGCTTGGTAAGTTAGAACTTACTGCAGGTTATACATTTGCTCTTGGTGCAATAGGTAAAGCTGTTGTAAAAGAAATGGGTGGTCAAAGCCTTATTGGCGGTGGCGCAGACATCAAGCGCAACATGTTCCAGATTAACGCTACATACTATTTCTAAGAATATTGTAAAAAACATTCCGGAAGGTACTCTCCCCTTATTTTGAGGGAGAGGACCGTCCGGATTTTGTCATCACAGACCAACACAATGGAAAAGAAACTAAACTTGGGCACACTCTGCCTGCATTCAGGATATACCCCTAAGAAGGGCGAACCTCGCCAACTTCCCATTTATCAGAGTACCACCTTTAAGTATGACACGAGCGAGCAGATGGCACGCCTCTTCGACCTTGAGGACTCTGGTTATTTCTACACTCGACTTCAGAACCCCACAAACGATGCTGTAGCGGCAAAGATTGCTGCTTTGGAAGGCGGTGTGGCAGCAATGCTCACTTCTTCGGGTCAGGCGGCGAGCTTCTACACCATCTTCAACCTCTGTGAAGCGGGTGACCACTTCATTTCTACCAACAACATCTACGGCGGTACGTACAACCTCTTCGGCGTTACGCTTAAGAAGTTGGGCATCGAATGTACGTTTGTCGATCAGGAATGGAGCGACGAAGAAATCCAGAAGTACGTGCGCCCCAATACGAAGTGTTTCTTCGGAGAAACAATTTCGAATCCCGGTTGCACCATCTTGGACATCGAACGCTTTGCAAAGTTGGCGCATAAGAATGGTGTGCCCCTCATTGTGGACAACACTTTTGCCACCCCCATTAACTGCCGTCCCTTCGAGTGGGGCGCCGACATCGTGACGCATTCTACAACAAAGTATATGGACGGTCACGCAGCAGCCGTGGGCGGTGCGATTATTGACAGCGGAAATTTTGACTGGGAAGCCTCAGCAGAAAAGTTCCCTGGACTTTGCACACCCGACGAAAGCTACCATGGCCTTACTTACAGCAAGGCGTTTGGCAAAAATGCCTTTATCGTGAAAGCTACAGCGCAGTTAATGCGCGACCTCGGTTCGATTCAGTCGCCCGAAAATGCCTTCTTGCTCAACCTCGGTCTTGAAACCCTCCACCTCCGTATGAAGCAGCACTGCTCAAATGCGCAGCGCGTGGCAGAATACCTCAAGGCGCATCCCAAGGTGGCGTGGGTAAACTTCGCAGGTCTTGAAGACAATCCCTACCATGCCCTTGCACAGAAGTACCTTCCTAACGGTATTTGTGGCGTAATGGCATTAGGGTTGAAGGGTACGCGCGAAGACGCCATCAAGTTTATGGACAACCTTCGCCTCATCAGCATCGTGACCCACGTGGCAGACGCCAAGAGTTGTGTACTCCACCCCGCGAGCCACACGCACCGCCAACTTTCAGAAGAGCAACTTAAGGAAGCCGGCATTGCTCCCGACCTTATCCGCCTCTCTGTAGGTATCGAAGACGCAGAAGACATCATTGCAGACATCGAACAGGCGTTGGAAAAGATATAAGAATTATAGCGGTTTACGTTTAGGGGATTGCACTCCGAATGGCGCTCTCCCCCTGTTCATAGGGGGAGAGCGCCATCCAGGACTTATACTCCCACCTCAAAACCTCAAACCTCATAACCTCAAACTTATGAAAATCCTCTTACTTGGCAGTGGCGGTCGCGAACACGCCCTTGCTTGGAAAATTGCTCAGAGCAGCAAAGTTGAAAAACTCTTTATCGCTCCCGGTAATGCTGGTACTGCCAACGTAGGCGAGAATGTGCCCGCATT
>JAGBYW010000096.1 GCA_017628555.1 Bacteroidaceae bacterium | reverse complement strand
GGTTTTAAGGTTTTAAGGTTTTGAGGTTTTAAGAATCCATGCGGACTGCATAGTCTTTACAACCTAAAAAGCGAAGCGACCTTACGACCTTACAACCTAAATCACCCCTTATTCTTATGTCGGTTAGCACGACGCTTGCGGATATCCGCCTTTTTCTTTGCCGCACCCGAACCGTGGAGCCCCGTGATATACGTCTTTTTCTTTGCTTTCGTCTTGACCTTTTCCTCCGTAGGTTTGGCCTTCAGCTTTGCACCCTTAAAGGTGATGCCGACGGTCATTGCCTGCGTGATTTCTTCTTCTGCTGCTTTACGCATAAGCACACGTTGGATTAATGGTGGAAGAGGCGCACGCCTGTGAATGCCATAGCGATGCCGTACTTGTTGCAGGTTTCAATAACATGGTCGTCACGCACGGAACCACCTGCTTGTGCTACGTATTCTACACCGCTCTTGTGCGCACGTTCGATGTTATCACCGAAGGGGAAGAATGCGTCGGAACCAAGACTCACGCCAGTGTTCTGTGCAATCCATGCCTTCTTTTCTTCGCGCGTAAGCACTTCGGGCTTTTCGGTGAAGAATTGCTGCCAAACGCCGTCGGCAAGTACATCTTCGTAATCGTCAGAGATGTAGATGTCAATCGTGTTGTCACGGTCGGCACGACGAATCTTTTCTACCCAAGGAAGGTTCATCACCTTGGGATGCTGACGCAACCACCAGATGTCAGCCTTATTACCCGCAAGGCGTGTGCAGTGAATACGGCTCTGCTGACCAGCACCAATACCGATTGCCTGACCGTCCTTCACGTAGCAAACAGAGTTAGACTGCGTATATTTCAACGTGATGAGGGCAATCATCAAGTCGCGCTTTGCCGCCGCGGGGAAGTTCTTATTGTCCGTAGGAATGTTTTCAAAGAGAGCGTCAGAAGTGAGGTCAATTTCATTGCGACCCTGTTCGAAAGTTACGCCAAACACTTCCTTGCTTTCAACAGGAGCGGGCACATAGTTGGGATCAATCTTGAGGACATTGTATGAACCATTGCGCTTTTCCTTCAAGATTTGGAGGGCTTCTTCTGTAAAGTCGGGAGCAATTACACCGTCTGAAACTTCGCGCTTGATGAGCAATGCTGTTGCCTTGTCACAAGTGTCGCTGAGGGCAATGAAGTCACCATAACTTGACATACGGTCAGCACCACGTGCACGAGCATAAGCAGTTGCAATAGGAGTAAGGGGTTCCTTAATATCATCTACGAAATAGATTTTCTTAAGCGTATCACTCATTTCTTCACCTACGGCTGCGCCAGCGGGACTTACGTGCTTAAAACTTGTAGCTGCGGGAAGACCTGTAGCAGCCTTGAGTTCCTTAACAAGTTGCCAACCATTGAGCGCATCGAGGAAATTGATGTATCCAGGACGTCCGCTGAGAACTTCGATGGGGAGTTCGCCCTCCTTCATGTAAATGCGTGAAGGCTTTTGGTTGGGGTTGCAACCGTACTTCAATGCTAATTCTTTCATAATGGAATAGGTTAATTATTTTATCCTCTGCAAAGATACAACAAAGAAATGAAAGTGAGGGCGAAACAAGGAAGAATGTCATCTGTTGGCGATTAACAAAGTTTACTATGATATTGTAGCGTCTTTAGGAACCAATTAGGAGAGCGTAGATATAAACGGTTATGTGTCGTCGGCTATAAAAGTCCAACTACTTTCAGAGGTATAGAACAAAAACATCACCCCCTCTCAACTTTCTCTGACAACACAATGAAAATTATACCAGAGAAGTGGGCAAACGAAATAAGAAATTTCAAAGTTGATGTACATGGTAACATAGCAAAATTGTCTTAAATATTGAGTTCCTTTCGGAATATCCCCGTAAACTTTTCTGATTTCTGCTAACACCTCCTAGAAGTTAGGGGCATTAAAAGAGTTATGCAATTTTCATAAGCAAAGACTCTTTATTTTTAATAAAATAAATACCTTTGCGTTAAATTCAATAGATTGATTATAATGGAGGATATAAATCGTCTTAAAATAGTGCTTGTAGAAAAGAAACGTACAGGCAAGTGGTTGGCAGAACAATTAGGGAAAAATCCGTCAACCGTATCTAAATGGTGCTCAAATGTGGCCCAACCTGATTTGGCAACACTTGTGAAGATTGCAACTTTATTGGAGGTTAATGTTCAATATTTGATAAATAAGACAAAATAATTATTAGTTATGAATGAAAATTGGTTTGAGATTGTACAGATGTTAAAGCCTCATTTTAATAATAATTCAACTGAGGATATATATCAAAAAGAAGTAGAATCTTGCATGCAAATACTTGGCTGGAAACGATACAATAATTCCTTACAGACACAATGTTCTATCCCAATAGGTAATAATAATCATATTCGACTTGATATCTTATTGAGTAAAAACAATATTAAGGTATTACCCATTGAGATTAAACGTCCGTCCAATCTGTGTAATGAACGTCAAGAACAACAATTAATGTCATACATGAGAATACTCAGATTGAATGTGGGGATGTATATAGGAGAAGAAATAAGATTATACTATGACAATCCTGACGATTCTCTAGATGCTATTTGCGTATTTTCTTCTAAAATAAATACAGAAAGTAAAAGTGGAGTAAAATTGTGTGAATTGTTATTATACTCCCATTTTGATAGCGAAGAACTCGAATTATTCTGTAAAGAACAATATAATAAAATACAAGCACAAAAGAACTTCCAAAATTTTATTGCCGATTTTCTTTCGTCAGATAATGCAGAACAAAAT
>JAGBYW010000095.1 GCA_017628555.1 Bacteroidaceae bacterium | reverse complement strand
TTATCGTCTGCGCCCCACGCAGACTTTTTTGGTATATACCTACATGAAGCGCCTTTGGCATACTGTGCCAAGGGCTTAAGTCGTTTAACCCCGTAACATTTCGGCTATGAGAACGCATATTTTACTACTCTCGGCATCGTTCTTCTCACTCTGTGCCTCGGCGCAAGTGAGCGAAATCGACTCTATCCGCAATCAGTTTGAGGCGGAAGCACGCCAAACTGTCGAAGACTTTGAGGCGTATAGCCAACAGGCGTATGAAGATTACATGGCGTATGAGCGCCAGGCGCGTCAGGAGTTTGAGGCGTATGTAAACTCAATCAATGCCGTTTGGGGCGACACCTTGACCGACACGCAAAAGGAATGGGTATCTTACAGCGACGACCGTAGCGAGCGCTCAGTGGTAGATTTTGAAACGGGGCGCATTGACGTTGAGGTGGCTTTAGACGAAGGCGCGAGCGAGGAAGAAGTAAAGAGTCGCCTGCAGCAAGCCGTGGAGCAGTTGTTAAACAATCGCGGCACGACCTGCCCTTACAAGTCTGAGGTTGACGCTTCCAACCCCATTGCCAAGCAACCCATCCTTGAGGGACTGCTTGACCTCACGCCCTATGAGTTACCTACGGACGACATGGTGGAAGCAAAACCCAAACGCAAGGCACCGCCCACCCCCGTGGTGAAGGGTAAAGACCTGCCCACCTATACCGCAGACAAGGTGGTAGCACAGCCGAAGAAAGACAAGACTCAACCCACCAGCACCCTGGCAGACCGCAAGGCGCAAGCCAAGGAAAAGGCTGCCGAAAAGATTGCACGATGGACGCAATCTACTGCCGAAATTGCCAAGCGCATTGTGGAAAAGACCGTTGCCACAGTTAAAACCATCACCGGCGGAGACGGCAAGGAGCGCAAGGTGGCTAAAGTAGAAATGGCGTTGGTAAAAGACAACATTTCTAAAAACGCTGCCCTTTACAAGGACCTTGTGGCGGAATTTTCGGCACGTTTCCAGGTGGAACAACCTTTGATTTATGCCATCATGGAGCAGGAGTCGGCCTTTAACCCACAGGCAAAGAGCTGGGTGCCGGCTTACGGCTTGATGCAGTTGGTTCCGAAATCGGGCGGCAGAGATGCGTATCGCTACGTCTATAAGACCGACCGCATTTGCGAAAGCAGTTACCTTTTTGACCCACGCAATAATATCGAGCTGGGCACGGCTTACCTGCGTGTGTTGCTCAATCAGTTTGGCAAGGTAGAAGATGCCGGTTGTCGCCAACTCTGTGTCATCGCCGCCTATAATACGGGCGCCGGAAACGTCAGTCGTTGCTTCATCGGCTCTACAAAACTCGCCAATGCCTTTCCAACCATCAACCAGTTGGACTACACGCGCCTCTACAACCACCTTATCTCCGAACTTCCCTATGAGGAGACGCGCAACTACGTAAAAAAGGTGGTGCAGCGCAGAGAGAAATACTTGAAATAAATAATCTGTTTGAAATATTATAGCTTATGTTCTGTCCGGAATGCGGTAGGAAAATAGAAGATGCGGCCGAGCTGTTTTGCTCTGAGTGTGGCACACCGTTAGAACGGGATGACGCCCCGCAGTTTGAGGAAGAGATGTCCAAGAGTGAGGCTTTTGCACACGGGATTCTATTGACAGACGCACACCTACTTGCCCAGAAATTGGGAGTTGATGAGGAAGACGTTACTGAACTGCTTCAAGATTACGTAGCGCTGAAGAAAGAAGTGGGCATTAGTTACACGCTCATCGACATGAGTCGCTACGCTACACAGACACATAGGGTGTTTGGCATTAGCAGTAGTTCGCAAAGAGGCGGACGGCGCAGCGCTGAAGATTGCCTCAATATATTAAAAGATGTGATACGCGAGGAGGATGAAGCGGGCAGACCGCAGTCTACCTACCTCTTTATCATTGGTAGCGACGACGTAGTTCCGATGCCCTGCATCACACATTTTAAGAACGGCGGTAATTATCACGACAAGGACATCGACACCGACCTGCCCTATGCCTATCCTTATGCCGACATGACCTTGAAGAAGGTAGAGTTGCAGTTGGTTTTTGACTACGAACCCTTGCTCTGTGTCGGCCGTCTGCCTGTGGGTAACGACACGACGTTAGACGACATCGCCGATTACTTCCAGCGCAGCCTTGACAATGCTACCGGCATCCCCATGGAGGAAGCTTATGCGCAGTGTGACCCACATTGGAAAAAGGTGTCGGCACGTGTGGCAGAAATGGGACTCTTGCATCCTCATTTGCGCAACTTCGACGGGCGCATCAAAGACGAATTTTACTTCAACCGCCTGATGCTCACGCCCTATGTTGACGCAGGAAACGTTGAGCAAATATTCCCGCGCGACGCCTCGCTCTATTACTACAACCTACACGGCTCTTCGGGGAGAGAGCAAGCGGGATATTCCGGAGAATATCCGCCCCACCGCCGCCAATATGCCACGGGATTGTTGCCCGAACACATGGCGCAGTGTACACGTCCGAACATCGTCATTGCAGAATCCTGTTACGGCGCCCGCCATATCAATTTAGACGCTGCGCATAGCATGTTGCTGAGTGCGATTTACTCAAAGTCGTTGCTCTACGTAGGTTCATCGCGCATCGCTTGGGGCGAACTTGACCCGAGTGGAAGTTCTGAGGTTGCAAGTATGGATTTTGCCGACGTCATAGCCTTCTCGTTCATCAACATATTGATGCAGGGCTACTCAGCCGGCGTAGCGCTCGACGCAGCACGCTGTAAGGCGTATGAATATTGCACTCCCTCGGAAGAGCGTGCCGCTACGATTGCCGAATTTAACCTTTTCGGCGACCCCAGTTTAAGCGTAGCGAGCACATTGAGTGAGGATTGTAATTCTAAGACTGCGATAGACCTGCAGACCACTTACAAATCCGTGCGCAAGACGGCTACCGTTGAGACGCTTTACAGCAATGATGGCGCGGGCAAGCGCTCTATCCTGCAAATGGTGAGAGGCTTTGTTGACCGCAACTTGGAAGAAATTGAGCGCACCGTGGGCGACGCACTTTACAGTCAGTATGGATTGCCCCCACGCAAGGCTGATGCTATTTATCGTATCACTGCCGCTGACGGAAGCAAGACGCTCAAGATTGATTACAACGAAACGGCGCCCGAGGGTGACTTGTTGCAATACAGCGCCCTGACGCGAGAAGACGGAACCCTGCTGCGCGTCATCACCACAAAGTAAAATCAAAATTAACCTTTATACCGTCCGAAAATCGCAGCATGTTTCTCCGCCGAGGGTGTGAAAAAATGAGACAAAACATCACTTTTACAACTCCCTCATACTGAGTAAATTAAACCCACCCCTTAAACGCTGAAAATTATTAGTAACATATTTTAAATTACATTACTAATAATTTAAATTAGGTTACTAATAATTTTCACGAGAATAGGTATAGTTTTTAAGCGCAGTAATTGGGGGCAGAAAAACAGCGATTTCAAGGTGAAATTTTGAGACATTTTTCCCGCAAAAATAGCGTGCGGAAATCTTAGAATACCCTTCGGACTTCACAACATTAAATTCAGTAGATTATGATTTGCCCTAATTGTAACGCCGAACTTCGCGAGGGTGCGAAGTTTTGTGCAAAGTGCGGACAGAAGTTAGCACAATCAAATACTTGTATCAGTTGTGGCGCTGAATTAAGACCCGGAGCAAAGTTCTGTGCCAAGTGTGGCACACGCCAAGCACCCGCGCCCGACGCAAAAGCAGCGGCGCCCGCAGCAACTGAGACTAAGGCGTCAGCGCTCAACACCGCCCCCGACGTAGATTCGGCTGGCGGACGCATCTATTGGAACGTGCAGCCCGGACAAGTGGCGCGCATCATCCGCGAAGATGAGTTTGAGCAATATTCTAAAGTTAAGGGTGTCATCGTGCCTGAGGGTACGACGGCTTACATACGTGCCAACGGCAAAGTGATTGCCTCAATCAGCGGCGGCGCTTATGACTTTGTGGGCGCTCCACCTCAGGAGGCGGGCGCAGTGAGTAGCGGTTGGCAGTTTATCTGCAACCTGTTCAAGAGCAAGAAGAAGGTAGAAAAGGAAGTCTCTGCCGAAGAGCAACTCTACTTAAACCAGCAGAAGGCCATCCTTGAAAATGCTAAGAATGGCGCTTCCTTCGCCATCATCATCCTGCTCAACAAGGCATTCCCCATACTCATTGGTGCGAAGCAGGCAAGCATCGACGACTACAAGAACTTCGAGCCCATGCGCATCCAAACGCGCTTCCTCGAAATGAAGGTGGGCGTCAACGCTTACTTCAAGATTGCCGACCCCGAAGCGTTTATCCTCCACTACCTCACGGATAAGCAGCAGTTGAATACTGCCGTGATTGTTGACGAGATTACCGACACCGTGCGCGTCACTCTTCAGGATGCGCTTTACGACACGGAACTTTCTTCAAACCGCATTCCTGCCGAACTCCATGCCATGCTTAAAGACCGCCTTAACGCTGTGGCACAAGAATCTTTCTTCGGCATGACCGTAGTGCGCATTGTGGAAATTTCTGCTGAGAGTCAAGACCTCGAGCGCTTCACAAAACTCAGTCAGGAACTCTACCTTTCTGAAAAGGAACTCGACTACCTCCACCGCACTAACGATTTCAAAAACCGACTTGCCGATGCGGTGAATGCGCAACAGATTCATGAGGCAACAACTGAGGTTGAAATGGCGCGCGCCCTCAATGCTATCAACCGCGATATGCACAACGAGGAATTGCTCAACGCTGAGGAACTTCGCAAGTTCGAACACCTCCTGCTCAATGAGCGCATCCTTCGCGAAGCACAGAGCGACGCTGAGCGCGATAGGGCTTTGATGGAAATTGCTCAGACAGGTTTGGTACGCAAAGAGGAATTGCAAGTGCTCTGTCACCAAATTAAAACCAATGAATTACAGCGCGATTCAGCACTGCGTATGATGCAACTCCGCGACGCACTTGAATTTGAGCGCGTACGTATGGAAGGCGAAATGGATAGAGCAGAGGCGATGGTGCGCAAGGAACTGGAACTTCAGGGCCTCAAGGATGATTACGCAGACAGCCAATTCTATAAAGAATTAGACCGACAGTCGGCCGTTGCCAATAGACAATTAGACATCGAACAGCGCCAGCGCGACATGGATTTCAACGACGAAAAACGCCGTCGTGACTTGGAACGCGAAGAAGATGCCGAGCAGTTCCGCCAATTTATGGCTATGCAAGAAGCCGAAGAGCGTAGCCGTGAAAATCAGCGCCGACATGAAGCGCAGATGGAACAAGCACGTCAGCAAAATGAGTTAGATACTGAACGCATGAAGTGGGAGAGCGCACAGAATCTCTCCGACGAAAAAGTTTGGGCGCTTCAGGGTGGCAAGGAAGCCGCTGTGGCTTACGCCTCTACGCTTAATGATGCGAAGCGCGAAAGAGAAAGTGCGGAACGCGAACGAGAACATGCTCGCGAGATGGCTGCCCAACGCGACGCTGATAATGCTCGTTACGACGAACGCTTACGCCAGCAAGACGAGATGCTTCGTGCCAACCAGGATCGTATGTTTGAGATGATGAATAACCTCATCAACGTAACAGGAGGAGTACAGGCGCAACGCGCAGATGAGCGTAATCAGTATAACCGTGAGCGCCAGGAAGAAAAAGACCGCCAGCTCCGCGAACAAGATGAGCGTCTGCGCCGACAAGAAAGCCGTATGGACACCGCTTATGACCGTGCGCTCGATTATACTACCCGCAACAACGTGCCGCCTCAGCCTCAGGTGCAACAACAAGCACAACCCGTGTATGCACAACCCGCTCCGCAGCCCGTTTACGCACAACCCGCAGCGCCACAACCCACTCCGCAACCCGCACAACCCACTCCGCAACCAGCAGAAAAGGGAATGCCCGCCGTTGTGTGCAAGGAATGTGGCAGCCCAATACCTTCGGGCAACGCCTTCTGCGATGAATGCGGCGCACCCGTATAATAGTGGTCACTGAGTTACGAACACATATTATTATAAGGCATGGAAACTTATCACGGACTCCTATCCCTTCGCCTTTGTAACAGCGATTCAAAATCTGAAGGCACTTACGCAGTGCTGACGCTTGAAGACGGCAAAGAATATGTGCTGTACAGAAAGGATACCTACCCCGCCGACGACACATTCTTCACTCCCTACGATGCCCAACACCTTGGCGTGCGCGGAGTGATAGAAGCGGAGGGAAACAACCTACTTGTGGAGGCACTCATCCTGCCCGACGGCACAGAAATATGCCCACCAGAAACTATCATTGAAGAATCCAAAGAAATTATCTATGAGTAAAGAAATAATTTGTCCCGAATGCCAAGCAGTTATGCCTGAAGGCAGTTCATTCTGCGACGAGTGTGGCTACACATTTAAGAAGCCCACACCCCAACCTACCACCTCGGCAGCACCCTCTGGCGAAATCATTGGTTCGGGCACTCGCGCAAACATCACGGGTGGAGTAACTACCACAAACACCACTCACCAAAATGTAAACACCTCTACCGTTGACCAATCTTCTACGGTCAATAACAGCACGACCATAGTGATGAATGGCAACAAGGAGGAATATTGTGCCGTTTGTGGTAATCCTCTTGAGGAAAAACACCCTCGTTGTCCGAAGTGTGGCAAGGGAATTTGCCCCGACTGCCGAGTGGCGGGAAAGAACCGCTGTCTTGAGTGTGAGAAGAAGGCACAAAGCGAATACCGTACGGCATTTCAGCAACTCTTGCTTACTACGAACGGCAACATTGGTGCTGGCGGCCGTCAGTTGATGGATCAAAAGGCACGCGAGCTGGATGTTGAAGACAAGAAAACTGCTATTGAAAACGAACTTTCGGCAGCTTACAAACCCGCTCCCAAACCTGTTCAACCCCAAGTAGTACCTCCCGCAGCCCCCAAGGCAGCAGTTCACGAAGAAGTGAAGGTTGCGCCCAAGGAAGTAAAGGTTGCAGAAAAGGGAGTGCATAATGTTCCCCCGCTTATGGCACCTGCTCCAAAAACATCTACTGGCACCCCCGCCTGGGTATGGATTGCTGTTGTGGCAGTCGTAATCTGTGGTCTCGTATTCTTTATGGGTGGTGGCGATGACAATGCCGCGCCCGCTGATGGTAAGAACGCACAAACGGAAACCGTTGAAGCGCCCGCAGCAGTTACTCCTGCGCCTGCGGCAACTACTCCCGCTCCCGCAGCTCCCGCACCTGCAACTACCGCTGCGCCTAAGGCAGAACCCGCCCCCGCACCTGCTCCAGAACCTGTGCAGGAAGTGAAACCCGACGCCAATTACGAAGCCGGCATGGAGGCATATAATGCAGGCAAGGGCTTAGATGCCGTTAAGGCTTTCAACAGTTCAGGTTCGGCAGACGCTTATTACATGCTCGGCGTTATTTACGAACAGGGTTGCGGCACAGTTGGCAAAAACGCAATGCTGGCTCGCAAGAACTTCAAGAAGGCTGCTGAGTTAGGCAGCGCAAAGGCGAAGGCGAAATTGTAACATCGTGATATTTAAAATTGACACACATATTAACCTTTAACTAACACTAATAACTATGTTAAAAAAAATGCTCACACTCGCCCTTGTGGCGATGATTGCCCTTGTGGCACAGGCTCAAAAGCCCGTAATGATTGCTGGTACATTTAGCGCTGGTAGTGATGTTAATATCGATTATGCGCGCCAGGTGCGTGCCTCTGTTGTGGCAGGTTTGTTTGAAACGGGCCGCTTCGAACTTAAAGACGTTGATGCCGAACAGCAGATTGCTGCTGAGACAGAACGCCGCTCTTCTGAAGACGCTATGGGCGACGCTGAAGCACTGATGGGTAAGACTACCGAAACTGCTGCTGAATATTTGCTTTACGGTCTCGTATCACAGTGTGCTATCGCTCAGTCAAAGTCTGACGACGGCTCGATTCACTACAACGCTGAGATTGCTCACACTGTTAAGATTGTGAAGTATGCAAACAAGGAACTCGTAGTCTCTAAGGACTTCAAGCTTTCTGGACTTCGTTGCGGCATAGGCGACACTCCTGCGGCTGCTGTTACTGATGCCCTTGCGCATGTTAAAAACGACATGAAGAACCTCGTTGACGAACACTTCAAACTCGATGGTATTATCCTTGGCGAGGGATTTGAGAAAGACAAGAAGGGCAAGAAGATGGAAATCTGCCTCATCAATCTTGGTAGCGACCACGGACTCGAAAAGAGCCAGCGCTTGGAAGTATCATGCGTTGAGAAGATCGCAGGCCGCGACGTAACAAAGGTGATTGGCCAACTCACTATCACAGAAGTTATGGCGGGCGACCTCTCACAGTGTAAGGTAACAAAGGGCGGCGACGTATTGCTCACAAAGATGCTTGAGTATCTCGACATTAAGGATACAGCTCCCGAAAACGCAATCCCCCTCAAGGTTAAGACCATGAAGCAGAGCGGCGCAAAGAACTTGCTTAAGCAGGGCGGCGCAATGTTTGGCTTCTAAACAGCAACAGAATTTCACACCGACCGACGGGATTTTCGGCCGTAAAATGTCGCAATTTTTCGTCGGTCGGTGATTGTATTTTACACCGTGTCTGAAACGTCAAAAATTATTAGTAACATAAAAAAAATTATTAGTAACATATTTTAAATTATATTACTAATAATTTTCACGATTAGTAACCCCGTGTAAACTATTGAGTTTCAGATGGTTCCAAAAGCATATTTTCTATGAAAAAAATCAGCCTGACACTGCTGCTCAGCATTATCTGCATGATGCTTCCCGCACAGGAATATTTGCAGCTGGTATCCGTGCTCTCTGAGGGCAACGGTCGTGTCACTTTTGTCTCTACGGGTATCGCCGATTCTAAAAAGGAGATTGGCGAAAACGCTGCCAAGTCTATCATCTACACCCTCTTTTACCAGGGTGTGGCAGGCGTAAACGACGGCAAACCCTTGATTACGCAAGACAATCAGGTTTACACCAACTCTTTCTTCAACGCTACCGCGCGCTACGCCTTCTACGTCGCTTCATCTGAAGAAGCCAGCAAACCCAGCAAGGTTGCCGGAAAGTATCGCGCCGATTACAACGTCACCATCTACATGACGCGCCTCATGAACGACCTTGTGACCAACAAGGTGCGCACCAAGGAGGCTTCGTATGAAGACATTGACGAAGAAGAAGGCATCACCAAGCCCACAATTACCGTAGTGCCCTTCCTACGCGACGGCGAAAGCTACGACGCAGTATTAAAAGACGACTTCGACCGCCGTATCGCCGTGAGCAGTGTGCAAGACGGATTCCGCTCTCGCGACATCGTGACGCGCGACTTCCTTACCCATTTGGAACAAGAGAAGCGTACGCAAAACTACGAGGCAAATGCCGCTCACTCTAACGCACGCGCCTTGTTGCTCTCTTCAGGTGCTGACGTCTATGTTACGGTGGACATCATGAAAGATACGAATGCCCAGGGTTCTCGCGTATCGCTGATCATGAAAGCCTGTGAGCGCGTGACGGGCGACGTACTTGCTTCTAAGGACGGCTGGACCAACCGCATCAACACCACTTCTACCGACGCCCTTTGCGGCGCTGCGGTCAAGGCGTTGCTCCCCAGTTTCCTCGACGATATTTGTCGCAACTTCACTGCCCGCATGACGCAAGGCACACGCGTAGCCCTGCGCTTCTCAATCGACTCAGGCGCGATGAGCATGACCATGAGCACACCCGTAGGTCCTAAGAACTACGCACTGAGTGACGTGCTCCGCCAATGGGTACGCAAAAATTCACACAAGGGTAAGTATCACATCCAGGGCGTAGTAGACGAAGGCATGATTTTCGACTACGTACAGATTCCTCCCCGTGCTGCAGACGGCATGATGATGGACGCCGGAGAATTTAAGTTCCAGTTAGAGGAATATTTGAAGGAAGAAATTGGTCTGAACTGTACCTCTTCTTACGACGGTTCTACCATCGTCTTTACCATCTTTGACTAACCAATTCTAAGGGGAGTAAGGTTATAAGGGCGCTCAGCTTTAAGTTTGTAAGAACCGCATTGGTTCTTACAAACTCCAGACTTTACAACCTCTAAACCTCACCTTACCACTATGAAACACCGTATTTTTTCCCTCACCCTCGGCCTGCTGTGTGCCGCCTTTACGGTGTGGGCACAAGCTCCGGCATGGGTTACGACACACCCCACTTCTGACGACGCCTACATCGGCGTTGGCGCTGCGCCCATCTCAGATGCCGACCACGTGAAGAAGGCCACACAACAGGCTCTCGCAGACATTGCTGCGCAGATCGCTTTGAAGGTTGACAACCAGTCGTTCCTGCACACGGTAGACGTAGACGGAAAGTCGCGCGAACTCTTTGAAGACAAAATTCAGACCAATCTGACCACGTGGTTAGAGGGTCAGGAACTCAAAGATTCCTACCGCTCGGCAGAAACTTACTACGTCTGCTACTCACTCAATAAAGAAGTGTACGCACAGAACGCCGAAAAGCGCCGCCAGCAGGTGACGCAGCAAGGACTCACCTACCTGAAAAACGGACGTGCCGCAGAGGAATCACTTGACCTCATCCAGGCCATCCAGCTTTACGCAAAGGGACTTGAGACTGTAGAAGCGTGGACCTTTATGGACCTCACGGCAAACGGTAATGTCAATGTGCCCGCAGCGCTTTACTCGGCCTACCTCAATGTATTCTCAGGCATGGTCATCACTACCAATGTCGCGCAGGTAGAGGGCGAAGCCTTTAAGGCAGTCAAGTCTCCCATCGCCGGATGTCTCTCAAGAAATGGCGACCCCCTGCCCAACATTGCGCTGAAGGCGACCTTCGCAACGGGAAGTGGCGCTACGACGTCGGCAACAAAGACGGACTTCAACGGCACTGCCGAATTTTACATCACAAACATCACATCGAAAGACGCCGTTCAGGAGTTAGTCATCAGCATCGACGACCAATTCTTCAACACCCTACCCCAGGCGTATCGCACACTTATCATGCGCCAATCTTTGCCTGCTGCAAAGGTTACGGTAACGGTAAAGCCTTCGGGCAACATGGCGTATATTTATGTCAATGAGCAGCACGACATCGAGGGACTCGAACGCGCCATCACCACAACCCTTGGCAACAACCATTTCAAGGTTTCTGAAAATCCCGATGCGGCAAACGTCTTCATCGACTTCTCTACGAAGATGGATTTAGGTCCTGAAGTGACGGGCGGCACCTATAACCTCAACACGAACCTCTGTACGATGGTGTTGAAATTCTATAACAACGCTACCGAAGAGTTACTGCTCACCTACAGCGTCAATAGTTTGAAGGTGCTTACCCCCGTTCACATGAGCGCAGAAGAGACCTATGCGGCCTGCATCCGCGAAATCATGAAACGCGTGAACCGCGAGTTGCCCTCACGCCTCAAGAAAATTAACCTCAACTAATATGAATATGAAAAAGATTGCTTTCTATTCCGCACTGGCACTTTGTTGCTTCGGATTCGCTGCTTGCAGCTCTTCAAAGAAGGTTGAAAAATCTCCCATAAAGACTTTTGTAATGCCCTGTCAGGAATTTGTTAGTGGCGACGGCGCACTCCGCGCTTGGGCTTCGGGCACTTCTGACAGCGAAATGACGGCGCGCAAAAAGGCGCAAGTAGCTGCTGCTACGGGACTCGCTACACAGTTGCAACGCACCCTCCTCGCTACGGTTGAAGACTACACTACAACCCTCGGCAAGGCAATGACTGCAGAGTCAAAGACCTTCTTCAACGAGCGCATCAAGTCTGTTACCAGCCAAACGCTTAAGGGCACAGCCATCGTCTGTGAGCGCTGGCACAAGGATGAAACTACGGGACAATACACCAACTACATGGTGATGGAGCTCCGCGGAGAGGAATTCTTGGAACAGGTTTACAACCAGTTGCAGAAGAGCGGCACGACCGGCGTAGACAAAAATCTGCTTGAAAAACTCTTTATTGAGAACATCAACAAGAGCGCTGAAGAATAACCTCAGCCGCCCCAACACCCACGACTCGCGTCGTGGGTGTTTTTTGTTTCACTCCGCCATGAGCATCATTTTCCGCACCGCAAAATGTAACATTTTTTCGCCATCAAACTATTCTGATTTTCAGCACATTAGACCACCCCAAAATTATTAGTAAGAAAATTTAAAATAGGTTACTAATAATTTTTTTTAGGTTACTAATAATTTTTACTACAATAGATATAGTTTTTTGCGCAAATGGTTTGGCGGTGAAAAGGTGGGAAGCAAGGTGGGGCGCGTGAGGGGGAAATACGAAAAAAGTGGAGGTCGCCCTCATCAGGACAACCCCCACATTTATAAATTAAGACACGCGCAAGATTTACGCCTGCTTGTAATCTTCCATCGTTTCGGGCGTGAGATTCATCACCCATGTGTAGTGCTTCATCACTTCTGCTTCTACATAATTCGCATAAACGCGGGCGCTCTTCGCAAACATTTCGGGGCAGCGTGTAGCGTTCTGCGTGAGGAGGTGAAGCATGATGATGCTTGCCGCCATTTCGTAGAGGTGGCGCGCACAGAGGTCGTGAAATTCTGCATTTGCAGCATCCTTCACGTGCGTTGTAGCCGCCTCAAACTTATCCGCCATTGCCTTTGCACGCTCAATAAGCGAAGCAAATTCAGGTGCCACGGGCACTGCTTCGTAGTCGCGCATGAGGGCGAGGTATGCACCGTTGGTCACGTAACGAATGGCTGCCACTACCTGCAACTGCGTGGTACCTTCATAGATACTTGTGATACGCGCATCGCGGTAGATTTGCTGACAGAAGTATTCCATCATGAAACCTGAACCACCGTGTACCTGGATGCAGTCGTACGCATTCTGGTTGCAGTATTCTGAATTCATACCCTTGGCAAGGGGTGTGAGCGAGTCAGCAAGTTTTGAGAACTTCTTGAGTTCCTGGCGTTCCTCTGCCTCAAGTTTGCGTTCGCGGGCAATATCTTCGAGTGCCTTGTAGATATCTACGTAGCGTGAAGTCTGATAGAGGAGGGCACGGCCGGCATCGAGCTTCGCCTTCATGAGTGAGAGCATATCACTCACGGCGGGGAAGTTGATGATTTCCTTACCAAACTGCTTGCGATCGCGGGCATAAGCAAGCGCTTCGTTGTAAGCAGCCTGTGAAAGTCCCACACTCTGCGCAGCAATACCGAGGCGCGCACCGTTCATCAGCGCCATTACGTATTTAATAAGCCCCAATTTGCGGTCGCCACAGAGTTCTGCCTTGGCGTTCTTATAAACGAGTTCGCAGGTGGGCGACCCGTGGATACCCAACTTGTTTTCAATGCGGCGCACGTCTACCCCACCGTCGTTTTTGTCGTAGATAAACATTGACAAACCGCGTCCGTCGGTCGTTCCTTCCTCTGAACGTGCGAGCACCAAGTGAAGCTGTGCGTCACCATTGGTGATAAAGCGCTTGCAACCGTTAAGGCGCCAGCAACCTTCGGCTTCGTCATACGTTGCCTTGAGCATTACGCTCTGAAGGTCAGAACCTGCGTCGGGTTCTGTGAGGTCCATGGACATTGTTTCGCCTTGGCAAATGCGGGGGATGAAGCGGCTGTGCTGGTCTTCGTTACCAAATTCGTAGAGGGTCTCAATACAGTCTTGCAAACTCCAAATGTTGCTGAAACCTGCGTCGGCTGCTGCCACGATTTCGGCACACATGGTGTAGGGAGTGATGGGGAAATTCAACCCACCGAAACGGCGGGGCATGGTCATCCCATTCATTCCTGCGCCAACCATGGCATTGAGGTTATCATAAGTGCCCGAAGCGTAACGCACTCTGCCATTCTCGCAATGAGGTCCCTCAGCGTCAACACCTTCTGAGTTGGGCTTAATCACGTTTGCCGTAATGTCACCCACGATGTCGAGCACCTTGTCGTAAGAGTCCATCGCATCGGGATAATCAAGGGGAGCTTCATCAAATGTTTCCTTGTCGCGGAAATTGCGCTCCTTGAGTTCAACAATTCGCTCCATGAGCGGATGGTTGAGTTCGAACTGAAGTTCTTTTATGTCGCTATAATAGTTAGCCATGTCGTATATATTTTGAAAGGGAAGGTGAATAGTGAAAGGTGAACGGTGAACGGAGTTGTCCGTTGCCCATTAACCCTTAACCGTTAACCTTTTACTATCCCTTATAATACTTAATCATTTTGGGCAACACCTCTTCCACCGAACCGTTAATCACATAGTCAGCAATTTGGTTGATGGGCGCGTTGGGGTCTGTGTTGATAGAAATGATGATTCCGCTTTCTTTCATCCCCGCTACGTGCTGGATGGCACCTGAGATACCACAGGCGATATACACCTTGGGGCGTACGGTCACACCTGTCTGACCAATTTGCATGTTGTGCTCACAGAAACCTGCGTCAATCGCCGCACGGCTGGCACCCACTTCGGCATGAATTTCTTTTGCCAAGGCATAGAGCAACTCAAAGTTCTCCTTCGAACCCACGCCATAACCTCCGGCAATCACGATAGGCGCACCCTTGAGGTTTGAACTTGCCTTTTCTACCTGGCGGTCGATAACCTTCACGACATAATCCGTTTCGGGCACAAACTTCGCCACATCTTCGATGACAACTTCACCGGGATAATTCGCATCAAGCACTTCCGCCTTCATCACACCGCTACGCACGGTAGCCATCTGCGGACGGTTTTCGGGGTTAATGATTGTTGCCACAATATTACCGCCAAAAGCAGGACGGATTTGGTAAAGCAACTGATCATACACCTTACCCGCACGCTTGTCTTCGTGACTACCAATTTCGAGTGCCGTACAGTCGGCTGTCAATCCCGAATGGAGCGCTGAAGAAACGCGAGGTCCGAGGTCGCGACCGATAACAGTTGCGCCCATCAAGCAGATTTGGGGTTGTTCTTGCTTGAAGAGGTTTATCAAAATTGAAGAGTGGGGCAACGATGTGTAGGGGAAAAGTCCGGGAGCATCAAAGATGTGGAGCTTATCTACACCGTAGGGCAAGATCTGCTGTTCCACCTTTCCCGTAATGCCACTTCCAGCAGCCACGGCTTCTAACTTCACACCCAAAGTGTCTGCCAATTTGCGACCCTTCGAGAGGAGTTCCTGACTTACTTCGGCAACCTGCGTGCCTTCAAGTTCGCAGTAAACATATACGTTATTCATTGTCAATTCTGCCTTAGTAATTATCCAATAGTGTGATTTGCCAAGAGCTCTGCCATGAGTCCCTTGATATCTTCATCCGAACCGGTGAGCACCTTACTTTCCTTTGCCTTGAAGACAATATTCTCGATGCTCTTCACCTTTGTGGGCGAACCAGAAAGTCCGCACTGCGAGAGATCGGCATTCACATCGGCGCAAGAGATTTGGCCGAGCGTGAGCCAAGGTTTCTTTTCGTACTCTTCAGCATACGCCAAACCGTCAGCGGGCTTTTCAAGCGGCGCCAAGCAACGCTTATACTTCATCACGAGTTTCGCATTGCGGGGGCGACAAGGCGCAGCGCTACCGTTCACCGTAAGTACGAGGGGAAGGGGTGCCTGAACGGTTTCCACACCGCCGTCAATGTGGCGCTTTGCGGTGAGAAGGCCGTCTTCGAGAGCGAGAATTTCTTCCACATAAGTGATTTGGTTCAAACCGAGTTTCTCAGCCACCTGCGGACCTACCTGAGCGGTGTCACCATCAATCGCTTGGCGACCACCGATGACCAAGTCCACATCGCCAATGTGGCGAATTGCCGTAGAAAGGGCATAGCTCGTAGCGAGCGTATCAGCACCCGCAAACGCACGGTCGGTAAGGAGATAACCGCCATCAGCTCCGCGGTACATAGATTCACGAATAACTTCCGCTGCACGGGGAGGTCCCATCGTTACGATAGTCACTGTTGTGCCAGGGAATTTATCTTTCAAACGCAAAGCCTGCTCAAGGGCGTTCAAGTCCTCGGGATTGTAAATTGCAGGCAACGCAGCGCGGTTAATGGTTCCCTCAGCAGTCATCGCGTCAGGACCAACATTGCGCGTGTCGGGCACTTGCTTGGCAAGTACAACAATTTTAAGACCCATATCTTTATTTATTGTTTATGTAAGTAAAATTCAAATAGAATTATTGCAAATTACAGTTGCCAAAAGTAAGAGATTTTAACGAAATTACCAAATTTTTACACCGCTAAATACTTGAAGTGGGGGTGAAATAATCTTGAGGTTGGATAAAATTTAGAAAGTGGTGCCCAAAATAAAAATCCACAACTTTATTCCTCTATCATAGACAGATTTGTGGTATATTTGAACGGCACAACCAAAGGTAGTTGAAAGATTGAGCTCAAGTTTTTTACCTTTCTTAAAAAAAATATGCCTCAAAAATTGAATTTTCGCCCTCATGTTACTATATTATATATGTGATTCAAAAACAAAAGTATGACTGAGAACGAAAGACGGTTTATAGATATGATTGTGAACTTGGAAAAGTATGTTGCGGAGGTGCGGGAGTATATAAAAACTAATTTTGATGTTGATTCTCACTACGATGCCTCAACCCTGACGCTTCGACTGTATGTGACGAACGTGAACAACGCTCTGCAAATACTGGCGGCAAGGGAATATGTGGAGCGGGAGTATCCTGAGTTGGAGTGGATCTTAGACTCCGCTCGTGAAGTTAAAGAAAACGAAAAATCTAAAACTATTTTACCTATGAAGAAGTTATTTTTTGACATGGATGGCGTGTTGGTGAACTTCCAAAGCGGCATTGATAAGTTGAGTGAAGAAACAAAGCGCGAATATGAGGGTCGCCTTGACGAAGTGCCCGGAATCTTTTCGCTCATGGACCCTATGCCTGGCGCCATTGAGGCGGTGCACGAATTGAGCGAGTACTACGACATTTACATTCTCTCCACCGCTCCGTGGAACAACCTAACGGCGCCGAGCGATAAGATTCAGTGGCTCACCAAGCACTTTGGCGATCTCTTTAAGAAGCGCGTGATTATCACGCATTGCAAGCACTTGGTGGACGGCGACTACCTCGTTGACGACAGAGCGAAGAACGGCGCCAGCGAGTTCCCCGGCGTGTGGGTGCAGTTCGGCACGAAGCGCTACCCCGACTGGGAAGAAGTGACGCGTTTCCTCATCAGTGAAACCTACCTCCACGATGATGACGACGAGAAAATCAAGCGCCGAAAGGTGAATTACACCTTGGTGGAAAAGACGCTCAAAACACTTGACGACTATATGAAAATGCTTAACGCACAATGTGACACAGCGTTTACTGATGAACTGAATACGAAGATTATTAAACTTGCGCAACTCACGAACAAATGGCTGGAGGTTGCGGGCGAAGAGAAGGAAGAACAGTTTTACGACATTTAGGGCCTCAGGGCATGAGGTTTTAAGGTTACATCGCTTAAAAATTATTGGACACGTCAAGAAGCGGATTTTGACACACTCGCTCTGTTCGCGCCGTTGCTTTTAGCGGTAAAAACTTCAGAAAAACGCCTCGCTTCGGCACTGATTTTTACCCCGAAGTACCTATCTGAAAATCAAAGAGTTATAACACCCAAAATTATTAGTAAGATAATTTAAAATATGTTACTAATAATTTTTTTTAGGTTACTAATAATTTTTACTACAATAGGTATAGTTTTTTGCACAAGGGTTTAGGGGGTAAATTTCTTACGCCGCCGCATAAAACTTAGGTTGCAAAAGTGGACAAAAATTAGGACCGGTTCCCGCAGGAATCGGTCCTAATTTTATGCGTAGCACTGACGGCGCCACAAGGCTTATTTCACAATCACCATCGTAGCCCCAAAACCGTATTCTCGGAAAGAGGCGTCTTGGAAAATACAGGTTTTATAGTTTTGGCGGAGTTCTTTTACAATCGCGTTGCGCAAGACGCCGTCGCCCTTACCGTGGATGAAGACAATCTTGGTGCCCTTCTTCTTGAGGTGCTGCTTCATCTCGTCGTGGAATACCTGAAGCTGGTATTCCAGTATGGCCTTGCTGTCCATGCCTTGCTCCGTTTCGAGCAGGGCGGATGCGTGAAGGTCTACCTCAAT
Organism: Bacteroidaceae bacterium; assembly: GCA_017628555.1. Lineage (GTDB taxonomy): Bacteria > Bacteroidota > Bacteroidia > Bacteroidales > Bacteroidaceae > Alloprevotella. The sequence continues at coordinate 8,661 of JAGBYW010000095.1, read as the reverse complement.
GATGCCGTTGCGCATCGTGTTGCGCGCCGTCTGCACCTGGGGGCGCTCCTCGCGTTTGGGTTCGATGATGGCGTCGCGCAGTTGCTTGGCGTCGATAAACACAGAGCGGGCGGGTTGGTCGTCCTTCATAACATCCACAATGTAAGAGGGTAGCTCGAAGAAGAGACTTTCGCCAAAGGTGTGGAGCTTATAAAACTTCGGACAGTCCAAGCGGAAACCTACATACACTGGCGCCTTGGGCAGGAAGGGTTTCTCCTCCTTATAAGCAATGGCTTGGAGCGTGAGTTTCTCTAATTCGGGGAGCACGCTGCGGTCAAATTCTTCGAGAAAGAGTTTTGTGTTGGGCTCAATTACGCCAGCGTGGCGCACGTGGCAAGCGCTGTTTGTCTGCGTGAGCAGGGTGAAACTCAGCGTGTAATTGCAATCGTTGATGAGGTACATTTCAAACGCCGTAGAGCTTAACTCACGCACGTTTACGGGAGTAAATCCGAGGCTGACATTAAGCATATCGCCCCCGCGGCGCTCCACGGGTTTCGCCTTAAAGGTCATGGGGCGCAGGAGGTGCGCCTCGTCGGCGGTTTCATCTTGCTCAGCGTTCACCGCCCCCCGTTCACCCTTGGTCTCTTTAGGTTTGACGGGAATGTTGTAATCGTTTGTGTCAATCACCACACACTCCGTGATGAGCATGGGAATTTCAAATCCGTCGGCGTCTTCTACGAGCACCGTGTTCTTACCCTGAAATCCCGCAACGCGACCGCCGCCCACTTCGTTGAGGAACCTAACTTTATCTCCTATTTTCATAATCGTATTTTGTTTTCAATTTTCAGATGACAAAAATACACAAAATCTTTTCTACAGCCCCTAAAGTAATGCGGTTTTCAGTAAAATATGTATGAAATACTTTGCGCTTCAACGCGTTGTCAGTAACTTTGCATGAGAAAGGTATTTCCTTATGCCTTACAACTTTAAATATTAAAAATCTCTGTGACATGAGTTTCAACGTACCTCAAACGGAAAAGAAGCGTGTAGTTATAGTAGGCGGCGGTTTTGGTGGCCTTAAGTTGGCAAATAAGCTCCGCAAGTCAAACTTCCAGGTAGTTTTGATTGACCGTAACAACTATCACCAGTTCCCTCCCCTGATTTATCAGATTGCTTCTTCGGGTATCGAGCCCAGTAGTATCTCCTTCCCCTTCCGTAAGATTTTCCAAAGTCATAAGGACTTCTACTTCCGCATGGCAGAGGTGCGTTCTATTTTCCCCGAACACAAAATCATCCAAACTTCTATCGGTAAGGTAACGTATGACTACCTCATTCTTGCAGCCGGCACGACCACGAATTTCTTTGGCAACAAGCACGTAGAGGAAGTAGCCATCCCGATGAAGAATGTGAGCGAAGCCATGGGCTTACAGAACGCGTTGCTCGAAAACCTTGAGCGCGCCCTGACTTGTGCAAGCGACCGCGAGCGCATGGAACTTTTAAACGTGGTTATCGTAGGTGGTGGCGCGACCGGCGTAGAAGTGGCGGGGGCGCTCTCAGAGATGAAAAAATACATCATTCCTAAAGACTACCCCGACCTTCCTTCGAGCCTCGTAAATGTTTATTTGGTTGAGGCAGGTCCACGTTTGCTTCCCGCCATGAGTCCTGAATCTTCGGCACACGTAGAGCAGTACCTCCGCGAGATGGGTGTAAACGTGTTGCTCAATAAGATGGTGACCGACTATAAGGATCATCGCGTCATGCTCAAGGATGGTAGCAGCATCGCTACACGTACGTTTATCTGGGTGAGCGGTGTGGCTGCGCAACGTATTGGTAATATGCCCGAGAAAAGTCTTGGTCGTGGCGGACGTATTAAGGTTGACGCCTTCAACCGCGTAGAGGGACTCGACGGAGTTTTCTGCATCGGCGACCAGTGCATTATGGAAGAAGGAGACCCCGAATGGAAGGGCGGACATCCCCAGTTGGCACAAGTGGCGATACAGCAGGGACGCCTTCTTGCGAAAAACTTAGTGCGCTTAGAGAAGGGCAAAGACCTCAAACCCTTCCGCTACCTCAACCTCGGCACTATGGCAACGGTAGGTCGTAACCGCGCGGTGGCAGAGTTCAGCAAAATCAAAATGGCTGGCTTCTTCGCATGGTTAATGTGGTTGGTGGTGCACCTACGTTCTATCCTCGGTGTGCGCAATAAGATTATCGTGCTCTTCAACTGGATGTGGAACTACTTTAGTTACAGCCAATCGCTCCGCCTTATCGTTTACGCACGCAAGGCTAAGGAAGTGCGCGACCGCGAGCAGCGCCTCGCCGACAGCCACTGGGGCACAGACCTCATGAGTGAAGGCGCAGATGAAATTAAGTTGGAGGGAGAAAAATAAAAATCTCAACCGCTGGCACACACACCTGAGCAATCGGTGTGCGCGCCAGCGGTACTTCTTTTGATGTGAATAGCATTGCGTCGCGCACAACTCCGAAAGGCGCGCATCCCCCTATTCCGCAAAAGCAACGGAGGCAGAGTCACTCGCGGGTGACACTGCCTCCGTTTTTTATCTATCATTCAAAGAGAGATGCCTGATTAGTTTGCTGCCATGAAAGGAATTGCGGGGTTCAAAGCTGCCTTAACTTGCTGCAAACCTTGAGCGTCGTTAGTTACATCCATAGTGTCGCCATTGGGAAGGAACACTGTCAACGTATTGTCAGCATTCACGCGGAGCAACTTGCTCACCTGACCTTCAGACTCATAGCTCCAAACGCTATTTTCCTTATCAAATTTCAAGAAAGAAGTTTGCTTCTTAGTTTCATTACTAATGCTGTAACCGTCAACGATTGTTGTTACGAGGTAGAAGTCACCGTCGCTACCTACAACGGGTTGAGTTTTACCCACGTCGGCAAGCACTTGATTTCCTGTCCAGAATTCGATAGAGTTAAGCACCCACCAGTCAGCCATCAAGCAGATACCGTAAGCAGGAGAAATAACTACACCAATAATAGCGTTCAAGAATTTATTTCCCGTAGCGTCATTATTCCACGCAGCGAGCTTATTAAACAAAGAGAATGAACCGATGCAAGAAGTGAACAACATTGTTCCAGCAAGCGCAACTACAGCGCTCTTCAACATAATTTTTTTCATAGTAATTAAGTTTAATTTTTTCCTATTCAAGGGGGTGCGGGGAGAAAAGTCCCTGTCGAAGCGCCCTCTCTTAGGAGTTGGTGAATATCTCTAAGGCAAATTTGAAACTTTATTTTGGAACGGCAATACAAAATGATTATTTTTTTTATCAAATTATTACATTTTCTTACACTCCACCCAAGTTTTATGCTCAAAAACATAATTCCCCGCCCACTTCAGTAACTTTTTGCCACAAACTCTGCCCTTATTCTACAAAAATATTACCTTTGTCGCACACAAATCCCTGGGCAAGGGCGCTGGGCGCTTCACCTTGCGCCGTCTCACGCTCTCGGGCGACGCCCCGCTCCCCGCTCTCACCCCCTCCCCACTCATATATATAATAACACACATGATTATCTCCATCATAGGCGCTGGAAATATGGGCGGCGCCGTAGCGCGTGGCATTTTGAAGTCTACGTCGGCACACACAGTGCGCATTTCAAATCCCTCTACCGCTAAACTTGACGCACTGCGCAGAGAGTTTCCGCAACTGCTGACTACGACCGACAACCGCGAAGCCGTAAGCGGTGCCGACCTCATTATCTTGGCGGTAAAGCCCTGGCTCATCGCGCAGGTGATTGCCGAAATCAGCGACGCGCTCAGTTACGAACGCCAAGTGATTGCTTCGTTAGCGGGCGGGGTAAGTCTTAACGACATCGACGCCCTACTGCCGCGCCCCGCCAACTCACCCGCCCCCACCCTTTGCCACATCATGCCCAACACGGCAATAGCCCTTGGCAGCAGCATGACGTTTATCGCTACGCTGCGCAGCACTCCTGCGCTCGACGAAACCTTGCTCCGTCTCTTCGCGCCCATGGGCAAAACGATGCTCATCACGGAGGAACAGATGCCCGCCGCCACGTCGCTCGCCTCATGTGGCATTGCCTTTGCCCTGCGCTACATCCGCGCGGCCATGGAGGGCGGTGTAGAACTCGGATTCCGCCCCGCCGAGGCACAACGTATCGTGTGTCAAACCCTGCAAGGCGCTATCGACCTGCTGGCACAAGAGGGCGCGCACCCTGAGGCTGAGATTGACAAGGTGACAACGCCCGGCGGACTGACCATTCGCGGCCTCAACGCGATGGAAGCAGCGGGATTTACAACGAGTGTGCAGCAAGGACTTCGCGCCTCGCTAAAGTGAGCGGCGAAGGCTGACACGCTGCCCTCAACATGGGAGAAATTTTACCCCCAATCCCTTTGCCAAAAAACTATACCTATTTTCGTGAAAATTATTAGTAACCTAAAAAAAATTATTAGTAACATATTTTAAATTATCTTACTAATAATTTTGACCCTTAAAGCACTATTGATTATCAAGTAGTTACGAGAGGTAGTTTTCACCCCATTTTTCAACACAAACCAACTATGACCCTCCCCTCAAATTATACGCGCATCGCCGTCAAGGTGGGTAGCAACGTGCTCACCCGACAGGATGGCACGCTCGACATTACCCGCATGTCGGCGCTGGTAGATCAGATTGCCCAACTCCGCAGTGCGGGCATCGAAGTGATACTCATTTCTTCGGGCGCCGTGGCTTGCGGGCGTAGCGAGTTGCGCAACATGCCCTTGGGCACACTCGACACGGTAGACCAGCGACAGCTTTTCTCTGCCGTGGGACAGGCGAAGCTCATGAACCGCTATTACGAACTCTTCCGCGAATATGGCATTCACGTGGGCCAGGTGTTGACGCTCAAAGAGAGTTTCAGCACCGAGCGCCACTATCAAAATCAGCGCAACTGCATGAGCGTGATGCTGGAAAACGGCGTGTTGCCCATTGTAAATGAGAACGATACGGTGAGCATTACCGAACTCATGTTTACCGACAACGACGAACTCTCAGGACTTATCGCCACGATGATGAACGTGCAGGCACTCTTCTTGCTGAGCAACGTAGACGGCATCTACGACGGACCTCCCGAGGCTGAGGGTGCCGAAATCATTCGCCGCGTAGAGGCGGGGCGCTCGCTGGATGCGTACATCCAAACCTCGAAGTCGGCTTTCGGCAGGGGCGGGATGCAAACGAAGTGCTCCATCGCCCGAAAGGTGGCCGACGAAGGTATTGCCGTTTGGATAGCCAATGGCAAGCGCGAGGGCATCCTTACCTCGCTCGTGTTTAACCCCGAAAGCGCCCGCTTCACCTGCTTCGAACCGGTCAAGATTAAAGATTAACGCCCCACTTTTCCCCATTTTTACCATGCCCCTTACCACTATATTTCAAGAAATACGCACCGCCAGTCGCGACCTGCTATTGCTGGCGCCAGAGCAAATCAATGCGGTGCTCCTTGCCGTGGCAGACGCTATCGAGGAGCACACCGATCGCCTCCTTCTCGCCAACCGCCAGGATTTGGCACGCATGGACGCAGCCAACCCCAAGTATGACCGCCTGAAACTAACCGCCGAGCGCCTCGCAGGTATTGCCTCCGATATGCGCAATGTGGCAGCGTTGCCCTCGCCACTGGGAAGGGTGTTGCGCGAAGCGACCTTGCCCAACGGACTCCAGTTGCAGCGCGTAGCCGTGCCCTTTGGCGTTATCGGCGTTATCTATGAGGCGCGCCCGAATGTGAGTTTCGACGTCTTTGCGCTCTGCTTAAAAGCCGGAAGTGCGTGTGTGCTCAAGGGCGGGAGTGATGCCGAGAGTTCCAACCGCGCCATCGTGGCGCTCATCTCAGAGGTGCTCACAAGGCAAGGTCTCAACCCGCGCATTGCCACCCTGCTCCCCTCAACGCGCGAAGCAACAACGGCGCTGCTTCATGCCCGCGGATGGGTAGACCTTATCATCCCGCGCGGCAGCAGTAACCTCATCAATTTTGTGCGCTCAGAGGCTACGATTCCCGTGATTGAAACGGGCGCCGGCGTGTGTCACACGTATGTGGATGCTACTGCCGAGCGCGACTGTGCCCAACGCATTGTGGTCAATGCCAAGACGCGCCGCGTGAGTGTGTGTAACGCCCTCGACAGCCTCTTGATTCACCGCGACCGCCTTACTGACCTGCCCCACATTTGCGCTCCGATGGCAGACCATCGCGTGATGATTTATGCCGACGCCCCTGCGCTGGAGGCGCTTTCGGGAAGTTATCCCGCGGAATTGCTTCAACCGCTCCCTGAGGGCGCTTGCGGCACGGAGTATTTGGACTACAAGATGTCTGTCCTCACCGTCGATAGCGCCGACGAGGCGATTGCGCACATTGCCCGCTATGGGTCGGGGCACAGCGAGTGTATCGTGAGCCACGATGAGGCGAGCATCCGACGCTTCCAAAGTCTTGTTGACGCCGCCTGCGTTTATGTCAATGCCCCAACCTCGTTTACGGATGGCGCGCAGTTTGGTCTCGGCGCCGAAATCGGCATCAGCACCCAGAAGTTGCACGCTCGCGGCCCCATGGCGTTAGAAGAAATTACAACTTATAAATGGTTGATTCGCGGCGAGGGACAGGTGAGAAACTAACCCTCCAACAGGCATATCAAAAACCTCCGTCAGCGGCTGCGCCTTAGGCACGGTCGCTGATTTTTCTATGTTCTGAAAAACTAAACCTATTGTAGTAAAAATTATTAGTAAGAAAAAAAAAATTATTAGTAACATATTTTAAAAAAGGTTACTAATAATTTTGCGCTTTATTACCTACTGATTTACAAGTAGTTACAAGTGGCGTTTTTTTACCCGTTTAGGGTGTCAAATTTCGGCGACTGACATGGATTAGAGTGAGGCGGTTTTCACTGGGCGTATCGCGCGCGTGTATATATTATATGTGTGCCGTTGCGAGAGGGGGTGCGTGGCGCGGAGATAAGGGTTTTCGCCATGAAAGTGCCTTACGGATGCTGGTTTTGGCAGGTTTTCTGCCAAAATGTCATACACGGTGCAAAAAAAATCTTAGAAAAATCCGAGAATTTGCGTTTTTGGCACGGTAGTTGCTTGATATAGGGTGTAAACAATTATGTCAAACCCGAATATTAACAAATAAAACACATATAACTATGGGAAAGATTATTGGTATTGACCTTGGTACAACAAACTCATGTGTATCTGTATTTGAAGGTAACGAACCCGTTGTAATTACTAACGCTGAAGGTAAGCGCACTACTCCTTCTATCGTAGCTTTCGTTGAAGGTGGCGAACGCAAGGTGGGCGACCCCGCAAAGCGTCAGGCTATCACAAACCCCAAGCGCACTATTTATTCTATCAAGCGCTTCATGGGTGAAACTTATGATCAGGTAGCGAAAGAAGTTTCTCGCATGCCTTACGACGTAGTGAAGGGCGAAAACAACACTCCCCGCGTAGCGATCGACGGTCGCAACTACACTCCCCAGGAAATCTCAGCAATGGTGCTTCAGAAGATGAAGAAGACTGCTGAAGACTACCTTGGTCAGGAAGTTACAGACGCTGTAATCACCGTTCCTGCTTACTTCTCTGACTCACAGCGTCAGGCTACAAAGGAAGCAGGTCAGATTGCTGGTCTTAACGTACAGCGTATCGTGAACGAACCTACTGCGGCTGCGCTTGCTTATGGTATTGACAAGGCGCACAAGGATATGAAGATTGCTGTCTTTGACCTTGGTGGTGGTACGTTTGATATTTCTATCCTCGAGTTCGGTGGTGGTGTGTTTGAAGTACTTTCTACAAACGGTGACACTCACCTCGGTGGTGACGACTTTGACCAGGTGATTATTGACTGGCTCGTTTCTGAATTTAAGGCAGAAGAAGGCGTTGACCTCTCACTCGACCCCATGGCAATGCAACGCTTGAAGGAAGCTGCGGAAAAGGCGAAGTGCGAACTCTCAAGCTCTAACGCTACAGAGATTAACCTCCCCTACATCACAGCAACTGCTTCTGGTCCTAAGCACCTCGTGCGCAACTTGACTCGTGCGAAGTTCGAACAGCTCGCTCACAACCTCATCCAGGCTTGTAAGGTGCCCTGCGAACAGGCACTCCGCGACGCTGGTATCTCAAAGTCTGAAATCGATGAAGTAATCCTCGTGGGTGGTTCTACTCGTATCCCCGCTATTCAGCAACTCGTTGAAGACTTCTTCGGCAAGGCTCCTTCTAAGGGCGTAAACCCCGACGAAGTAGTGGCTGTAGGTGCTTCTATTCAGGGTGCTATTTTGAACAAGGAAGAAGGTGTGGGCGACATCGTGCTTCTCGACGTAACTCCCCTTTCTATGGGTATCGAAACGCTCGGTGGTGTAATGACAAAGCTCATTGAAGCAAACGCTACTATTCCTTGTAAGAAGAGCCAGGTGTTCTCAACAGCTGAAGACAACCAGCCCGAAGTGACCATTCACGTACTCCAGGGTGAACGTCCTATGGCTGCGCAGAACAAGTCTATCGGTCGCTTCAACCTCGCAGGTATTGCTCCCGCTCGTCGCGGTGTGCCCCAGATCGAAGTTACGTTCGACATCGACGCTAACGGTATCCTCAAGGTTTCTGCAAAGGACAAGGCTACAGGTAAGGAACAGACCATCCGCATCGAAGCATCTTCTGGTCTCAGCCAGGAAGAAATTGACCGCAT
>JAGBYW010000094.1 GCA_017628555.1 Bacteroidaceae bacterium | reverse complement strand
CATTACAAAATTAAAAAATCATCAAAACATATACCTGAAATTCCATCCTGCAATTTGACCCATAGAACCATACTATGTGAATTTTATCCTGCAATTTGACCTATACGCCAAATTATTAGTAATGTAATTTAAAAAAGGTTACTAATAATTTTTGCTTTCTTAAGCATCTTGATTAGCAACACTTTACAAAACCGATTTTTTTGTAATAATTTTTCGCATAGAAAGAGTAGGGGGTTATGTATAGATAGACCTATTTGAAAGAAGGTCGTGGGCATTCTATTTTCCGAATAATACCTATATGAAGACCAAATATTTTTTGTTCTTATTGAGTAAAAAAATAGTTTGAATGTTTAACTAATACTCATTCGATCCATGTCCTCGAGAAAGATTGAACATTTTTCTTCAATCCATTGAACATTTTTCTTCAATCCATTGAACATTTTTCTTCAGTGGATTGAATATTTTTTCAAAATGTGGAATATGGAATTGTGATTCAGTAGGTTACAAAGTTGGAAAAATGTGAGGATTAAACAAAAAAAAGGTGCTTCCCAAGCGGGAGGCACCTTAAATTGTATCAGTTGTAAGCAATGATTACTTAGCGAGCTTACCGTCTGAACCAAGAACGTTGATGATCTTGTGCTTGTACATCTTTTCCATGTTGTCGCGAGCGGGACCGAGGTACTTACGGGGGTCAAACTCAGCGGGCTTTTCTGCAAATGTCTGACGGATAGCAGCAGTCATAGCCAAGCGAGAGTCAGAGTCGATGTTAATCTTACAAACTGCAGACTTAGCTGATTCACGCAACCATTCTTCGGGGATACCGATAGCAGCCTTCAACGCACCACCAAACTTGTTGATAGTAGCAACTTCGTCCTGAGGAACTGAAGAAGAACCGTGGAGCACGATGGGGAAACCAGGAAGCTTAGCTTCTACTGCCTTCAACACGTCGAATGCGAGGGGAGGAGGTACCATGAGACCAGTCTTGGGGTCGATAGTGCACTGTTCGGGAGTGAACTTGTAAGCACCGTGAGAAGTACCGATAGAGATAGCCAAAGAGTCACAACCTGTGCGAGTAGCGAAGTCGATTACTTCTTCGGGGTCAGTGTAAGTGTGGTGGTCAGAAGAAACTTCGTCTTCTACGCCTGCCAATACACCGAGTTCGCCTTCTACAGTTACACCATACTGGTGAGCGTAGTCAACAACCTTCTTAGTGAGCGCTACGTTTTCTTCGTAGGGGAGGTGTGAACCGTCGATCATTACTGAAGAGAAACCTGAGTCGATACAGCTCTTACAAGTTTCGAAAGTGTCACCGTGGTCGAGGTGGAGAACGATTTCAGGATTTTCGCAACCGAGTTCCTTAGCGTATTCAACAGCACCCTGAGCCATGTAGCGAAGCAAAGTTGCGTTAGCATACTGACGAGCACCCTTAGAAACCTGAAGGATAACGGGAGACTTTGTTTCAACAGCAGCCTTGATGATAGCCTGCATCTGTTCCATGTTGTTGAAGTTGAACGCGGGGATTGCGTAACCACCGTCGATGGCGCGAGCGAACATTTCCTTAGTGTTCACCAAGCCGAGGTCTTTGTAACTTACCATAAATTTAAGTTTTATTAAAAGAAGTGTTTATAAATTCCAAAGGCAAATTTACAACTTCCTGCGAACCTAACGAAATTTACCCCCTAAAAAATTATGAAATATTTGTCGCGCCCGCAAACAAACCCCTCTTGCACCTGCTATCTGCCATTTTTTGCTTAATTTAGCAGTCAAAACAGGTTCTGATTAAAGGAGAAAGGAAAAAGGAGAAAGGAGAAAGTCCGTGCGGATGGACATTGCGTCAGCAATTTCTCCTTTTTCATTTCTCATTTCTCCTTTCAAAAAACTTTTGCTATGGTTCAACTTATCTTCGACCACTTCCCCAATCTCACCGACGAGCAGCGCAGTCGTTTTGAACAATTAGATGCGCTTTACCGCGACTGGAATGCGAAAATCAATGTGATTTCTCGCAAGGATATTGACAACCTTTACATGCACCATGTGCTTCATTCTTTGGGCATTGCCAAGGCGGTGACTTTCCGTCCGGGCACAAAGATTATGGACATCGGCACGGGTGGCGGTTTCCCCGGAATTCCTCTTGCCATACTCTTCCCCGAATGCGAATTTCTCTTGTTGGATAGCATCGGTAAGAAAGTAAAGGTGGCGCAGGCCGTTGCTGAGGCGATTGGATTGAAGAATGTGACTTGCGTACACAGAAATGTCATTGAGGAAAAGGGTAAGTTTGACTTCGTGGTGAGTCGCGCCGTGATGGATATGGGCGACTTGTATAAATTGGTGCGCAAGAATGTGGCGAAGGAGTGTCGCAACGCCCTGCCCAACGGTATTGTTGTGCTTAAGGGTGGTGATTTGGTAAACGAATTGGCACCCTTCAAGAAGTGTTCTACCACCTGGAATTTGAGCGATTATTTTAAGGATGAATTTTTCGAAACCAAGAAAGTAATCTACGTACAATGTTGACCGTGAAGAAATTTGTGGTAAACCCTATTGAGGAATCTACCTTTGTTATTTACGACGAAACGAGTGAGGCGGCTATTGTGGATTGTGGCGTATTGTACCCTGAAGAAGAGGTGGCGCTCACCAATTTTATCAAGAGCGAAGGTCTGACTGTGAAGTATCACTTGCTCACGCACAGCCATTTCGACCACATCTTTGGTGCCGATTTCGTTTATCGCACATGGGGACTTTCTCCCTGCATGCACAAAAATGAATTAACCACCTATGAAGCAGCGGCTGCCCAGATGCGTAGTTTTGTAGGCAATGCCTTTACGCTTGTAACCCCTCCTGCAGGTAAATTGTTTGACGACCACGAAGTGGTAACTTTAGGCAGTCACACATTAAAAGTGCTCCCAACTCCTGGCCACACACAGGGAGGTGTGTGTTATTATTGTGCTGAGGCGAACGTCTTGCTCAGTGGTGACACGCTTTTCTACCGTAGTATCGGTCGCACCGACCTTTTTGGGGGAAACTATGACCAACTCATCAACAGCATCAAGCAAGAACTTATGGTGTTACCCTCTGAAACCAAGGTTTATCCCGGACATGGTCCTGCAACAACGGTAGGGGAGGAGCGTAGGGCTTTTTTGTGAAATCTTTATTAAAGTTATACAGACCCCTCCGCCCTTTGGGCACCTCCCCTAACTTCGGGGAGGAATTTTTGTTACACCTTTCGTTTAGAACATCAATCGTAATGTCAGACGTGTTCTTAAACGAGAACTTACAGGCGAGTTGATGTATAAAAATTGTCCCCATAAGTTAGGGGGACGAGCGACGAAGGAGCGGAGGGGGGCTGTGGAAACTTAAGGGGTAAACTGCTATATTGTTGACTAAATATGAACTTGAAATAATGCCAATCCGAACACATAATCAACCGGCTCAAAATGAAAAGCGCAAATATTTACGTTCTCATTCTACGAGTGCGGAGGCTGTGTTGTGGATGGCGCTCAAAGCGCGAAAGATAGAGGGAGTAAAGTTTCGTCGTCAGTTTAGTATTGGACCTTACATTCTTGATTTCTATGCTCCCGAATTGCGACTTTGTATAGAACTTGATGGAGCACATCATTTTACGCATGATGGAATTATAAATGACAATGTGCGTAGTGAATATCTTATGAGAGTGCATGATATTCATATTCTTCGTTTTGAGAACGATATTATTTTTAAGTATCCCGAAGGTGTTGTGGCTTCAATACAACATGCAATTCAGGAAAGACGAATGTATTTGGAGAAAAGAACTATTTAATAAGTTATTCCCATAAACAGCCCCCTCCGCCCTCCGGGCACCTCCCCTAACTTTGGGGAGGAATTTAGTTACATCCTTTCGTTGGGAAAATTCAATCGTAATGGTTGATGTGTTCTAAATTGAGAATATACAAGTGAGTTGGTGTATAAGATTTGTCCCCCGAAGTTAGGGGGACGAGCAACTTTAGTTGCGGAGGGGGTCTGTGAAAATTCTTATAGCGTGCCCCACTCGTAAGAAAAGCATCACTTCTTGTATAGAATTTATAAACAAAAAAGTATCATGCAAGCACTTATATTTGATTACGGCGGAACCTTGGACACGGACGGGCGTCATTGGGCGCACGTGCTTTGGGAAGGCTATTGCCAAGCGGAAATTCCTGTTACGAATGCGCAGTTCCGTGATGCCTATGTCTTTGGTGAGCGCGCCTTGGCAAAGGCGCCTATCGTGCAACCCGAAGATACCTTCCGCGATGTGTTGGAGAAGAAGGTGGTGCAGCAATTTGCGTATCTGAACGCCGAGAATATTTGGACGGAAACGCCTGATATTTCCGCGCAGAAGCGTCAGACGGTGGTGGACTACTGCCACGATTATGCCTTGCGCCATATCACCGTGGCGCGCGAGGTGCTTGCGGCGCTACGCCCCAAATATCGCATGGTGTTGGTCAGCAATTTCTACGGCAATATCGAAGCCATTTTGCGCCACTACGGATTGGCGGAATACTTTGACGCTGTGATTGAAAGCGCTGTAGTCGGTGTGCGCAAGCCCGACCCTCAGATTTACCGCTTGGGCGTAGAAGCAACGGGCTGTGAGGCAAAGGATGTGACCGTCATCGGCGACTCGTATTCTAAAGACATTGTACCCGCTACGCAGGTGGGGTGCCGAACGATTTGGATAAGAGGCGAGGGATGGAGTGGGGAAGATGCGGGCGACGGTGCTACGCATGAAATTACGACGCTCCGCGACGTGCTTTGCTACCTCTAACGCGTATTTCCAGTGCCCTTAAATTCGCCCTCTTTATGGCGAAATTTTGTTGCTTTTTATACTACTCATTTACTGTAGGGTAGATGCCCCGAAAATTATTAGTAATGTATTTTAAATTATGTTACTAATAATTTTTTTTATGTTACTAATAATTTTCACTACAATAGGTTTAGTTTTTTGTAGGTGCTAATATAGGGGCAAAAAATGCCGTTTTGGGGAGCGTATAGTGCTTGCCGAAACCCGTTTTTTAGAGTCGGTGAAAACCTTAAAACGTCTCTGTGGGCTTAAAAATGGGCAAATTCAGGGTCTGAGTGTATTTTTACCCTCTGTTTTAAGGCTGTTCGCAAAAGAATTTGTAAATTTGCCGTTGAAAGATAACACATATAATAATTTAATAAGTCAGATTGGGCGCAGTGGTGCTGTTGCCCACTAAAGTTATGACAGAAGATAGAATTAAACAAGTCTACATTGAGTCGGAGATGAAGAAGTCGTACATCGACTACTCTATGTCCGTAATTGTAGCCCGTGCTTTGCCCGATGTACGCGACGGTTTTAAGCCTGTTCACCGCCGTATTCTTTTTGATATGGATGAGTTGGGCATTACGCACGATAAACCCACTCGTAAGTCAGCACGTGTTGTGGGTGACGTGCTTGGTAAGTACCACCCTCACGGCGACTCTTCCGTTTATGGTGCCCTCGTTCGTTTGGCGCAGGATTGGAACATGCGCTATACGTTGGTAGAAGGTCAGGGTAACTTCGGTTCGATGGACGGTGACTCTGCCGCTGCAATGCGTTACACAGAAGCGCGCCTCTCTGTGCTCGGTGAAATGATGATGCAGGACATCGAGAAGGAAACCGTAGACATGGTGCCCAACTTCGATAACACGCGTAAGGAACCTTCGGTAATGCCTACGCGCATTCCTAACTTCCTGGTAAACGGTGCTACGGGTATTGCCGTTGGTATGGCGACGAATGTGCCCACGCACAACCTTAGCGAAGTGATTGACGGATGTGTGGCTTACATTGACAATCCCGAAATCGACACCGACGGTTTGATGCAACACATCCTTGCTCCCGACTTCCCCACAGGTGGTTACATTATGGGTTTGCAGGGCGTCAAGTCTGCTTACGAAACAGGTCGCGGTCGCGTAATCATGCGTGCCAAGGCAAATATCGAGAGTGGCGAGTTGCACGATAAGATTGTGGTGACAGAAATTCCCTACGGCGTGAACAAGGCTGAGCTTATCAAGAGCATTGCTGAGATGGTAAGCGAACGCAAGTTGGAGGGTATTGCAAATATCAACGACGAATCTGACCGCGAAGGTTTGCGCATTGTGGTAGACGTGAAGCGCGATGCAAATGCAGGCGTTGTGCTCAACAAACTCTACAAGATGTCTGCGCTCCAAACGAGTTTCTCTGTAAACTGTATCGCCCTCGTTGGTCCTACAGGCAAGCAGCGCCCCAAGTTGCTCACGTTGAAGGAATGTATCGCCGAATTTGTAAAGCACCGTCACGAAGTAGTGCTTCGCCGTACTGCTTACGAATTGCGCAAGGCACAAGAGCGTGCACACATCCTTGAAGGTCTGATTATTGCCAGTGATAATATCGACGAAGTAGTGCGTATCATTCGTGCTTCTAAGACTCCCGAGTCGGCTGTTGAGGGATTGATGGAACGCTTCTCGTTGGATGAAGTTCAGGCAAAGGCAATCGTGGAAATGCGCCTCCGTCAGCTTACAAACTTGATGCAGGATAAGCTCCACGAAGAGTATGATGACCTCCAGCGCAAGATTGCTTACTACGAGCAAATCCTTTCTGATGAAGAGCTCTGTAAGAAGGTTATCAAGGACGAACTTATTGAGGTGAAGGAAAAGTATGGCGACGAGCGCCGTACGGAAATTGTTCCCGCTGCCGGCGAATGGAATCCTGAAGACTTCTATGCGAATGACGACGTAGTGATTACTATTAGTCACCTCGGTTATATTAAGCGCACGCCGCTTGCTGAGTTCCGTGCTCAGGCGCGTGGTGGTGTGGGTAGTAAGGGCGGTTCTACACGCGATGCCGACTTTATTGAATACATCTACCCTGCAACGATGCACAACACGATGCTCTTCTTTACTTCTAAGGGACGTTGCTACAAACTTAAGGTTTACGAACTCCCCGAAGGTAATAAGGCTTCAAAGGGTCGTGCTATTCAGAATATGCTTAACATCGAACCGGGCGATAGCGTGAATGCTTGCTTGAACGTAGCACAGTTTGATAATCAGGAATACCGTGAGTCGCACAATATCGTGTTCTGTACGAAGCAGGGTATCATTAAGAAGACGCTTCTCGACGATTACAAGAACGTGCGTGCCAAGGGTATTATCGCCATCAACTTGCGCGACGATGACCAGGTGGTAAGTGTATGCTTGACCAACGGCGAAAACGAAATCATTGTGGCGAACCGTGCGGGTCGTGCTATCCGCTTCAACGAAAATACGGTACGTACAATGGGACGTGGCGCTACGGGTGTGAAGGCAATGGCTATTGATCAGGCTGAAGACGAAATCGTAGGTATGGTATGCGTAGAAGATCCTGAGAAGCAGACGGTGCTTGTCGTTAGTGAACAAGGTTTTGGTAAGCGCAGTAGCGTGGAAGACTATCGCATTACGAACCGTGGCGGTAAGGGTGTGAAGACACTCAACGTAACCGAAAAGGTGGGCGAACTTGTGGCTATTAAGTGCGTGACAGACGAAGACGACTTGATGATTATCAATAAGAGTGGTATCACCATCCGCCTCAAACTCTCTACAGTGAGCGTTCAGGGTCGCGTAACTCAGGGCGTACGTCTTATCAACCTTACGAAGCGCAACGATGTTATCAGTAATGTGTGCATCGTGCCCACGGAAGAAGAGGTAGATGAGAATGAAATGGAAGAAGTTCAGGATGTTGAAACTACTGAAAATACTTCTGCAGAACCCGCTGAGGCAAATCTTTTCAGCGAACTTGACAACGAGTAATTAAAAGATAAACTTAATTGTGGGGGAGTTACTTCCCCCACACAAACAAATTATAACTATGAAAAAAATTATGCTTGCCATCACAATGATGGCTTCTGCGCTCACAACTTTTGCACAGAATAGTGCGATTCACAAGGTTGAGTTCATGGTAGAAAAGGAACGCTATGAAGAAGCGCTTCAGATTATTGAAACAGCTTTGGCAAATCCTAAGACGACTAAGTTCGCAGGTTTCTATTACAACAAGGGTGAAGTAAACCGTAAGTACTTCGAACGCGTATTGGATATGGCTTCTCAGGGTTATCCCTTTGACACTGTGGCATTCTGCACTTACCTTGATGAGGCTGTTACGAATTTCACAAAGAGTCACCTTGCGGATATGCAGCCCGACAAGAAGGGTCGCGTAGAACCCCAGTATAAGGAGAAGAACTATATGACGCTTAAGACAATGGTGAATTACTACAACTATGCGGGCGTTTTCGCAAACCAAATGGGTGATTACCAGAAGTCTATTGAGTGGTTCCGTAAGTATTATGAGTTCCCCAAGAACCCCGTATTCTCAGCTGCAGAAACAGATTCGCTTTACGCAATCAACCCCGTGAACTACGGTCAGACTGCTGTGAATATCGTGATGCTCAACTTCCAGTTGAAGAATTGGGACGGTATTTTGGAAACTGTTGACGCTGCTCTCAAGGATACTTTCTCTACTCGCGACCTCTACCTCATGAAGATGCAGGCACACCTTGAGAAGAATGACTCAGCGGCTTATATTAACGACCTCAAGGAAGCTATTGCGCGCACCGAACACGTAGGTTTTGCTCAGAACCTTCTTTACGTTTACATGCAGCGCAACCAGCCCGAAGAAGCAATGGCTTTGGCTAACGAACTCGTTGCTTCAAATCCCTCAAGCCACACGGGTTACTACCTCAAGGGTTGTATTGAGTTGAACATGTTGAAGAACTATGTTGCAGCGCGCGAAAGTTTCGGTAAGGCTATCGAACTCAACCCCTCGTTTGTAGATGCCAACGTAAACATGGCTTATACTTTCATGAACGAAGTTGTAGCGCGTCGTAACAACGGCGACTGGAAACTTGATCGCAACAACAAGCAGGAATTTGACCGCGAGTTTGAAGAAATCAAGAAGTACTACGAACAGGCGCTTCCCTACATGGAACGTGCACACGAACTTGTGCCTGATCAACCCAAGGTTTGGGCAGCTGCGCTTCAGCAGATTTACACCAACCTTCAGAATAAGCAGAAGGCTGATGAGATGGATGCTATCTTGAGCACCGCATATTAGTAATACCAGAGTGACGGGTAGCCAAAGGGTTGCTCGTCACTCATTGATAAGATACAAAAACTATGACCCAAAAGATTCTCTCCTTTATTTTTATATGTGTTGCAGTGATGTCTCCCGCTGCAGCACAGAAGGAGTTGAAGGCACTCCGAGCATTTGTGAAAGCAAAGAACACGTCTGAGGCGATGAAGGAAGTAGCGCGCTTGGAGGCCGATAGTATTTGCCAGTACATGCCTAAGTTATACGAGTTGGCGGTAAAGGCACAGATACAGATTAACGATATTGAGAATGAGAAGGTGTATCTGAAGAAGGCTTGCGACACGGCAAAACTTTTTGAGAGTACGCGTCAAATTTTCAACTACGTTCATAAGGGCGACTCCGTAGAACGCCTGCAAATGGACTTCTTGGGCAAGAAGCACGAGTTGGATTACGGCAAGGTGAAGCTCTTGCAGCGCTACTACAAGAATTTGCTGGCAGGCACGCGCTATTTTTATTCGCGTCAGAAGTATCCTGAGGCGCAGCGCCACCTTTACACACTGCTCCGACTCTCAAAGAGTCCGCTGTGGGTAATTACTCCCGTTGACACCCTCTCAAAGGAGCACATCACAAATGCTTATATGTACACCTACTGTGCATTCACCAACAAGGACTTTGCTGAGGTGGAGCGCTACAAGCATTTGCTGCTCTCTGATAGCGAATATTATGCCTCCGCCCTCGAAATGTATGCACGCACGGCGAATGATACGGGCAAGAGCATGGAGTTTGAAAAATACTTGGAGCAGGGCGTTGCTACGCTTCCCCTTCACGATTATTTCTTTGAAGAACTCGCTTCGCTTTACACCGCAGATGAGCGCTACGCACAGTGTGTTGCGCTTGCCGACCAGCGCCTTGCAGCCGACCCCCACTGCCTTAAGGGCATGTATCTCAAGGCTTTTTCTCTTTATCAGTTGGAGGAAGAAAAGGCGTGTATCGAAGTGTCAAAACAGCTTGTGGCTGCCGACACCGCGCAATACTATGCTGAGGCAAACTATTATGCGGGGCAATTTATCATGAACGAGTTGCAGACGATATACCTCCCCACGCGTATCCGCTCAAAGGCTTTTGAGGAAGCGAAGCGTGAGATGAAGCGCGTCTGCTCTGAAGCGTTGCCTTATCTGGAACGCTATCGCAAACTTTGCCCTTCGCAACGCGAAAGGTGGGCACCACTGCTTTACCGCATCTATCTTGAACTGAATATGGGACCCGAATTTGAGGAAATTTCTGCCTACATGTAGGTGTGAAATTCCCTTTTTGGGAACCCCAAATCCATTGCATTAAAAACTATATCTATTGTAGTAAAAATTATTAGTAATGTAAAAAAAATTATTAGTAACATAATTTAAAATACATTACTAATAATTTTCGCGTTCCTTAACCTCCTGAAAATCAGCAGGGATACGTGTGCCGAATTTTGTCTTAATTTTTCGCCTTTCATTAGGGCGTGACGCCGCCTCGCCCGTTTCCCTATTCCTACCTCAATCCCTCGCTCCTCATGAATCCCTTTTTTACTCCATATACCTTAACGCCGTTCCACCTCATCCATAACGCGCATATCGCCCCCGCCGTTCATCAAGGCATTGCCGAACAGATGGCGGAGATTGAGGCGATTGTGGCAAACCCGGATGCACCCACTTTTGAAAATACCATTTTGGCGCTTGAAGAGAGTGGGGCGCTGCTCGACAAGGTCACTACGGTGATGTATAACCTCCTCAGTGCGCACACCAATGACGAACTCGAGGCGTTGGCACAGGAACTCTCGCCCGTACTTTCCGAACATTCGTCCAACATCATGCTTAACGAGGGGCTCTACCTCCGTGTAAAAGCGGTGATGGAGGCTGGCGCTGACCATTTGGACGCGGAAGAGCGAATGTTGCTTGAGAAGACCTACGAGGGATTTGAGCGTGCCGGGGCAAATCTTCCCGCCGATAAGAAGGAGCGCTTCCGTGAAATCAAAAAAGATCTCTCGCAGCTCACCCTGCAATTCTCGCAGAATAACCTGAAGGAGACCAACGACTTCATCCTTCACCTTACCGCAGAAGAAGACCTTGCCGGACTTCCCGAATCTCAGCGCGAACAAGCAGCGATTGCCGCTCGCGAGCGCGAACTTGAGGGTTGGGTGTTTACGCTTCACGCTCCGAGCTACGTGCCCTTCATGCAGTATGCCGAGCGTCGCGACTTGCGCCAAAAGATGTATGAGGCGTACAACACGAAGTGCACCCACGACAACGAACATAACAACTTTGAAATCGTGGCCCGCTTGGTCAATCTCCGCCGTGAGTTGGCGCAGCTGCTGGGTTACTCCACTTATGCTGAGTATGCCCTAAAGCGCCGTATGGCAGAGACGCCCGAAACGGTGAATGCCCTTTTGGCGCAACTGATTGAGGCTTACAAACCTACGGCTCAGCGCGAAGTAGCAGAAGTCTTTGCCCTCGCGCCCCACGAACCCCAACCCTGGGACTTTGCCTACTATGCCCACAAGCTCCAAAAGCAACGCTACGATATTGATGCCGAAATGCTCCGCCCATATTTCGAACTCTCGCGCGTCAAGCAGGGTGTCTTCGGATTGGCTACGCGACTTTATGGAATTACCTTTGTCGAAAACAAGGAGATTCCCGTTTACCACGAAGATGTTACGGCATACGATGTATTTGATGCCGACGGCAGTCCCCTCGCAGTGCTCTACACCGACTTTCATCCCCGTGCCTCTAAACAGGGTGGCGCTTGGATGACCAGTTACAGAGAGCAAGCAGCGGGAGAACGCCCACACGTTTCTATTGTGATGAACTTTAGCAAACCTACGGACGACAAACCTGCGCTCTTGACGCATGGCGAACTCGAGACGTTCTTACATGAATTTGGCCACGCCCTTCATGGTATGTTTGCCAATACACGCTTCAAGTCGTTGAGCGGTACGAATGTTTATTGGGACTTTGTGGAACTCCCCTCACAGTTTATGGAAAATTATGCGGTGGAAAAAGAATTCCTCCGTACCTTTGCCTCTCACTACGAAACGGGCGAGGAAATTCCCGATGAACTTGTGGAGCGCATCATTGCCAGTCGTAATTACAACGCCGCCTATGCCTGCATGCGCCAAGTGTCGTTCGGACTTTTGGATATGGCGTACTATACTCTTACCGAACCCTTCACGGCAGACGTGCGCACGTTTGAGCGCCAGGCTTGGCTGGAAGCGCAGATGCTGCCCCCGTTTGCTCCCGCTTGCATGACGGTGCAGTTTGGCCACATTATGTCGGGCGGATATTCTGCGGGATATTACAGTTACAAGTGGGCAGAAGTGCTTGACGCTGACGCCTTTGCCTATTTTAAGGAACAGGGTATTTTCAATCCCGAAGTGGCTACCTCGTTCCGCAAGAACATCCTTGAGCGCGGAGGTACGCAACATCCCAAACAACTCTACCGCAACTTCCGCGGGAAAGATGCAACGATTGATGCCCTCCTCACTCGAACGGGATTATAATACGTTCAGCAACTCCGCTTTCTAACAAATATATAAATAGCATGACTCTCAACAAGCAAATCGAACTCGACCGCCGCTACCTTCGTATGGCAAAAATTTGGTCGGAAAACTCATATTGCACGCGCCGTCAGGTGGGGGCGCTCATCGTTAAAGACCAGATGATTATCTCAGATGGTTATAACGGTACGCCCGCAGGATTTGAAAATGTGTGTGAGGACGAGAATAGCGTGACGAAACCTTATGTGCTGCACGCCGAAGCAAATGCCATCACAAAGATTGCGCGTTCGGGCAATAACTCAGATGGTGCTACGCTTTACGTAACAGATAGTCCCTGCATCGAATGTGCAAAGCTCATTATCCAAGCGGGAATCAAGCGCGTTATTTATGGGCGTGAATATCGCTTGACGGACGGCATCGACCTCTTGCGCCGTGCCAATATTGAAGTAATTTATCTCAATGAAGAATAAAATTTTTCGTTTCATCCCCCTGCTCCTTGCCATCGCAATGGTCTTGGGGATTATGATTGGTTCTTTTTATTCCAATCACTTTGCCGGAAATCGCCTTGCGATTATCAATACGTCGAGCAACAAACTTACGGATTTGCTCTATCTTGTTGATGATCAATATGTAGACTCTGTTAATATTTCAGATGTCGTAGAAAAGTCGCTCCCTAAGATACTTAAGGAGTTAGACCCCCATTCTACATATATTTCTGCCAAGGATGTGGAAAAGTCTATGCAGGAATTGAAGGGGAGTTTCGAGGGTATTGGTGTGCAGTTCAGCATCCAGTCAGACACGGTCTGCATCCTTAAAATCCTTGACTCTGGTCCTGCGCAAAAGGTGGGACTCCGTGCTGGCGACCGCATTGTTACCATCGACGACTCGCTTTATGTGGGCAAGGCGGTTACTAACGACGAAACCATGAAGCGCTTGAAGGGTAAGGCCGGCACAGAAGTGCGCCTCGGCATTAAGCGTAAGGGCGCGCCCGAGTTGTTAGAATACACCATTCAGCGCGGCAGTGTTCCCGTAAAGACGGTAGATGCCTCTTACATGGTCAATGACTCAACGGGGTATGTACGTATCACGTCGTTCGGAGACAATACCTACCCCGAATTCCTTGCTGCCCTTGCAGATTTGCGCATGGACGAATGTCGCTCGCTGATTATAGACTTGCGCAATAACCTTGGAGGGTATATGCATCCCGCCATTCTTGTGGCAAATGAGTTTTTGCCCGCAGGCCGACTCATTGTATATATGGAGGGTCGCCACTCGCCGCGCGAAGATTACGCGAGCGATGGCCGAGGTATGTATAAAGGCATAGACTTAGTAGTGTTGGTGGATGAAGCCTCGGCTTCGGCAAGCGAAATCTTTGCCGGCGCGCTTCAAGATAACGACCGCGCCGCAATCGTTGGGCGCCGCACGTTTGGGAAAGGTTTGGTGCAGGCACCCATAGAGTTTAGAGACGGTTCGATGGTGCGCCTCACAAAAGCACGTTACTACACCCCCTCAGGGCGTTGCGTTCAGAAACCTTATGAACTGGGTAACGACACCGCATACGAGGCAGACCTCATCGAGCGTGCCCTTCACGGAGAATATTATTCTGCCGACAGCATCCGCATATCAGGAGAAAAGTTTACGACACGTGGCGGTCGCACGGTTTATGGTGGTGGCGGAATTATTCCCGACTACTTTATTCCGCGAGATACCCTCGGAATAACCTCATACTTCCGCGATCTTTACAGCACAGAGCACCCCTACAAATTTGTATTTAAGGTGGTTGACGAAAATCGTGAACTCTTTGAATCTTGTCCTGACGTAGCAACCTTAGAAGCTCTGTTGCGCAGAATGAACCTTGTAGATAAGTTGGTGAACTATGCCGAAAAGCAGGGCGTGAAGCGTCGCAACCTTATGATTCGCACGTCGCGCGAACTCATTGAGCGCTACCTTTTTATCAATATCATTGATAATGTGTTTGGGGTGAAA
This sequence comes from Bacteroidaceae bacterium, assembly GCA_017628555.1. Classification (GTDB taxonomy): domain Bacteria; phylum Bacteroidota; class Bacteroidia; order Bacteroidales; family Bacteroidaceae; genus Alloprevotella. The sequence continues at coordinate 10,261 of JAGBYW010000094.1, read as the reverse complement.
GAGGCCACGCTGTATGAGAACCGTACGGATGCCGCCATGCTCAAAGCGCTTGAAATTATCCACGAGGGCAAGGCGCGTCCAGAACTTCCGTCAGCCCCCATGAAGTCAGAATAATGGAAACATCGCTTCCTTTGAAATCTCAATTACGTCGTGAGGTGCGCACCGTTGGTAAACAACTTTCTGTAGCACTTCGCGACCAACAGTCTCAAGAAATCATGCGCCTTTTGGAGGACCTTCCCGTCTTCCAAAGGGCGCGTGTCGTATTGATCTATGCCGCACTTCCTGACGAAGTACAAACCGCACAATTTTTGCAACGCTGGTTTAGAGAGAAGCAACTACTGCTCCCCGTGGTTGTAGGCAATGAATTGGAGGTGCGTAGGTTTTCAGGGGTGGAGGCTATGGCGGTAGGGAGTTTTGGCGTTTTAGAACCCACAGGGCACCAGACTTTCACAGACTTTTCGGAGATAGACGTGGCTATAATTCCCGGAGTGGCATTTACGCACGACGGGAAACGCATGGGGAGAGGAAAAGGTTTTTACGATCGACTATTGGCGCACCCCGCATTTCGCAAGGTGTATAAAATAGGAGTTGCGCTGTCGCATCAGATAGTTTCAGACCTCCCCACCGAACCACATGATATTTCTCTTGACCTTGTGCTAACCGCGAGTTCTGACACCTCCACTTTTTAAAATCTCTTAAAACCGCATTGCGTAAAGGTAAAACTAAGAGAAAACCCCGCAAACATTTGGTGGTGTCGAGAATCATGCTTATCTTTGCACTCGCTTAACAGCAAACAAGGTTTGATTCGCTAGCTCAGTAGGTAGAGCACAACACTTTTAATGTTGGGGTCTTGGGTTCGAGCCCCAAGCGAATCACCAAGAGGAGGGTTTGTCATAAGGACAGACCCTCTTTTCTTTTTCTGCTCAGCAACGGTGCTTTCGTAGCAAACTTTGGACCCTAAAATAGTGTTGCAAAAAACAAGACTACTTGTCGTAAAAATTATTAGTAACCTAAAAAAAATTATTAGTAACATATTTTAAATTTTCTTACTAATAATTTTCGGGGTATTTAACTTGCTGATTGTCAGGAGTATTGATTAGCGAAAAATTGTTACATTTTTGAGGCGCTCAAATCGGTTTTTTGTCCACCGTTCTGACCTTGTCATCGTCCTTCCCCTCGTCGCCATCAACCGCTAAAAGAAAAATGAGTAGAGCGAACACCGTTGGTTCACTCTACTCATTATAGTTTGCTCTTTATTATAGGCGCCTATCCGCATCTTACTCAACTTGCAATACAAGTCCCTTAAGATATTCACCTTCAGGGTGATAGATGTTAATAGGATGGTCTGCGGGTTGATGAATTTGGTGCAAGATGCGCACGTGTCTGCCGCTCTGTGCCGCAGCCGTAAATACTGCCAAGCGGAATTGGTCTTTGTTCACCGCTTGTGAGCAACTGAAGGTAAAGACGATGCCGCCCTTGCGAATCTTTTGGAAGGCGATGCTGTTAAGGCGCGTGTATCCCTTCAGGGCATTGTGAAGCGCGCCCTTGTGTTTGGCAAATGCGGGAGGGTCAAGGATGACGAGGTCGTAATCTCCGCCAGCATGTTCCAAAAATTTGAAGGCGTCTTCGGCAAATGCTTCGTGGCGCGTGTCGCCAGGGAAATTGAGTTCGGCATTCGCACGTGTGAGGTCAATGGCTTTGGCACTGCTGTCTACGGAATGGACAAGCGTAGCGCCACCGCGCAAGGCATAGACGGAGAATCCGCCCGTGTAGCAAAACATATTGAGCACGCTCTTGCCCTTAGCGTAAGACTCCAGCAATTTGCGGTTTTCGCGCTGGTCGATAAAGAAACCCGTCTTCTGGCCTTTGAGCCAGTCGATGTGAAACTTCAACCCGTTTTCTGTTGCAATATTTGTTTCGTCGCCCCCTACGAGGAACCCGTTTTCTTGATGGAGGTCCGCCTTATAAGGCAGGGTAGTTTCAGATTTATAATAGACGTGTTTCACCGCCCCTCTACATGCTTCAACCAAAGCTTCGGCTATTTCCTGACGGCAATAGTGCATGCCTACGGCGTGTGCCTGCATGACGGCCGTTTCTCCGTAGACGTCAATGATGAGTCCGGGGAGTTGGTCGCCCTCTCCGTGAACGAGGCGATAGATGTCGTTGTCGGTGCGCACAAGGTCGAGGTTACAACGCACCTGATAAGCTTCGCTGAGGCGTTCTACCCAAAAGGCACGATCGATTTTGCGGTCGGTAAATGAAAGTACGCGCACGGCAATAGAACCTACCTGATAATGCCCCAGTGCCATGAATTTATTGTTCTCATCAACGACACGCACAAGCGCGCCTTCGGCAAGGTTTTCAGGAATATGGGTGATTGCCCCCGAGAAAATCCAGGGGTGGAAGCGACGTAAGCTTTCTGACTTACCGCGACGCAGTTGAAGGGTTTGAATCGCCATTATTTTTAGGTTATGAAGTTGTAAAGTGTAAGGGATGTGAGGGGTTGGGGGAGAGGGTAGTAAGTTTTGAAGCCTTGGAAGTGTGATGTAACTACAAAAACTTAGGTTTGAGGCGTCTGTGCCTCTACAATAGTGTACGCACCGCTTTGCTTTAATTCGTTGAGCTGTAGGTAAAGGCGCAGGGTGGTGTAAGCGTCCGTGGCGGCGTACATCTTTTGCGACTCCGTGAGCACCGTGTTTTCCCAGTTGGTAAGCTGTGCCGACTTTGATATTTTCTCGCCAAAGACGTTCGCATAAAGTTTTTGCAGACTCATATCCTCGATGCCCATAGTCTTAACAAAGTCCTGCAAATCAAGGAATCCTTGCGGCTGGAACGGAGCGCGTCGCTTCAACAGGGCGAGGTCGTCTTTGAGCGAAAGGCCAATTTTCTTGACCGTGTCGCTTTCTAATAATTGGATGAGTTCGGCGGGCAGTCCAATCATATTCAGGCGAAACAGAAAGCAGATTTCAAGCGTGGAAACCTGTAAGAGCGCTACCTGATATACCTGTCCTCGGCGAAAGGAGGGACGCGTTTCTGTATCTATGCCCACGATGGGTTGGCGCTTCAGGAAATCTACTGCCGCCTTCACCTCTCGTTGGCTATGAACGACTACAATTTTACCCTTAAATTCCACCTTGGGGAGCGTAGAAATCAGTTGTTTGGGGGTGTTTCTAAACAATGTTTTCATCCGCCTAATCTTTTACAGAAAAACGCACATCGTGGAGCGCTTTAAGTGCATTGAGTAATGTCTGCCCCCAATATAATTTGAAGTCTTCTACAGTGTCGTAAAGCGCCACCTGCATGGCGTCTTCGTAATTTGAGCGGAAGATTTCCAAGAGGTTGCGCAAGGCCTGATAGATATCTGCCAAGTTTTCCGAGATGGTGCACAAAATGGGTTGTTCAGAGTATTTGAAATCTTCCACAAAGACATCGAGGTAATCATCCTTCTCCGCCAAAACCGCAGCTACGCCCGAGCGCACATAGTTGTAGTCATCCTCAGTGACCTTCGGCTCATTGTAACCCTCAGCTTCCTCAATTTCGCCAATGAGTGAGACTTTGAGGTAAACCATAGGCAGGAGGTTGCGCATCACATCAATAAAATCGTGTTGCTCAAACTCGCGACAATGCTCTAATGCCTTGCAATATTCTGATGCTACCGTGATAAATTCCAGTGTCTTGGGCGAATAAATCTGAGATTCTTCCATATTTTTGTGCGTCTCCTTAAGCGTTTCACTTAAAGGCGGAATTAAAGTTCCCGCCTCTACAATTTCCTGCAAAATTACTTGTTGAGTAGAGACGGGCAAAGTAAAACTTCACATTTTTACTAATTCTATGCCTTAAATTTAATATTTATAGGGCGCGCACACGGATATTAGAAACCTTTTTTGTAAGTTTGCGTAATAAATTAAGATTGAAATGCGCAAGAAAATCTTCATACTAATCTGGGTGTTATTCTTTTCGGTAATAGCACTTGTTTGTTTTGCTTTTGTGGGAGTAGTCAAAGGATGGATTGGTTACATGCCCAACATTGAAGAACTCCAAAATCCCATTAACCGTTATGCGTCGCAAGTTTTTACTGCCGACGGTAAATTGTTGGGTACTTGGTCAAGAAGTGAAAACCGCATTTTTACAGATTACGAACACATTGCTCCCCACACCTTTGAGGCGCTCGTGGCTACAGAAGACGAACGCTTTTTTGAACACTCAGGCATTGACGTGAAAGCCTTATTGCGTGCCGTCGTGAAGAGAGGTATTTTCCAGCAGGCAAGTGCTGGTGGGGGCAGTACGATAACCCAGCAATTAGCAAAGCAGTTGTATTCCGAAAAGGCGGGCAGCACGTTTGAACGCCTTCTGCAGAAACCCATCGAGTGGGTAATTGCCGTAGAACTCGAGCGCTGTTACACGAAAGAAGAAATCCTTACGCTTTACCTGAATTACTTTGACTTCCTCTATAACGCCGTGGGGATTAAGACAGCTGCGCGTGTGTATTTTGGAAAGCAACCTTCCGAACTCAGCATCCTTGAGTCGGCTACGCTTATTGGGATGTGTAAAAACCCCTCGCTCTACAATCCCGTGCGCCATAACGAACGCTGCCGCCAACGTCGTAATGTGGTGCTCGGACAAATGGTGCGCTCGGGTTTCTTGACCGAAGCTGAATACGACGACCTTAAAGATCAGCCCTTGAAACTCAACTTCCGACGCGCTGACCATAAGGAAGGACTTGGCACATATCTGCGCGAACACCTTCGCACTAAGATGACGGCGAAAGAACCTAAGCGCAAGAATTATGCGTCGTGGCAGAGTTTACAATATTACGAAGACTCTTTGGCCTGGGCTAACGATCCGCTTTACGGATGGTGTAATAAGAACACGAAGAAGGATGGTGAGAATTACGACATCTATACCGACGGCTTGAAAATCTATACTACAATCGACTCTCGCTTACAGGCGTATGCCGAGGAGGCGGCTGTAAATCACGTAGGTCACGTGTTGCAGAAAGAGTTTGAGTATGGCCGCAACCATCCGAACTTCCCCTTCACCAACAACCTTACGAAGGAGCAAATCAATCAGATTCTCAACCGCTCGATGCGCCAAAGTGAGCGTTATATCAAGATGAAAGCCGCTGGCGCCTCTGAGGCAGAGATGAAAAAGGCTTTTGCTACGCCCGTAGAAATGGCGGTGTTTACTTGGGGCGGTGTGAAAGACACCATTATGACTCCGATGGACTCCATCCGCCACTACAAGAAATTCTTGCGCTCGGGTTTAGTTTCTATCGACCCCGCTACGGGATACGTAAAGGCCTATGTGGGTGGTTTGAACTACGTATATTTCCAATACGACATGGCATCTAAGGGTCGCCGCCAGGTAGGTTCAACGATGAAACCCTTTGTTTACGCCATGGCTATGGAAGATGGCATGCTTCCCACCGACACTATTGTAAATATGCAGCGCGAATATCAAGTGGGCGACAAGGTTTGGGCACCGCGCAACTCTGGTAGTGCGCGCTATGGCGAACCTGTGACCCTGAAGTGGGGCTTGAGTCAGAGTAACAACTGGATTACTGCCGAACTCATGTATCAATCTGACCCCGAAGGCGTGCGCCTGGCGAAGTATTTGAAGGAGTATGGTGTGGCGAATAATGAGATTCACCCCTCGTTGGCACTCTGTTTGGGCACCTGCGACATTACGGTGGCTGAAATGGCGAGTGCTTATACGGCCTTCGTGAATAAGGGCATTCGTTGCGCACCCATTCTCGTCTCACGCATTGAGGATGCCAACGGCACCGTAATCAGTGAGTTCGCCCCCCGACTTAACGAAGTCATCAGCGAACAGAGCAGTTACAAGATGCTTGACATGCTCGGTGCTGTCGTAGATGCTGGTACGGGTATCCGTTTGCGTTACAAGTATAAGTTTGATGCTCAAATCGCAGGTAAGACGGGTACGACAAACAGCAACTCCGACGGTTGGTTTGTAGGTTGTGTGCCCCGCCTGATTACGGCGTGTTGGGTAGGGGGAGAAGAGCGCGACATCCACTTCCTCACCGCCTCTATGGGGCAAGGCGCAGCAACGGCGCTTCCCGTGTGGGCGGAATACATGAAAAAGGTGTATGCCGACACCTCCCTCGGATATTCACAAGAAGAGCGCTTTGACATACCGCTTGACTCCTTGCAGGTACCCACAGATACGCTTCTCGACATTGTCTTTAAGGAAGCGCCCAACGTGGCGCCCGCTCCCGAAGCGGTAGAAGATGATGTAGAGTCATACTTCGAGTAAGGATTGCGCGCCTTGCGCTCAGGGCGGAAAATACGTCTCAAAAAGCAGACGCCCACGTAGCGATAAGGCGCACCAAAGCATTGGGATTTTCACGAAAACCCATTGCGAAAAAAACTATACTACTTGTAATAAAAATTATTAGTAACCTAAAAAAAATTATTAGTAAGATAATTTAAAATATGTTACTAATAATTTTGGGTAGGTCTAAGGTGTTGATTATCAGGAGTATCGCATGGCGAAAAATTGTTACATTTTTAGCGTGCATTTCTCGTTGTGATCTAACCCAGTCGGTCGCACTTTATTCCATCAGGAATATAGTCGGCCCCCCAACGCTAACAAACTCGCTTCTCTCCCTCGCCACGAGCGGTGAGAGCGCGTAAAATACTTTTCGCACAATGAAATTTTTAGCTCTTATACCCGCGCGATACGCTTCTACTCGTTTCCCCGCAAAGCCCCTTGCTATCTTGGGCAATAAGCCTATCATACAGCACGTGTACGAACGTGTGAGTTCCATCTTTGAAGACGCTTATGTCGTTACCGACGACGTGCGTATTGAGGAATGCGTCAAGGCGTTTTGCGGACGTTGTGTCATGACGGGCACGCACCACAAGAGCGGCACCGACCGTTGCTTTGAAGCGCTTGAAAAGTTGGGCGCTGGTTTTGACGTGGTGGTAAATGTGCAGGGCGACGAACCCTTTATTGCCGCTTCGCAACTCGAAACCATCAAGCAGTGTTTTGCCGATGCCGAAACGCAGATTGCAACCCTCGTAAAACCCTTTACGCCCGCCGATGGCATAGCGGCGCTTGAGAATCCTAATTCTCCGAAGGTCGTGCTCGACAATAATAATTACGCCGTCTATTTCAGCCGTTCGGTAATCCCCTATCTTCGTGGCGTGGAAAGGGATGAGTGGCTTTCTCGCCATACGTTTTACAAGCACATCGGGCTTTATGCCTACCGTGCCGAGGTGTTAAAAGAGATTACCTCAATGCCTTTGGGCGTGCTCGAACAGGCGGAATCGCTGGAGCAACTCCGTTGGTTGCAGGCTGGGTATCGCATTAAGGTGGGCACTACGGATGTTGAAACCATTGGCATTGATACGCCGGAAGACTTGGAGCGTGCGAAAAACTTTCTTGAACAACAGGCTTAACCAACAAATGAAAACACATAAACGACTAATCACTTCACTCCTGTTCCTTGCCGCGTGTTGCTATGTGGGGGACGCGCAAAAAATCGTGTTGGGCACGTACTACTTTAAGAAGGGTGGGGGTGTCTATACCGGAGAACTTTCGAAACGCAAACCTCACGGTAAGGGAAAAACGACCTTTGTAAACGGCGACGTCTATGAGGGCGAATACCATAAGGGAAAGCGCCAGGGACAGGGCACGTTTATATTCTCAAATGGCGAACGCTACGAAGGGCAATGGTTACAGAATGAGCAGCACGGTCGTGGCACATATTATTACCTCGACAATAATAAATACGTAGGTCTTTGGTATCGCGACACTCGCGAAGGTAAGGGCATTATGTATTATTATAATGGCGACATTTACGACGGTGAGTGGCAGGATGACGAACGTAATGGGAAGGGCACTTACACCTTTGCTAACGGAGTCATTTATAGCGGCGAATGGAAAGATGATAAGAAGCACGGCACCGGCATTTACGATTGGGGCGACGGTTCTCGCTACGAAGGTCAGTGGGAAGACAATGTGCGCTCCGGCAAGGGCACTTACATCTATTCTGATGGCGGAAAATATGTCGGCACTTGGGTAGACGACCTTATGCACGGCAAGGGCAAGTTCGTTTCAGCCGCTGGCGATGTCTATGAAGGCGACTACGTGCGGGGCGAACGCTCAGGCGTGGGAGTAACGAAATTTGCGTCAGGTGATAAATACGTCGGAAATTATCTCGAAGGTGAGCAACACGGACAGGGTACCTACACGTGGCATGAGGTTGCGACCTACACCGGTGAGTGGAAATACAATGAGCGTAACGGACAGGGCACGTATCGTTGGGCAAACGGAGATGAATATGTAGGTACTTGGCAAAACAATCTCATGCACGGCGAGGGCACTATCACCTACGCCGACGGTAGCAAGTTTAAAGGCACTTTTGCAGAAGGGCGTAAACACGGTAATGCCGTAGAAGTTGATGCTACTGGGAAGCGCTTGGAATGTATTTACGTAGAGGGAGAGCGCGACGGTGCTTTCTCGGAATACAATAAGGATGGTGCGCTTATCGCAAAGGGCATTTTCCAACAGGGAAGAAGAAAGGAACAGTAAATATTAAATGAGTACTGTTTTTTAGAGTATAACTTTTAGAGTAAAGATAAAATAGTAAAAAATAAAGTAGCCTTGCGGAGTGTACATTAGTTATCTCTGTGACCATCTCGTTTACTCGTACCTCGTCTACTCGTTTACTAAAAACTTATTAACCTTAAATATTATGGCAACTAAAAAGAAACCTGCTGCCAAGAAGCAGCCGTTACTTAAGCTCGTGAAGAACGACCCCTGGCTCGAACCCTTCAATGAGGCTATTCAAGGTCGTTACGACCATGTGATGTACAAGCTCAACGAACTTACTGGTGGTAAGGGCAGTCTCTCCGACTTTGCTGGTGGTCACCTTTACTTTGGGCTTCACCGTACTGCGCGCCAGTGGGTGCTCCGCGAATGGGCTCCTAATGCTACAAAGATTTACGTAATCGGTGAGTTTAACAACTGGCAGGAAGACGAAGCCTATGCCATGAAGCGCCTCCCCAAGTCGGGAAATTGGGAAATCAAGCTCCCCTCAAAGGCGATGAAACACGGCGACCTCTACAAGCTCAAAGTATATTGGGAAGGCGGTTGCGGTGAACGTATCCCTGCGTGGGTACGTCGCGTAGTGCAGGACGAGGAAACCAAGATTTTCTCAGCACAAGTATGGGCGCCACAGGAAGAATACCAGTGGAAGAAAACAAAGTTCAAACCCCAGCGCGATCCGCTCCTTATTTACGAATGCCATATCGGTATGGGACAAGATGCTGAGCGCGTAGGTACTTACGAAGAGTTCCGTCTCAATGTGCTTCCCCGTATTATTAAGGAAGGTTACAACTGCCTCCAGATTATGGCGATTCAGGAACACCCCTACTATGGCAGTTTCGGTTATCACGTAAGCTCCTTCTTTGCGGCAAGTAGCCGTTTCGGTACACCCGAAGAACTCAAGCAACTCATCGACGAAGCCCACCAAAACGGTATTGCCGTCATCATGGACCTCGTGCAGAGCCACGCCGTGAAGAACGAAGTAGAAGGTCTTGGCAACTTTGCGGGCGACCCCAACCAGTTCTTCTATCCCGGCGACCGCCGCGAGCATCCCGCTTGGGACAGCCTCTGCTTTGACTATGGTAAGAACGAAGTTATCCACTTCCTCCTCTCTAACTGTAAGTACTGGTTGGAAGAATTCCACTTCGACGGTTTCCGCTTCGACGGTGTAACCTCAATGCTCTACTATAGCCACGGTCTTGGCGAAGCCTTCTGCGGTTATGGAGATTACTTCAACGGCAACCAGGATGGCAATGCTATTTGCTACCTCACACTAGCCAACATGCTCATCCACGAAGTCAATCCCAATGCTATTACTATTGCGGAAGAAGTGAGTGGTATGCCCGGACTCGCAGCGCCTGTGAAGGACGGCGGTTACGGTTTTGATTATCGCATGGCGATGAACGTGCCCGACTATTGGATTAAGATTATTAAGGAAAAGAAGGACGAAGATTGGCACCCCTCAGGCATCTTCTGGGAACTCACCAACCGCCGTGCCGACGAAAAGTGTATCTCTTACGCTGAAAGTCACGACCAAGCGCTTGTGGGTGATAAAACCCTCATCTTCCGCCTTGTGGATGCCGACATGTATTGGCACTTCAAGAAGGGCGATGAAAACTTCATGGCACACCGTGGTATTGCGCTCCACAAGATGATTCGCCTCGTAACTGCCTCTACCATCAACGGCGGT
>JAGBYW010000093.1 GCA_017628555.1 Bacteroidaceae bacterium | reverse complement strand
CGGCGTATAACAATTCTAATTGGTATTGCCTTTACACTATCATTGACGGCGAGGATGATTCAGAATGGCAAGTGGAAGGTAAATAAATTTATCTCAGAAAGCAGTTTCTTTATTTTTGCATGCCACCTACTCGTAATGCCATATGTTTACTACATAATGTTGAAGATTATCCCATTAAATTCAGCAGAGTTTCTAGTAACTATGTATTTTTCCATTACAATTATTGTAACCTTAGGAGGGTTAGTTGGTTATTACATAATGAAAAAATATTTTCCCAAAATTACAGCCTTTATAACAGGTGGAAGGTAAATCATAGATTACACAAATATATTGGTGTCTGGTAAACTTTTTGAAAAGTAACGGCCTGAAAGGCCAATAAGCATCCAGCCCAGGGCGTTGCCCTGGGCTAATGGATTTATCCCCTTTCAGGGGAATCATGCAAACTATGGGGCTTATACTATTAGAACGAATTTATATTCATAGAGATAGAGGTGTTTACCGGACAGCAATAATATGCTATAGAAAATTTAGGTTTTATAGAAACTCTCAGCCACAAACAAAAAAACATCCGAAAGTCCCTGAGGATTTTCGGATGTCTTTTTTTGAGGTAGGTAAAGGTTTAACCCTTAGTAGCAACACGCTTTTCCTTGATGCGTGCCTTCTTACCAGTGAGCGCACGGAGGTAGTAGAGCTTCGCGCGACGAACCTTACCAATCTTGTTCACTTCAATGCTTTCGATTGCAGGTGATTCGAGGGGGAAGATACGTTCTACACCCACAGTACCTGACATCTTGCGAACTGTGAAACGCTTCTTGTCGCCATGACCAGCGATCTTGATTACAACCCCGCGGTAGAGCTGTACGCGTTCCTTGTTACCTTCGACGATCTTGTAAGCTACAGTTACAGTGTCACCAGCCTTGAATGTGGGGTGCTGCTTACCAGTAGCAAATGCTTCTTCAGCAATTTTGAGTAAATCTGCCATTGTGATTTATTTGTTAAATTGTTATCGCCCCAGCGCAACATCCTCAGCCGTTTTCGCTTCGGTCCTGACAGCGGTTACGCGGAAAAGCGGTGCAAAGTTACTGATTTATTTTGGATTGGCAAAGAGAGAGCGGATTTTTTAGTGAGTAGTTAGGAGTGAGTAGTGAGTAATACCATGCGGATTAACATTGCTAATGTAGACCATATTGTGACACAAGTGTCTGCAGACATTTATTGATTACATGTCTTCATTTCGTGGCCTCAATCAAACCGCTCGTATACTCGTACCTATAAACTCGTCTACTAAGAATACTACTTCAACTCCGGATAAGCAATGCGCGTATGGTAGGCACGCATGAGGTTTTCGATCAGGGTTTGCTTCGCCAATTTGATGTCCTCAAAGGTGATGGGACAGTCGTTGTAGCATCCCTCGCGGAGTTGCGTGTCAATGATTTTGTTGACAAGGTTGGAAATGCTTTCCTCGGTGTATTCCTTCAAACTGCGTGAGGCAGCCTCCACGGCGTCACACATCATGAGCGCCGCCTGTTCGGCCGTGTTGGGATAATGCCCGGGATAGGTAAATGCCTCAGGGTCGAAGGTTTCTTCGGGGTGCTTGTTCTGCCACTGGATGGCGAAATACTTTGCCATTCCCTTGCCGTGATGGGTGGTGATAAACTCGCGCACCACTTCAGGGAGGGAATGTTCTTCCGCAAGTTTCAATCCGTTGTTTACGTGGTCAATAATGATGCGCGCACTACTCATTTCATCAAGGTTGTCGTGGGGATTCACGCCCGCCTGATTTTCGGTGAAGAATACAGGATTCTCCAATTTACCAATATCATGATACAAGGCGCCCACACGAGCGAGAAGGGGTTTTGCACCAATGGCACGCGCCACTTCTGCCGCAAGATTACTCACTTGAATAGTGTGATTAAACGTCCCCTTTGCCTCACGCGACATGCGACTGAGGAGTCCTTCGTTGAAGTTCATGAGTTCGATGAGCGTCACGCTGGACGTAAACCCAAAGATGCGCTCTACGAGGTACATAAGTGGGTACGCCAAAAGTTGGAGTCCACCGCTGATGGCAAGATATACATAGCGGTGATAGTCGAAGCGGAGCACGTCTGCCCAACTATGGAAAGTAACACCGCGCACAAGGTCCAGACTGAAGCAAACTACCCACGCCGCAAGGATATTGAAGAATGCTACGCGCAACACCTGTGAGCGCTCGGTGACTTCCTTGAGCGAATAGATGGTGTTGAAACCTACGATGATTTGCACGAGCAGAAATTCATAGGGGTCGGCAGCCACGAGCGAGGCAAGGAGTGACACCACGAGCGTAACTACAAGCGAGGTGCGTGTGTCCAAGAAGATGCGCACGAACATCGGCACAATGGCGATGGGCACAAGATAAACGCTCCAACTGGCGTAGGCTACGAGGTAGGCGATGAGGGGCAGAGAAGTGTTGAGCGTAAAGAGCAAGCACAACACGTTGTTGCGCTCCATGTAATCGCGGCGGAAAAGGTAGATGTAGGCAAAGAGTGCGGTGAACACCAGACTTGCAAACAAGAATTGTCCGAGCAACACCCACCAATCCGAGTGATGTTCGCCCTGACGCTTATTGTAGGCGTCCTTAAGTGAGTCGAGAATACTCACCATCTCAGGCGTCACAATGTCGCCCTGACTGATAATTTTTTGTCCCGCTTGCACCATCGTTCCAAACTGTCCGATGCTGGCAAATGCCTCTTCGAGCGTAGCAGTGTTGCGGCGTTCGTCGTAGGAAAGGTTGGGAAGCAAATACGTGTTGAGGTTACACTGTTGCAAGGCTGTTCCCCAACGGTGGAGAGAGTCGGCGGCGATGATAGATTCGTAGGCAGTGCGGGTAGAAAGCACTTCTTCCATACCTCGCGAAACGGCACGCTGCTGGTTTACGATGCGGATGCCGTGAGGATAGGCTTCTTTCACCTCTCCGTATTCCTTAACCGACAAAAAACCCTGCTCATAAACGCGGCGCAACTGCTGTTCTGCCAAGAGCAAGCACCCCTTTGGAATGCCCGCAAACTTACCCTCAGCAATCTCTTGCTTGAAGAGGGCAATTTGCTGCTCACCTACGGACGTTTGCAACTGATAATAGGGCTGGTAGGCAGCACGAATGCTGTCGCGCAAGAGTTGTTGTTCCTCCTCCGAGCGGAGCACGGGAAAGTCAAACTCAGCAATCAGCGTAGAGTAGCGCCACGGTTTTTCACGCTGGTATTCGTAACCAAACTGCGTGGTATGGCGCGGCGCAAAGGTCAGCAGCAATGCCGCACAGGCAACGATGCTGATTATCACAATAGCGATGCGCGAGCGGCTGATGTTTATTTGTTTTTTAGCCATAGTTGAGTGAGTTAAGTGGGGTAAGCAAGGGCACGTCCGTCATCAGGTCCTAATAACCTTAGGACTCTAAAACCTCAAGACTAAATACCACTTTGCAAAGCAAAAGTACGAATTTATAGTATTCTCCAAATAAATCCCCCCGCAGAATTTAGAAAACAGGGCAGATTTTTGGCAGTTTTTTTGGTGTGCGTTAAATTTGCAGTTAAAAATAAGGAGTTTAGAAGGACTTGTTCTTTCAGAAATGCAGCGTGCCTCAAGCGCACCACACATTACGCGTTACTCCCCGTCACACCTATTTTATTTATGCAGGACATTCGCAATATTGCCATCATCGCACACGTTGACCACGGAAAGACTACCCTCGTCGACAAAATGCTCCTTGCGGGCAACCTCTTTCGCAGTAACCAGAACTCGGGCGACTTGATGCTCGACAACAATGACTTGGAGCGCGAACGAGGCATCACGATTCTTTCCAAGAACGTCTCTATCAATTACAAGGGTACGAAGATTAACATCATTGACACCCCGGGACACTCCGACTTTGGCGGAGAAGTGGAGCGCGTGCTCAATATGGCAGACGGCTGCATCCTGCTTGTCGATGCCTTTGAGGGACCTATGCCGCAGACGCGCTTTGTGCTTCAGAAGGCTCTCGAAATTGGGCTCAAACCCCTCGTAGTTGTCAACAAGGTGGATAAACCTAACTGCCGCCCCGAGGAGGTTTATGAAATGGTTTTCGACCTTATGTGCGACCTTAACGCTACGGAGGAGCAGTTGGACTTTACTGTGGTGTACGGTTCGGCAAAGAACAACTGGATGGGCGAAGATTATAACACGCCTACGGATTCTATTGAATACCTGCTCGATAAGATTGTTGAAATTATCCCTGCTCCCGAGCGCCATGAGGGAACGCCGCAGATGTTGATTACGTCGTTGGACTATTCTAACTATACGGGTCGCATTGCTATCGGACGTGTGCACCGCGGAACGATTTCCGAAGGTATGAACATTACGATTGCCCACCGCGATGGTACGTTTGAGAAGACGAAAATCAAGGAAGTGCACACCTTTGAGGGCATGGGTCGTGTGAAGACTACGGGCGTGAGCAGCGGAGATATTTGTGCGGTGGTTGGATTGGAGAAATTCGACATCGGGGATACGATTTGCGACTTCGAAAATCCCGAACCGCTCCCCACAATCGCCATTGACGAGCCCACCATGTCCATGCTCTTCACCATCAACAACTCTCCTTTCTTCGGAAAAGAAGGTAAGTACTGCACCTCTCGCCACATCAACGACCGCCTGGAAAAGGAATTGGAAAAGGACTTGGCATTGCGCGTGAGCAAGACGGAAGGCGCCGACGCTTGGGTAGTAAGCGGTCGCGGTGTGCTCCACCTCTCCGTGCTTATCGAAACGATGCGCCGCGAAGGGTATGAGTTGCAAGTCGGTCAGCCTCAAGTAATCTACAAAGAGATTGACGGTGTGCGCCACGAACCTATTGAAGAACTCACCATTAACGTGCCCGAGGAATTTTCTTCTCGCATGATCGACCTCGTTACGCGTCGTAAGGGCGACGTCACCTCAATGCTTACGATTGGCGACCGTGTAGATATTGAATTTAACATTCCCTCGCGTGGTATTATCGGACTCCGCACCAACGTGCTCACTGCCTCTCAGGGCGAAGCCATTATGGCGCACCGCTTTAAGGAATATCAGCCCTTCAAGGGCGAAATTGTGCGTCGCCAAAACGGTTCTTTGGTAGCACTTGAGAGCGGTACGGCGTTCGCTTACGCTATTGACCACTTGCAAGACCGCGGTAAGTTCTTCATCAATCCACAAGATGAAGTCTATGCCGGACAGGTGGTGGGCGAACACATTCACGACAACGACCTTGTGATTAACGTGACGAAGGCAAAGCAGCTCACCAACATGCGTGCCTCTGGTGCCGACGACAAGGCGCGCATCATTCCCCCCATTATCTTCTCTCTTGAAGAGGCATTGGAATATATTAAGGAGGATGAGTATCTTGAAGTGACGCCTAAGTCTATGCGCATGCGCAAGGTGATACTTGACCACTTGGCGCGCAAACGTGCGGGACGCGATTAGGCAACCGCCACATTATATAATAGCATCCCCACCGACGAAATCCGTCGGTGGGGATGCTGTTTTATTTGTCATGGCAACCAAATCCGTCGTCCTCCCTCTGCCTTCTGATTGTCACAATTTTTCGCCATGGGTGGTGCGGTTTATGGTATTTGCGCAAAT
>JAGBYW010000092.1 GCA_017628555.1 Bacteroidaceae bacterium | reverse complement strand
TTACTAATAATTTTTTTTAGGTTACTAATAATTTTTACTACAATAGGTTTAGTTTTTTCGGAGAGGGATTTGTGGGTGAAAATCTATCGTCTATAGGTATAATTTAGGCAATAATATAGGAGTTGACTCAAGATTTTTAACAGACCCCCTCCGCAACTAAAGTTGCTCGTCCCCCTAACTTATGGGGACATTTTAGTTAGTCTACCTCGCTTGAGTATCCAGTTGGGAATAACAAGCGAATGGACGTATATAAAATTCCTCCCCAAAGTTAGGGGAGGTGCCCAAAGGGCGGAGGGGTCTGTCGTTATGGGTCAACTCCTATATTATAACCTTTAAATATGGTAAGAGAAAAAAGATAGCAGGTATAAACACAAAAAAAAGTGAACCTCTTATTAGAAGTTCACTTTGCCTATAAATTATTGCTTGTACTAAGGAAATTCTGTTTAGATATTATCCTTTTCAATATCCTTGAAGTACTTATAAGTGCTTACCTTGATTTCTTCACAAGCAGCTTCGTCACAAACGATAATGCCGTGGGGGTGCTGCTGGAGTGCAGAGATAGTCCATGCCTGGCATACGGGACCTTCTACAGCTGCCTGAAGCGCACGTGCCTTGTTGTGACCGTTACAGAGGATGAGTACTTCCTTAGCCGCCATAACTGTACCTACGCCTACTGTAAGGGCTGTAGAGGGAACGGCATTCACGTCGCCACCGAAGAAACGGCTGTTAGCAATCTTTGTATCTGTAGTCAAAGTCTTGATACGAGTGCGGCTGGTGAGGCTTGAGAAGGGTTCGTTAAATGCAACGTGACCATCAGGACCGATACCACCCATAAAGAGGTCGATACCACCTGCTGCTTCAATAGCAGCTTCGTAAGCAGCACATTCTGCTTCAAGGTCAGTCGCATTACCATCAAGGATGTGTACGTTTTCCTTCTTGATGTTGATGTGGCTGAAGAAATTGTTCCACATGAAAGAGTGGTAGCTTTCGGGGTGTTCTTCAGGAAGACCTACATATTCGTCCATGTTGAAAGTTACAACATTTTCGAAAGACACCTTACCCTGCTTGTAGAGTTCGATCAACGCCTTGTACATGCCAAGGGGACTTGAACCAGTGGGGCAACCGAGCTTGAAGGGCTTTTCAGGAGTGGGGTTTGCTGCATTGATACGACTTGCAACATAGTTTGCCGCCCAATTAGAAATCGACTGATAGTCGGGAGTGATAATTACGCGCATAACGTTTTTATAAATTTAAGGATTAAGAACGTGTGGAACCACACGAACGTAACTAATTAAACATACTCACCGACAAAGTTAAATAATCTTCATCGGATAGACAAATTATTTTCCACTAAAAAGTTTTTCACCTCCCCTCTTTGAATAATCTTTGAGAAAATTCACACTCACAATGTGGATAGATGCCTCATAGATTCATCAATTACGGAAATTAGTTGTATATTTGCGAGAAATTTTTTTATGAGTTTTAGGTTTTAAGGGTTGAGGTTATAAGGTTTGAGGTTTTAAGGAACCATGCGGACCGAATGCACCTCATCACCTCAAAGCGAAGTGACCTTATTAACACCTCTATTCACCTCAAGACCTCTAAGCGAAGCGACCTTATAACCTCATAAACTCCCTTCATCATGACCAAATCAACTTATAATTTCAGCGACATAGGCATCACCATAGAGTGTTCCACCTTTAAGGCCACAAGTGGTGTGAATGAGCACCACTTGATGCTACACGTATCTGCCAACGACGAACTCTTTGCGGGGCAATACCGCCGTCTGTGTGAGGGCGAGGCGAGACTTTTGGAGCTCCCCGAATTTAAGGCGTCAAGCGCCATCATGCGCCGCTACTTCCTCTCCGACGCTACGAACCAGGTGGGACTCATGAAGGAGGTTGATGAGCAGTGCGCTTACTCTTACATTCAGCAACCGCCTCTCGATGGTTCAAAAATCGCCCTTTGGCTTTACTTGATAGATGGTGTGGATGTATCTTCCGAAGAAGGCACTACCGTCGTGCGCCACAACGATTACACCCACCTTTGGCGCATGGGCATGCATGTGAGTGAGGGTAATTCGGCAGCGCAGACCACCCACCTTTTAGAGCACTATGAGGCTGACCTTGCTCGCCACGGTGCCACACTTGCCGACCATTGCGTCCGCACTTGGTTTTTTGTGCGCGACGTGGATACGCAGTATATGGGCATGGTGAAGGCACGAAAAGAGAATTTCATTGCTCAGGGATTGACGGAGAAGACGCATTACATCTCTTCTACAGGTATTCAAGGTTTACCAGCTGACCCTCACGCAATTATTCAATTAGGTGCCTATGCATTGACCGGTCTTGAAAAGGCGCAGATGCGCTTCCTTTACGCCCCTACTCACCTCAACCCCACTTACGAATATGGCGTCACCTTTGAGCGTGGCACGGTGGTAGATTTTGGCGACCGCGCCCATGCCTACATCAGTGGCACGGCAAGCATCAACAACAAGGGCGAGGTGGTGCATGTGGGAGACATCGAAGCCCAAACCCACCGCATGATGGAGAACGTCAATGCCCTGCTCACCGAAGGCAACTTCAGCGAAGGCGACATTGCGCAAATTATTGTCTACCTCCGCGACCTCTGCGACTACGACCGCGTCAAGCGCATCATTAGTGCGCGCTATCCGCAGACACCCCTTGTCTACACCCTCGCCCCCGTCTGTCGCCCCGAATGGCTCATCGAAATGGAGTGCATCGCCATTAAGCAGTGTGCAAACGAGGCGTTTAGAGAGTTTTGATTTTTTTAGTAAACAAGTTAACGAGGTACGAGTAGACAAGAAGATCACCGCGATAAACGCGTGTGTACACTCCGCATGGCATCTTTTATCTTCACTCTTTTATCTTTACTCTTTTTAGTTAACAAGGTACGAGTAGACAAGAAGGCCACCGCGATAAACGCGTGAGTACACTCCGCATGGCATCTTTTATCTTCACTCTTTTATCTTTACTCTTTTTAGTTAACGAGGTACGAGTAGACAAGAAGGGCGCTGAGATAAACGAGCGGGATGCCATTTGAAAGGTACGGACGCACGGTTCGTGCGTCCTAAATACATACGAGAGGCTGATCGCACGGCAGGAAAAACTGATTCAGTTAGGACGCACAAACCGTGCTTCCGTACCATTCAAGTAAATTCCCCGCATGGTATTACTCACTCCTCACTACTACCTCCTCACTACTACTATTTACTTTGATTTTCCTTCTTCCCCTCTCCGCACTTCTTGCCGGCTGTACGCTTTACGAGCGTGTATTTGGAGCAGAAATAGCTCACGCACACATATACGATGCCCTATGGTTTCACACTTTATGGGGCATCGTACTTGTTTGTGCTTGCATGGAAGGCATCAAGCGTAAGATTTGGAAGCACCCACTTATAGCCCTGCTCCATGCTGCTTTTGTGTTGATCGCAGTAGGTTATGCTTTTACTTGTTATCACGCCACCAGTGGCAAACTTCACTTGCGCAGTGGCGTCACGGCAACCCACTATTTTACAGATGATCTTCGCGTCAAAGTCCTTCCCTTGCCCCTTACGCTCAAGGAAGTGGTGTTTACCTCTTCAGAAGATCCAGAGGCGTATTCTATCATTAGCTGCAATCAGATTGAAGAAGAAAAACTGGGCGTGAATTCAGTTCTGGAAATCAATCACCACCGTTTTTACCAATCTGCTTTAGATCGAGACGGGAAAGGGGTAAACCTTACCATTATTCATGACCCCATTGGCAGATGGTTATCACATTTTGGTTTCTACCTCTTTATCGTTACGGCAATCCTTTGGATGGGGAGTAGATTTTGGAACAAGTGTCGCAAGAAAAAGTTCACCCCCATCGAGGTGAAAACCACCCCCACTTCACGCACCATTCTTGTCATTTCCTCGTTCGTTGCCGCCTTTGGTTATTACGCTTTCTTTAAGAAATACCTCACACAAGGTTTTGCACCGCTGATTAGTATTCAAGACACGATACACGTTTTGACGCTCCTACTATTGACGGCAACCATTCCCCTTACTCCTTACTTTAAGAGTAAGAAAATCATTTACATTTCTCAAATAATCCTCTGTACTTCAATTAGTTATACCATCTTGTTCAACAATAACATTCAAACGAGCATTCCGCAAATCCTTAACTCCCCATGGCTATTTAGTCATGTTGTTCTCATCATCATTGCTTACAGCCTCTTTACCTTGTGTGCCCTTATTGCGCTTGCTACGTTTGTCGTGAAGAACGTCCCTGCCTACCAGCGCCTCACGACGCTATCACGCAACCTTCTCGCCCCCGCCGTCGTGCTTCTCTGTATGGGCATCATCATTGGCGCCATTTGGGCAGGCAGCGCCTGGGGCAATTATTGGCAATGGGACCCCAAGGAGGTGTGGGCACTCATCACGTTATTATTATATTGCATTCCTCTTCACCGCAATCTTAAAGGAGGGCTTATAACTACTCGGCAGTATCACATCTTTATGCTTGCAGCCTATCTATCTGTGCTGATGACTTACCTCGGAGTAACCTACCTCTTGGGCGGATTACACAGTTACGGATAAATGGTGTTGACAAAATGCAAGAAATATTAGTTCTGCGGAGAAAAATGCAAGTAAAAACCTTTGATTTTAGCATTTTTATTATAACTTTGCGAGCGCACTATGACAAATTGTCATGCTACGCTAAACTTTTGAACACACAAACACAAACATAAACTATGACTTTTGACATTGACTTTATACGCCGCCATTATGCGACTTTTTCGCAGCGTGTGGCTGAAATTCGTAACCGTAAGGGGGGCGCATTAACACTCTCAGAGAAAATTCTTTTTGCCCACCTTTATACGCCCACTTCTTCTATTGATACCACATACGGCAACTTTCGTCCCGACCGCGTGGCCATGCAAGATGCTACAGCGCAGATGGCGTTATTGCAGTTTATGAATGCAGGTATGGACAAGTCTGCCGTGCCTGCCACGATTCATTGCGACCACTTGATTTGCGCGTGCGACGGTAGCAAGGCGGACTTACCCTGTGCGCTGCGCGAAAATGCGGAGGTGTATGACTTTCTGCAGGGCGCTGCGGCACGCTACGGCATGGGGTTCTGGGCGCCTGGAGCGGGCATTATCCATCAGGTGGTGTTAGAAAATTATGCCTTCCCGGGCGGTATGATGGTAGGCACCGACTCGCACACGCCAAATGCGGGTGGGTTGGGCATGATAGCCATCGGTGTGGGTGGCGCAGATGCCGTAGACGTCTTGACGGGTATGGAATGGGAGTTGCGCATTCCCCGCCGTATCGGTGTGCGCCTCACGGGAGCGCTGAGCGGATGGGCGTCGCCAAAGGACGTCATTCTCAAACTCGCGGGCATACTTACCGTTAAGGGGGGCACGAATGCCATTATCGAATATTTCGGCGAGGGCACAGCGACGCTTTCGTGTACGGGCAAAGCAACGATATGTAATATGGGTGCCGAGGTGGGCGCCACCACGAGTCTCTTCCCTTACGACAAAAAGATGGCGGCATACCTCTGCGCTACAGGGCGTGAGGACGTGGCAACGCTGGCAAACAGCGTAGCGGCGGACTTGTGTGCCGACCCCGAAGTGGCGGAACATCCCGAGCGCTATTACGACGAGGTGATTGACATCAACCTTTCGGAACTCACTCCTTATATAAATGGTCCCTTCACCCCCGACGCGGCAACTCCCGTGGGCGCTATGAAGGAATATGTGAAGGCTAATGATTACCCCGAGGCGGTAGAGGTTGCGCTGATTGGTTCGTGCACCAACTCTTCGTATGAAGACTTGATGCGTGCTGCCTCTGTGGCGCGTCAAGCGCTGGAAGCGGGACTCCAACCCCAGGCGCAACTCATTATCAACCCTGGTTCGGAGCTCATTCGTGAGACAGCGGAGCGCGACGGTTTGTTGCAGACATTGCGCGAGGCGGGGGCGATAGAAATGACCAATGCCTGCGGTCCTTGTATCGGACAGTGGAAGCGCAAGACTACCGACCCCACCCGACGCAACACGATCGTGACGACCTTCAATCGCAACTTTGCGAAGCGCGCAGATGGCAATCCCAATACGCATGCCTTCATCGTGTCGCCCGAAATGGCGGTGGCGCTGGCCTTCTCGGGAAAGTTGACCTTCAACCCCATTACCGACACCATCGGTGCGTTTAAGTTTGCTACTCCCCAAGGAGATGCGTTGCCCTCTTCGGGATTCGCCACTTGCGACAACGGGTATATTGCACCCCAAGAGGGTGCTGACGAACCCTATATCAATCCCGGAAGCAAGCGCTTGCAACGATTGGAGCGCTTTAAGGCGTGGGACGGAAAGGATATCTCAGCCCTCCCCCTCTTGATTAAGACGAAGGGCAAGTGTACTACCGACCACATCTCTATGGCTGGTCCCTGGTTGCGCTTCCGCGGTCACCTCGAGAATATTTCTGAAAACTGCCTCATGGGCGCTGTTAATGCCTTTACGGGGGAAACTAATGCCGTAAGAAATCAAGCGACGGGCGAAGTGACAACCGTACATAAGGCCGCACTCGACTACAGAGCGCAGGGTGGTAGTATCGTTGTGGCAGAAGATAACTACGGCGAAGGCAGCAGTCGTGAGCATGCGGCAATGGAACCTCGATTCCTCGGCATCCGTGCCATCGTTGCCAAGAGTTTTGCACGCATTCACGAGACAAATTTGAAAAAGCAAGGCGTTCTTGCCCTTACCTTTAAGAACCCCGCTGATTACGAAAAGGTGAAGGAAAACGACCGCCTGAGCATCAATGTTTCAGCAATCCAACCCGGCAATACGTTAACACTGACACTCCATCATGCCGACGATACGTGTGAAACCACCGAAATACAGCACACCTATAACCAGCAACAAATTGAATGGTTTAAGGCGGGAGCGGCGCTGAATATGAAGAATAAGTAGACAAGTTAACAAGGTACGAGTAGACAAGAAACCCCTCCAACCTCCCCCTAAGGGTGAGGTTCCTATCAGGATAGAAAGTCCTACCCTTTAGGGGAGGATTTAGGTGGGGCACATTTTTTCCTCCTATGCAAACAATAACCATTCCCTATATCATGGGCGACGGCGTTGGTGCCGAAATCACGCCCGCTATGCTCAAAGTAGTTGATGCCGCCGTAGAAAAGTGTTACAGCGGTAGTAAAAAAATTGATTGGAAAGAAGTGCTCGCTGGCGAAAAAGCGTTCAACACGCAGGGCACTTACCTCCCCGATGAGACGCTGGAGGCATTCCAAACATACAAGATCGGCATCAAGGGACCGCTTACGACTCCCGTTGGTGGCGGTATGCGCTCCCTAAACGTAACCCTGCGCCAAACACTCGACCTTTATGTGTGTCAGCGCCCCGTTAGATGGTTTAAGGGTGTCGATTCTCCCGTAAAGCATCCCGAACGTGTGGACATGGTTGTCTTCCGCGAAAATACTGAAGATATTTATGCCGGCATCGAATGGGCGGCAGGCACTCCCGAAGCGCAAAAGGTGTTTGACTTTCTCCATACGGAAATGGGAGTAAACAAGGTGCGCTTCCCCGAAACGTCTGCCTTTGGCATCAAGCCCGTGTCTAAAGAAGGTACGGAGCGCCTCGTACGTGCAGCGTGCCTTTACGCACTTGAAAATAACCTCCCCACTGTGACCCTCGTACACAAGGGGAATATTATGAAGTTTACCGAAGGTGGATTTAAGAAATGGGGATACGAACTTGCTGAGCGAGAATTTGCGGATGCCCTGCAGCATGGCAAACTCAAGATCAACGATTGTATTGCCGACGCTTTCCTCCAAAATGCGCTTCTCAAACCCGAAGCATACAGCGTTATCGCCACACTCAACCTCAATGGTGACTATGTGAGCGATATGCTTGCTGCACAGGTGGGAGGCATCGGTATTGCCCCTGGTGCTAACATCAATTACCTCACGAACACCGCTATCTTTGAAGCAACTCACGGTACTGCTCCCGACATTGCAGGACAAAATATTGCTAACCCCTGCTCCATCATTCTTTCTGCTGTAATGATGCTTGAGTTCTTAGGTTGGAAGGAAGCTGCAGAATGTATCAACAAGGCTTTGGAGACATCTTTTGAAAGCGGATTTGCCACCAATGACTTGGCACGCTTCATGAACAACGGAAAACCATTGGGCACCAAGGAATTTGCGGACAAGCTTGTGGAACTCATCCAGGTTTAACCGACCCCACCACAACCTCAAATACTAAACGAAGACACACCCTATGAAAAAGAAAGAATATATTGTTTACAAACTCTCGGACGAGATGAAGAGTTGCATCAAGATTGATGCGGACTTGTTTAAGAAATTGGACGTAAAGCGTGGCCTCCGCAATGAAGACGGTACGGGGGTGCTCGTAGGACTCACCAACATCGGTAATGTTGTGGGGTACGAACGTACTGCGGAGGGACTCAAACCTATTGACGGACAACTCTATTACCGTGGTTACGAAATCCAAGACCTCGCCCATGCTATCATGAACGAGAAGCGCTTTGGATTCGAAGAAATTGCCTACCTCCTCCTTTCTGGTAAGCTTCCCGACCCCGAAGAGTTGCAGGACTTCCGCGCCCTGCTCATCGACAATATGCCGTTGGAGCAGAAGACCATTCTCCACATCATTGAACTCGAGGGTAACAACATCATGAACATTCTTTCACGAAGTGTTTTAGAACTATACACCTTCGATACTACACCCGACGATACCTCTCGCGACAACCTCATGCGCCAAAGTGTGGAACTCGTTTCTAAATTCCCCACCATCATCGCGTATGCCTACAACATGTTGCGCCACAAGTC